>DASZSS010000278.1:0-5667 GCA_035548535.1 Steroidobacteraceae bacterium
CGTACTTTGTTGCGTACACCGGCGAGACCGATCAGCGCGCCGAACGTGTCCCACGTCTTGCTTGCGAGCACCGAGCCGCGCTTGCCGTACGAATCCGCGGTGCTGCTGTCCATGCCTTGCAAGGCAAACGTCACGTGCTGCCCGCCGCCGCCATCGAAGGGCCGCGCGCTGCGCATGTTGACGGTGCCGGCGGCGCCGCCTTCCAACATGCTCGCGGACGAGCTCTTGTGCACCGTGAGCTGCGTGAAGAGCTCCGTCGGGAACAGGTCGAGGTCGACTTCGCGATTTGTGCTCTGCGCATCCGTACGGCCCGTCGATGCAACGGCCACCGGCGCGTTGTTCAGCAGGATGCGCGTGAAGTTCGTGCCGAGCCCGCGGATCGCGATGTTCACGCCTTCGCCGGAGATCTCGCGGGTGATCGTGATGCCAGGCACGCGATTGAAGGATTCGGCGATGTTCGTATCGGGAAACTTGCCGATGTCTTCCGCGAAGATCGAATCGCTGAACCCCGTCGACTCCTTCTTGGCCTCGGTCGAGCTCTGGAGGCTCGCCCGGATGCCCGTGACCACCACTTCTTCGAGCTGCTCGGCCGGTCGGGATGGTGTGGCGGGTGCCTGTTGAGCGCCGGCGGTGCCGGCGATGGTGAGCAAGCAAGTCGAGCCGGCCAGCGCCGACCCCAAGCGACTCTTCGCGAACGCACGTCTACGCATGTTCCCCCCTTGATCGAGACCTGACGACGGTTGTCGCGGCGGCGCCCCAGTGCCGCCGGCGTGACTCGACGTGTTTTGATGGTAGCGCTCACATTTCGGATTTGCAAACTGTGGTGCGCGCGGAACAAGCGGGCCACCGCCGTTCTGTGGTCACAGCGGGGTGGCGCGAAATTCCCCGGTGGGATGCGGGTTCCACGCCACAAGACAGACCGCGAACGCGGGCGTGTCGGGATGATAACGGTATCAGCTACGCGCGTTGCGCGGCGGCATCGAGGGGGCGGGAGCACGAGTCGGTCTGGTGGGACCGAGCTCGCGCGATCCGCAGAGCGCCCCGTTCGTCGTCACTCGATCGTGAACCACTGCACCTCGACGCGGCGGTTCTGATCCGACTGCTGGCTCACCGGCTCTTCCCAGCCGCGGCCCACGGTCTCGATCCGCGACGGGTCGAGGTCCTTGTGACGTGCGAGCAGCGCGTCCTTCACCGCAGTGGCGCGCTGCCGTGACAGCTCCATCGCTTGCAGCGCCATGTTGCGCACCAGCTCCTCACCGCCCTGCTGGCGAAACTCACCGATGCGCGCGTTGTCCACGTGCCCGCGTAACAGCACTGTCGAGCCTGGGCTCACCTGCAGAAAGCGCTTGATGGTGTCCAGGTATTCCACGTTCGCCTGCGCCTGCGCGTCGAGATTCGCCGAGTTCGGCTGGAAGAAGAAGCGGATGTCCTTCTTCAGCAGCGGATCGTTCTCGAGCGAGGCTTGCCTTGCTTGACGGATGGGTGCGATGGCGATGCGCTGGTCCGCGTACAGGCCCTTCTTCGCGAGCGCCGCGAGCGCGCTCGTGTCGACGAACCGCGCCGGGTCCGTTGGGTTCTTGATGATGCTGCCGTACGCCAGCACGGATGACTGAAAGATGCCGCCGAACGACCCCGCGACATCGAGCGTGCCGCTGAAGAACGCTTGGTTCTCCGGCAGATTCGACAGATGGACGTGCGAGAGCTCGTTGCGCGCCTTCGCGTCGTCCCATCCGAAAGCCGCCGCGACGAGGCCGATGTACTGATCCGGCGAGTCGCGCAACAGATGATTCCCCTCCAGCACGCCGTGCACGAGCCCGCGCACGATGTCGGGATTCTGCTTCGCGAACTCCTTGTTCAGCGTGAGCACATCCGCGATCACGAGCAGGTTGCGGTTGGAGACGAGCACCTTCGCCCGTCCGTGCGCGGCCTCGACCACTTCGTCCGTCCGCGGCGTCCAGCCCACGCAGCCGTTCAGACGCGGTGCGCTGCGCGTCAGCTCGTGCTGGTACGCGTCGCAGGCGACGAACGCGTCGTCGTAGAACACGATGCCCAGCTCGTTCGCGGCAGGCTTCGCATCGAGATCGCGCAGCACGCGCACGGGTACGCCGGCCTCCTGCGCGAGGTAGCGGATGAAAAATTCGCTCTCGTTGAACTGCGAGGCGGCGAGACGCTTGCCCGCGAGGGCATTCACCGAGGTGAGCCCGGCATCGACGACCACCATATCCGCGCCGCGCGAGTAGCCGATCTGCACGGGCACGACGGCCTCGAACTGCCGCCCGAGCACCGCGAGCGCATCCGCCGTCGTCGCGGTGGCCGCGAGCTTGCCGTTGTTGAGCTTCGACCACGTCTCGCTCTCACTCACCGTCAGCTTCACCTGGAAGCCGTAGTTCTTGGCGAAGAACGAGTCGGGATTCGGTGCGAGGCCGCCGTTCGCGACGATGATGCCGCCGTAGCCGGCGTATTCGCTCAGGTCGATCTCGACGATCTTGTCCTTCGGCACATACGGCGCTGCCGCCTCGAGCACCGGCGTGCCGGTGACGGGCTCGATCGGCGTGGGCACATCGCCGGTCGGCGCTTCGGCCGCCGGCGCGCTCGCGCCCGCCGCGGCCGGCGATTCAGATGCCGCGTGCCGATTCTTGAGGACCAGCCATCCGCCCAGCCCGATCAGCGCGAGGATGAGGATGGCCGTCAGGATATTGCCGACCGCGGAGCCGCGGGCTCGCGCGCGCCGTGAAGTCCATGCACGCCGCGACCCGCCCGCGGGCCCCGGGGCCCGTACAGGCAGCGACGCGGCTGGCGGCGCCGATCCCGCCGCAGCGAGCAAGACGTATCGAGTTTGTACCGGGGCGGCGCGCGAATGCAGACGAGAGGTCATTGCGAAACTCCCTGTTGCCGTTTCTTTTTCGCCCGCGACGACGCGGACGTGCGCTGCCCGAGCAGCTCGGGCGGCGGCGGTTCATCGGTGAAGGATTCGAAGCCCGCAAACAGCTCGCGCTGGTCCTTGAGCCAGCGGTTCGCCTCGTTCAGCGAAGCCGATAGCGCATCGACCGATCGCGCGACGCTGCCTTCGTCCGTCGCGAGCAGCGCCTGCTCGCGCACGAGCGAGAGCTGCTGGCGCAGACGCGCGATCTCCGCATCGACGAACTCGCAGCGGCGCGAGGCGAGCGCGTGCGCATTGCGCCGCGACTGGATCACCGTGAGCTGACTTTCGAGGCTCGCCTTGAGCTCCGGCTCGATGTCGCTCCTGCTGAGCCGATCCGTGAGCTGGCGCTGCTGGTCTTCGAGATCGCGCTGCTCGCGCGCACCCGCGTCGATCACTTCGCGCAACGCGGAGCGTGCGTTCAGCAGCTTGAGATGCAGCCACACGAGTTGCCGCACGTCCGCAAGCTGCGTGGGGAACGCGCCGGCGCGCGTGAGAATGTCCGTGAGCGAGGCGCCCTGCTGCTCCATGTCGGCCTGCGCGCGGCGCTCGTCCTCGCTCAGGCGCGAGATCAACGACTCGTATTGCGCACTCCACTGGGTCGACCCGCCGAAGCCTTCCGCATCCACCACGGCTCTGAACCGCGCGTTCGACGACAACCACCACAGGTACAGCGCCTCGACGCCCGCGCCGATCAGCCAGAAGCCCGGATCGACAAACGCCCCGAGCAGCCCGAAGGCCGCGAGGCCGAACCAGTTCGGCGGGATGGGCATGCCGAAGGGCCGCGCGTTGAAAGCCGCGGCGAGATACGAACGGCGCTTCCCGTTCATGCGCCCGGTCTGGCGTTCGCGGCAAAGTGGCGGAGCGCCTCGGGAACGAACGACAGATCGGTAGCCTCGCGCACCGCGAGCCGCATCTGCGCATCGAGCACGTCTTGGGGGACGGGGTTCTGATACCCCTCGAGACAGCGCGCGAGCGCCGCGCCGCCGGCGACATTCTCGGTGCGCGCCACGCGATACGCCTTCACGACGAGCGCTTCCGCAGCGCCCGGCGTGAGCATCACGGGCAGCCGCGATTCGAGCGCCTTCATGTCCGCGGCGGCAATTTCGAGCTCATAGCGCCGCGCGAGCGCGAGGATGAGCCCACCGCTCTCCGCTTGCGTCGTCGTCGGCAGGATGGGGACTTTGAAGTCGATGCGGCCCGGCCGTTTCAGGTCGACCTCGATCAGGTCCGGCCGCGAGGACGCGAGCACCCACACGACTTTGCCGCGATTGGCGGTGTCCGACATCTCCTGCGCGATCATCGAGTAGAGCCGGCCCGACAAGCCGCTGTCGCCCGAGCCGGACTCGCGCCGCCCGAGCGTCTGATCCGCCTCATCGATGAACACGATGCAGCGCCCGAGCGCGCGGATCAGCCGGAAAATCTTCTCGAGATTGCCCTCGCTCGAGCCGACCCACTTGTCGCGGAAGTTCTTCAGCTTCACGACCGGCACGCCCGCCTCGCCCGCGAGACACTCGACGAGGAACGTCTTGCCCGTGCCGATGGGCCCGCAGAGCAGATAGCCCATCGGCAGCGCCTTCAGGTCGTTCGCCCGCCAGAGCGCCACGTCCTGCCGCAGCCACTTCTTCAGCGCATCCTGCCCGTGATAGTCGTCGAGCGTGCGCTTCGACTCGACGAACTCGACGAGCCCCGGCGCATCGTACTCGACCATCTCCTTCTTCAGCAGCGCCAGATCGGACGACTGCAACACCTGCTGCAGATGCGCGCGCATCTTCGTGAGCTGCTCGAGCGTGCTCACGGACACGCCCGTCAGCGCCGCGGCGAGCGACGGCAGGTCCGTCTCGGCCGGAATCGTTTGCGAGAACTGCTTCTGCAAGAGCGCGAGCGCGCCCTGCAGCTCGGGGATGGATGGAAGCGGCACGCGCACGCGCGAGGCTTGCGGCGCGTAGGCGATGAGCGGCTCGAGGTCGTTCAGATTGTCCGAGATCAGCAGACTCGCGAAGGGAATCTGCGTGAACGGCGTGCCCGAGGCCCACTCCCGCACGAGGCTCGTCAAGCTGCCGTGCTCGAAGCCGCTGCCGTCGGCCGGCAGAATCTGATCCGCGCCGCGCAGGATGACTGCGACTTGCACGTTGTCGCTGCGCCCGAGCGTGTTCAGATTGCCGAGGTAACGCGCGTAGCGGCTGACGAAGCGCACGGCTTCGAGCGGCTCGTGCGGCAGGCTGCGCATCGCCGCCGGGATCCATTGCGTCAGGCGTTCACCGCCGCGCTCGACCGTGAGCCCGTTGCCGAGGTCGTACGCGAAGATCACCCCGAAGCCGGCCAGCAGCTCATCCTGGATGTAGCGCTCGATGGTGACGAGGCGTCCGCCCACGGCGAGCCGGTCGTGCACGTTCCCGTAGAGGATGAACTGCCCCGAGGCGCCACTCTCGAACGCGATGGACAGCTCCGCGGCCCATTCCGGCGCACCTTTCGGTGCTGGCATTTAGGCAACCTCTCCCGGTGCGCGGCCGGGCCGGCGCGGCGCTCGCATCCGCATCGCTCAGCTCCCCTGCTTCTCGGTCGCGGCGCTCGCCGGCGTCGCTGACGGCGTCTGTGTGCCCATGCTTCGCGGCGCAGCCGGCGCGGCCTCCGCCCCGGGCAGCGTGATGCCTTCACGCGCGGCGAAATCGGCGAGCGCCTGATCCGCGAGCGCGTTCATCTCGGCTTCCTTGATGTTGACCTCGTCCATGTTGAGCGCATCGCGC
>DASZSS010000279.1:0-4644 GCA_035548535.1 Steroidobacteraceae bacterium
GGCGAGGGGACCGGATAAGCTGCCCAGTGGTGGCCATGTACGTAAGCTCCAAGAACCTTAAAGAGCGATGCGCGTCTTGCCGCGCGCGCCGCGCGTTGCAACCGGGAAGACGACCGGGCCGCCTGAGTTGAGGCGGCCCGGTGTTCGAAGTCGCGGTTTCCGGTCCGGCACGAATAAGGGGGCCGGACCGACAAAGGCCGGCGATTCTAGGTAGCGACCCGAGGGGTGTCAACCAGTTGCGGGCCCCCGTCCGAGGTGGAATACGGAGACCGAATCATGTGTTCGAGCAGACTGCGAGCGCTGGCGTTTTCGGGGTTGGTGGGTCTCTTCGCAAGCGCCGCCGGGCGCGCGGAAGTGACCGGCATCGGCCCGTCAGGCTTCAGCCTGAAGATCGAAACGTCCGTCGGCAACACACCCGAAGAGGTGTTCAAGCGCTTCGTGCAGATCGCCCGGTGGTGGGACCCCGGGCATACGTACTCCGGGGACGCCGCCAACCTGGCGCTGACGGCCAAGCCAGGGGGGTGCTTCTGCGAGACCCTGCCGGGCGGGGGGTTCGTCGAGCACATGAATGTCGTTTACGCCGCACCCGGAAAGGCCATTCGCATGACCGGCGGCCTCGGCCCGCTCCAGGCGATGGGCGCAACGGGCGCCCTGACCTTCGAGTTCAAACCCGACGGCGCGAATACGCGCCTCGTCGTCACGTACAACGTGACCGGGTTTGCCTCCGGCCAGGGCTTCGCCAAGGTCGCCCCGGCGGTGGACAGCGTGTTGGCGGCGCAGGTCGCGCGGCTCACGCACTTCGCCGAGACCGGCAAGCCGATCACGGAAACCGGGACACCGCCACCCTGAGCGTCAGCTGCCCGCCGGCTCGACGGCGGCGGGCTGCGGCTCCGTCCGCTCGCGCCGCAGCTTGCGCCCCATCCACAGGCGGAAATCGTCGAGCAACGTGTAGACCGTCGGCACGACGAAGAGGCTGAGCGCCGTCGAAGTGATCAGCCCGCCGATCACCGCGATGCCCATCGGCGCGCGGAAGCTCGGGTCGGCGGAGAAGCCCGCGGCCACGGGCAGCATGCCCGCGATCATCGCGATGGTCGTCATCACGATCGGCCGCGCGCGCTTGGCGCAGGCGTCGATCAGCGCGTCCATGCGGGACAGCCCACGCTCGGTGCGCGCCATCACGACGTACTCGACGAGCAGGATCGAGTTCTTCGTCACGATGCCCATGAGCATCAACAGCCCGATGAGCGAGGGCAACGAGAGGCCGTACCCGAGGAGCAGCAAGCCCGCGAGCGCGCCGCCGACGGACTGCGGCAACGCACCGAGAATCGTGAGCGGCTGGATGAAGTCGTGGAACAGCAGGACGAGCACCGCGTAGATGCACAGCAGCCCGATCGCCATGGCCGCGATGAAGCCGCCGAACAGCTCCTTCATGCGCTGCACGTCGCCGGTCTCGCGCCGCTCGACGCCATCGGGCAGATGCGCGAGCGCCGGCATCTTTTCGATCTTCTTCAGCATATCGCCGAGCGGCGCGCCGCCGAGGTCCGCGGAAATGGTGACGTTGCGCGCGCGGTCGTAGCGCTCGATGCTCGTCGGACCGGCGCCGAACTTCACGCTCGCGATGTTCTCGAGCGGCACGAGCCCCGCACGGCCGGGCACGAGCATCGACCGGATGCTCTCGATGTCGCCGCGCGCCGCGTCGTTCAAGCGCACGCGGATCGGCACCTGCCGCTCGGGCAAGTTGAACTTCGGCAGATTCATCGACACATCGCCGCTCGTCGCGATGCGCGTCGCGGCGCTCAGAGCTTCGGTCGGGACGCCGAGCTCGGCCGCGCGCTCCGGAATCGGAGTGATCACGATCTCGGGCTGCACCAGGCTCGCGGACGAGGTGACGTTCGCAAGTCCCGCATCGCGCACGTCGCGCTCGACAGCTTGCGCCACTCGCTCGAGCAGCGCGGGATCGTCACCCGCGAGGCTGATCTGCAGCTTCTCGCCGAATCCGCCGAAGCCGAACGACAGCCGCGCGCCCGGGATCGTCTCCAGCGCCTTCGAGGCGGCGCGTTCGAACTCCGCCTGTGTGCGCTTCTGCTTGCCGCGCGGCTGGAGTTGCACGGTGAGAGTTGCCTTGCGCACGGTGCCCGCGCTCGTTCCGAAGCCTTGCGAGCTCGGCGCGCCGATCGTCGTGTACACGCGCGTGACATCGGGGAACTGCGTCAGGCGGCGGCGCACCTCCTCCGCCGTCGCGTGCGTCTCCGCGAGTGTCGATCCGGGTGGCAGCTCGATCTGGATGACCGAGAAGCCATAGTTGCCGGCTGGCACGAGGCCGGTCGAGAGGAACGGAATCAATCCGAGCGACAGAATGAAGATTGCGGTCGCGACGCCGAGCGTCACGCGACGATGCTCGAGACACCGCCGCACCGTGCGCAGGTACCACTGCTTCAGCCGGCCGTCGCGATCCGGCTCATCGTGCGCCTTCATCATGTAGGCCGCCATCATCGGCGTGAGCAAGCGCGCGACGAGTAGCGACGCGAGCACCGCGGTGACGGTTGTGAGCGCGAATTGCTTGAAGAACTTGCCGGGAATCCCGGGCATGAACGCCACCGGCAGAAACACCGCGCACAGCGTCGCGGAAGTGGCCACGACCGCGAGCCCGATTTCCTGCACGGCTTCTTCCGCCGCCTTGATGGGCGTCTTGCCGTTGCGCAGATGGCGGACGATGTTCTCCACTTCGACGATCGCGTCGTCGACCAGAATGCCGACGACGAGCGAGAGCGCCAGCATCGTCATCACGTTCAGCGTGTAGCCGGCCACGTAGTGCAGCACCCAGAACGTCGGTAGCACCGAGAGCGGCAACGCAACGGACGAGATGATCGTCGCGCGCCAGTCCTTCAGAAAAATCCAGACGACCACGATCGCGAGAAACGCGCCCTCGAGCAGCATGTCGATCGAGTCCTTGTACGACTCGCGCACGTAATCGACCGTGTTGCTCACCTCTTGGATCGCGATGTTCGGGTAGCGCTTGCGCAGCTTCTGCACGACCTGCTCGACGCCCTCCGCAACGCCGAGCGCGCTGGCGCCGACGGCGCGCGTCACCTCGAAGCCGACGAGGGGCTTGCCATCGAGCAGCGCGAGCTGGCGCTGCTCCGCGGCCTGGTCTTTCACTTCGGCCAGCGCGTCGAGGCGCACGGTGCGCATGTCGGGTAGCACGATCGGCAGCGCGGCCAAGTCTTGCACCGACGACGCGGTCGCCACGGTGCGCACGCTTTGCTCCTGATCGCCGATGCGCGCTTCACCGCCCGGCAGCTCCACCTGGGTGCGCCGTAGCTGCCGCGAGATGTCGCCCGCCGTGGTCCCGAGCGCATTGAGCGCATTTGGATCGAGGTCGACGCGAATCTCGCGGTCGACCCCGCCGACCCGACGGATCGCACCGACGCCATCGACCGACGAGAGCTCGCGGCTGATGGTGAGATCGACGAACCACGAGAGCTCCGCCTCGCTCATGCTAGGCGAGAACACGCCATAGGTGACGACAGGCGAGCCCGCGGTCGTCACCCGGGAGATGATCGGTTCTTCGATTTCGGCAGGCAGATCCGAGCGGATGCGCGTCACGGCGTCGCGCACGTCGTCGACGGCTTCGTTCACATCGCGCTCGAGCTCGAACTCGATCGTCGTCTGCGAGACGCCTTCGGTGACGGTCGACCGGATGTGATCGATGCCCGTCGCGCTCGCGACCGAATCCTCGATCTTGCGTGTGACTTCCGTTTCGAGCTGCGAGGGCGGCACGCCCGGGTAGTTCACGGTCACCGTGACGGTCGGAATGTCCATGTCCGGCCGGTCCTGCACGCCGAGCTTCTTGAAGCCGACGATGCCAGCGAGCGTCATCGCGACGAACAGCACCATGACCGGCACCGGCCGGTGAATCGACCAGGTGACGAGGTTCATGTGTTGCTCTTCGCGCTCGGGGCGCGGGCGGCGGACGTGGCGCCCGGCTCGTCCGTCTCGACGACGCGAATGCGATCGCCATCCTTCAGAAAGCCCGCGCCACGCTCGACCACGCGCTCCGTCGGCTGCAGGCCGGAAAGCACTTCGACGCGGCCGTCGCGCACCGTGCCCGTCTCGATGCGGCGCCGCTCGACGCCCTGCTTGTCGTTCACGACGAAGACGTAACTGTAGCCGTCACGCACGATCACGCTCGCGAGCGGCAGCGTTGCGCTCGCCGCGCGCGTGATCTCGATTTCGCCGCGCGCAAACATGCCGGGCCGCGCGTTTTCCGACTTCGGCAGATCGACATAGACCAGACCCGTGCGCGTGCCGCTCTGCACGGTCGGCGCGACTGCGCGCACCTTGCCGACGACCTGCGTGCCGTCAGCCATCGTGATGCGCGCCGTCTGGCCGACTTTCAGTTCGCGCATGCGCGCTTCGGGTACCTCGGCACGCCATTCGACCCGGCTCTGGCGCAGGAGACGCAGCATTTCGGCCCCCGCTTGCGCGATCTGCCCGACGACTACCGTGCGCGCGGTGATCACGCCGTCATCGGGCGCAAGCACGCGCGTGTACTGCAGCTTCAACTGCGAGCCTTCGAGGTCCGACTCCGCGGCTGCCACGCGCGCCTGTGCGGCGAGGAACTCGGCTTTGAGCTGCTCGTGC
>DASZSS010000280.1:0-22529 GCA_035548535.1 Steroidobacteraceae bacterium
GATTGGCAAGGCCGCCGATGTCCGAAAGCGTCGCCGTGTTGCACTCGTTGTCGACGCCAGTCTTCAAGGCCACCGCAGCGGCAGCCGCCGCATCCGGCGCGTACTTGTGATTGCTGCTGATGTCGCGGACCGCATCGCAATCCGAGACGACGTAGCCCTTGAACTTCCAGGCGTCGCGCAGGCGCTCCTTCAGCAGCAGATCATTCGCGCACGCGGGCTGTCCATTCACGCGGTTGTACGCACACATGATGGAGCCGGCGCGCGCCTCGACGATGGCCGCGCGAAACGCAGGCAGGTACGTGTCCTCGAGATCGTGCGGCGACACGTAGACGTTCGCTTCGTGACGCGTGGACTCGGGGCCGCTGTGCACGGCGAAGTGCTTCGGCGAGGCGATGACGTTCGGATGATCCGGATCGGGCCCCTGCATGCCGCGCACGAAAGCAACCGCCATGCGCGCCGTCAGGAACGGATCCTCGCCGTACGTCTCCTGTCCGCGTCCCCAACGGGGATCCCTGAAGATGTTGATGTTGGGGGACCAGGTATCCAGTCCCATCCCGATTCGTCCGAGGCGCCCGGTCTTGCGGCCGAGCGCGTGCAGGGCACGCACCTCGGTGCTGATCGTTGCCGCCACGTCGTGCAACAGCGGCTCATCGAAGGTCGCCGCGAGGCCGATGGGCTCGGGAAAGTTCGTGGTCGGCACCGCGCCGATCGCACCGTGCAGCGACTCGGTCCACCAGTTGTAGGCCGGACTGCCGAGCCGCGGAATGGCCGGAGCCACGTTCAGTAGCTGCTCGAGCTTCTCGTCCAGCGTCAGTTGGGCGACGAGCGCGGCGGCACGCTTATCCGCTTCCTCGGGCGCGCTCGACGCGGTGGCCGCCATCGCGGCCATGCAGAGCACAGCCGCGCCCATCACTCGCTTCAGAAGAGCCTCGGCAAGAAGTCTTGCAGGTCGCGACGCCATGTTTGCCATTCGTGGTCCGTCCCGGGCGATTCGTAGAACACGTGTTTGATGTGCGCCTCGTCGAGCGCCTCATGCAACCGCAGCAGGCCCGCGCGCATTCGCTCGGGCTCGTGCGTGCCCACACCGAGCCACAGCACACGGACCTTCTTCGCAAACGCCGCCGGATCGGCGAACACGCCGTTGTAGTCGGCCTTGGGGTCGAGCTTTCTATCCGCGAACACGAGCGCGCCCGCGGCGCCGCTGAATCCGCCGATGTACGAGAACAGATCGAGATGATTCAAGGTGATCTGGAACGTCTGCATGCCGCCCATCGACAAGCCCGCCATGGCGCGGTGCTCGCGATCGGCGAGCGTGCGAAACGTGGCATCGACGTACGGAATGAGCGCTTGGACCACGTCATCCTCGAACACCGACGCCATCTCCTGCATGGCTTTCAGCATGTCCGCGGAGCCGAACGGCTTCGAGCTCATGTCGGCCGGCACGTGCCCCGCGCGCCGCGCGTAGCCGTACGCCATCACGACGATCATCGGCTTCGCGCGCTTCGCCGCGAGGAGATTGTCGAGGATGAAGTTTGCGCGCCCTTGCCGGATCCAACCGGTCTCGTCCTCGCCGCCGCCGTGCTGCAGATAGAGGACCGGATAGCGCGTCTTCGTCTGCGTATCGTAGCCGGGCGGGAGATAGACGAGCGCGTGCCGCCAGCCTCCCGTCACCTTCGACGGATACCACACCTCGCGCACCTGACCGTGCGGCACATCCTGAATGGAGTAGTACGTGGAGCCGGGCTCCGGCACCTCGACGGCGCTCGCGTACTTGCTACCGCCGAAGAATGCCTGGCTGTTCGTGTCGCTCACCTCGGCGCCGTCGATGATGACGGTGTAGTAGTGCAGACCGGGAACGAGCGGCGCAGTCGTCACGGTCCAGAACCCGTCCGACTGTTTCGCCATGTCGAGCTTGGGACCGCTCCAGAAATTCAACTGCACGTGCGCGGCATCCGGCGCTTTGATGCGCACCTGGACGCGCCCCGCACCGTCGACGCGCGGATACTCCGCGCCCCACACGTTCGTCGTCGCCGGCCGAAAATCCGCCGCTTCTTCCGCGACACAGACGCCCGCCGCCAGCAGGGCAAGCAGCACCAACCGCCACATCCGTTCTCTCCTTTCAAGTCGCCGACGTGATCCTGCGAACGAGCCGGTTGCGAAGCTGCGCAAGCACCGAAATCTGCTTGAGCGACGCGTTCATCGTGTAGGCGAGCTGCAGATGACCCGCGCGCAGCAGGCGCAGCGCCGCCGCATCGTCGAGCTCGCGGATGGCATCGAGGCTCACCGTGTAGAGTCCCTGCAGCGTCAGGAGCTCACCGCCGAATGTCAGCTCGACGTCGATGGGCTCGATGAGCTTCAGGTCCGTGAGCGCGCGGATGAAGACGTTCGTCGCTTCGATCCCGGCCTGGAGCTGGCCGAGCGCACGTTGTATCTGGCGTAGACAACTGTTCGGCTGGCGCGCGTCGTCGAACAGCGGCTCGCCCTCGGTCTCGCTGAAGCGCGCGTTGCTGCGATCGATCGCGATGTGCTCGCCGGAGATGTAGAAGCCTTCGCGCTGCAGGCCGAGCGGATTGAACCCGCCGCGCGCGGTGAGCTCGTGGATGAAGCTCTCGCCCGGCTTGAAGCCGAACATGGCGCCCGCGTAAAAGTTGCCGCGGGCGGCATCCTTCGTGAACAGGATCGGGCAGCACGCGGCCGCGGTCGCAAATTCGTTGGCGACGATCTGCACGAAATGCGGCGCGGCGTCGCTCTTTGACCGCAGCCGCAGGCGATGATGCCTCTCCGGATCGAGCAGCTCGAACTGGGGTAGCGACTCCGGGGCGGCGCTCATACCGGCTGCAACCCTTGCTCGTGAATCTTGCGGATCAGATCGCGGTGACGCGGCAGCCCGACGCGCAGGCGCTCGGTCTGCGCCACGTTTTCGCGCATCGCGCGCGCGGCGGCCGCAGCGTCGCCGGCGAGCGCTTCGGGCTCGACTTCGGTCCGGAAGCCCATTCCGTACAGCACGTATTGATAGCTCGCGGCCGGAAAGACTTCCTCGATCCGGTCGAACTCGTCGTGGAACCACGGCGACTGATAGCGCCAGAGCAGCAGCAGGTCCCGCAGCCGCTCGGGCACCGTTTCGGGCAGGCGATTGTCGCGCCAGAACGCGGTGTCGTTCCGCTTCGTCAGCACGTAGTGCAGTTTCAGAAAGTCGATGATGCGGCCCCAGCGGTAGTGCGTCGTCGCGTTGAAGCGCGCGGCGATGACGTCCATGACTTCGCGACAGGCCGGTAGCTGTTCGGCGATGAGCTTGGCGGAGATCTCGATGAGCACGATCGCCGAGGACTCGAGCGGCTCGAGAAACCCGGCGGATAGCCCGACGGCCACGCAATTGCGGGTCCAGAAAGTCGTGCGGTGGCCGCAGCGGAGCGTGATCTTGCGCACGGCGCGACCGTCGGCCGCCGGCCCGAGATAGCGCCGCAGCTCGCGCTCGGCGTCCTCGTCGGAGATGTGCCGACTCGAATACACGTATCCCGTGCCGCGCCGCGTGGGCAAGCCGATATCCCAGATCCAACCGGCGGACTGCGCCGTCGAAATGGTCTGCGACGGGATCGGCGTCGTCTCACTCTCGTACGGCACCTGCACGGCGAGCGCCCGGTCGCAGAAGAGCACATCACCGCATTCCTTGAAAGGCACGCCATACGTCTCGCCGATGAGCAGAGCCTTGAAGCCCGTGCAGTCGACGAACAGATCGCCTTCGATCTCACCCGCCTGAAGCGTGTCGAGGCTGCGCACGTCGCCGTCTTCGGTGAGATTCGTCGAGCGCACGTCGGCCAGCACGTGCCGCACGCCCAGCTTCTCGCAGCAGTGCCGCTGGAGGAAGGCCGCGAACTTGCCGGCGTCGAGGTGATACGCGTAGTTCGCGATCGCATCGAATTCCGCCGTCGCGATGGTCTTCGGCGCAAGGCCGTCGTCGCAGATCCGCCCTTGCGGGCACACCGCGTCACAGAAGCTGCGGCCGCTGTTCTCCGCGAGCCAGTGCGGAGCGAGGTTGAGCTGCGAGAAGCTCTGCGGATACATCAGCGGGTGATAGTACGAGTCGTCGTCCGCGCCCGTGGTCCAGCGCGCGAAGCGCGCGCCCTGCTTGAACGCGACGTCGCACCGGCGAATGAACTCCGTTTCCGAGACGCCGATGCGCGCAAGCGTGGTCCGCAGCGTCGGCCACGTGCCCTCGCCGACGCCGATGATGGGCACGTTCGGCGACTCGACGAGGGTCACGCTGAACCCCGCGGGCATGCGGTGGCGGTGCTTCGCGGCGATCACGCCGGCCGTCAGCCAGCCGGCGGTGCCGCCACCTACGACGACGATTTTTCGGACGGGCCGGACCACCGGATTACAGCTTGTAGCGTGCTCCCAGCGCGTAGCGCCGCCCGTACGAGAAGACGTCGAGCATCTGATTGTCGAAGCGGCCGTGCGTGCTCATCGTGTCGTTCGTGACGTTCAGCACCTCGAAGAACACGTTCAGCTCACGCGTGAACTGATAGCTCGTGCTGAAGTCGATCTGCAGGCTCGAGTTCACGTACGTCGGCTCCGCGCCGAAGGCCGAGTTGTTCTGGTTCTGCCCGAACTGCAGCAGGTAGTCGTCGCGCCAGTTGGCGGCAACGCGCACCTCGAAGCCGTTCTTGTCGTAGAACCCGATGAAGTTGGCCGAGTCCGCGAGACCCGTCACGGCGAAGCCGCTCTGCGAGATGTCGTGGCGATCGTAGGGCTTGTTGGTGTCGACGATCGTGGCATTGGCGTTGAAGCCGAAGCCGGTGTCGCCGAAGACGTGCTGCCACGCGAGCTCGAAGCCGTGGATGCGCGCGTCCGGACCGTTCACCCGCTGCGACACCGTGTAGATCGCCGGCTGACCCGTGCTCGGATCGATCACGTTGTTGATCGTCTGGCGCTGCGTGCCCTGCACGATGAAGTTCGAGACGTCCTTGGTGAAGGCGTCGATCGCCGCGTACGAGTTCGGCTGGTAGTACCACTCGACCGCGAAATCGAAGTTGTCCGAGAGATAGGGCTTCAGCTTCGGATTGCCGCCGGTCGCCGTGAGCGCGCCGATGCGCGGCAGCGAGCCGACGTTCAGCACCGGCGTCAGGAAGTTGATCGCCGGCCGCGTCAGGGTCCGCGAGGCATCGAAGCGCAGATGCACCTTGTCCGTGACCTCGAGCTTCATGTCGAGGCTGGGCAGCAGGAAGTTGTAGCTGCTCTTCGTCGTGATGGGCTGCGAGTCCGAGAAGGTCGTCGTGAGCAGCGTCGGGTCCGCCGGGTTCACCGTCAGCAGTATCGGCAGCCGGCCGACGCCGGATGAAGAGACGTTCGTCCGCTCGTCGCGGATGCCCGCGCTCAGGTGGAACGGCATATCGTTGATGTTGGTCTGGAAGCCGGCGCGCACGAACACCGACCAGGTCTTCTCCGTGATGTCCTGCACGCTTCCGGGATCGAGCGCGAGATCCAGCGAGCCGTGGTAGTCGCAGAGCGCGGGGTGATCGCCGCCGGGCACGCATCGAGACAGCGAGTTCGCGAGCGTCGGGATCAGGTTCGTCGGATTGGGATTCGGGCCGGGATAGTTGAAGCCGTCGATCTGCTGGGCCCACGGATCGCCGAGCCCCTGGAGAAAGGCGTAGAGCGCGCGCGGGTCGTATTTCTGCAGCGCGCCCGGTATGGACCCGCCGCCCGAAAATCCCGGGATGAAGCCCGACGTGCCGATCGTGCCCCCATACACGCTCGCGGGCACGACCAGGCCCGCCGAGCGGCCCGACGGCGCGCCGTAACCCGCGAACGCCTGCCAGAAGTTGTTCGCGAAGGTGTTGCTGTTCTGCAGAGTGAAGTTGTCCTCGACATAGGACGTGCCGAGATCGAGCGTGAGATCGTCCTGCGCCCAGCGCACGCTGAAGCGGCCTTGCTTCAGGGTGTCCGTGTTCTCCTGCCGCGTGCGCACGAGCACGTGCGAGCCGATGACTGAAGGATCGAGCACACGCGACTCGTCGCACCCCGGTCCGAAGTCGGTCAGCTCGGGGAAGTGGTCCGAGCTGTCGCCGGTGACGCGCACGCCCAGGTTGCAGCCCAGTGCCCCGCCGTAGCCGATATCGCCGCTGTCCGACTGCTCGCCGTTCGGGTTCTGCCAGCTCTTCGCATACGAGGCGTCGATATCGAGGCTCAGGCGGTCCGAGAGGTCGTACTTCAGGTTGACGCCGGTCTGGTTCGTCTTGCGCACCTGATCGGCGATGGTGGCGTTCAAGTCCATCGGCGTCGCGGCCTGGCGGAAGTCGACCACCGTGCCGTTGTCGTCCAGCGAGACGCTGCGCAGATCGTTTATGCCGAACCACAGGGCGAAGCCGTACGTGTCGGTCTGAATGGCCTGACGCGAATAGTTGTCGTCGACCGTGAGGAGCAGCTGGTCGGACGGTCGCCACTGAAAGGCGATGCGTCCGTCGATGCGCTTGTCCGAGACCGCGCTCTGCTCGGCGCCGTACTGCTGCTGCCACCAGCCGACGAGCGGCTTGCTCGCGTTCGGGCCGAGCTCGGCCGCTGTGCACGTCGGGGTGAGCTGGCAGGGCGCGAACATGCCGCCTTCCCAGCCCGAGACGAAGACGCGATTGCTGGTCGTGCTGTGATCGGTGTAGATGCCGTCGACGAGGATGCCGAGTGTGTCGTCCGCGAACGTGTCGCTGAAGAGCATGCCGACGGTCGGCTTGGTGTCGTTCGCCTCGTCCTGGCGCGTGGCCGCGGCGCTCGCGACCATGCGCAGGCCCGGGTTATCCAGCGGCTTCGGATATTCGACGTTGATCGTCGCGCCGATCGAGCTGCTGGAGAGCGTGATGTCCGGCGTCTTCATCACGTGCAGCGCGCCGACGAAATCCGCGCCGACCGTGCTGAAGTCGACCGCGCGCCCGCCAGCGGCCGTGGAGATGCGGCGCCCGTCATAGAGCGTCTCGTTGAAGTCGCCGCCGAAGCCGCGCACCGTGATGCCGGTCGGCTCGCCGCGCTGGCCGTTGCGCTGAATCGACACGCCGGGCACGCGCTGCAGGGAGGCCGCGACGTTGGAATCCGGAAACTTGCCGATGTCCTCGGAGGAGATCACGTCCACGACGCCGACGGCGTCGCGCTTCATGTCGAGGTTGCGCTGGAGCGACCCGCGAATACCGGTGACGATCACCTCTTTCAGCTCGCTGCCGTCCGAGTCGTCGCCCGTCGACTGCGCGGTTGCCGGCGCCGTAACGGCCAGCGCCAGCAGGCTGGATGCGCCGGCGAGCGCGTTCTTGGTCGCATCGTTCTGCATGATCTCCCCCTTCGGATGCGTGATTCGACTCGTCTGCCCGGTACCTTCGGTCAAAAATGTTACCGGTACCATTTCTTTTCACGATACTAGCGACCCCTCTGGCGCAGGCGCCAATCTCAAAATTGATATTGCTTCGAGCAGTTCTTCTATCGACTTGGCAGCGGCGCTCGCCACGTGAACACGTGCCGCGCGGCCGCGCGATTCATACGCTATTCCATATCCCTCGCCGGCTTCTTGTTATTGGAAATACGCCCGGGAGGCTTTCTATTCTGCACTGATGAAAACACTGCTCACACGTTGGGTTGCCCTTGCGCTCACCCTCGCCGCCGCCGCGGCACACGCCGCCACTCTCGATGCCCAGGGAACGCTGCACGCCGATCGGCCGGGCCCGCTCATCAGCCGCTACATCTTCGGCCAGTTCGCCGAGCACCTCGGCTTCGGCATTTATGGCGGCATCTGGGTCGGCGAGGACTCGAAGATTCCCAACACGCACGGCTATCGTAACGATGTGGTCGCGGCGCTGAAGCGACTCGAGGTGCCGGTCGTGCGCTGGCCGGGCGGCTGCTTCGCCGACGAGTACCACTGGCGCGAGGGCGTCGGCCCGCGCGACCAGCGCCCGGTCCGCGTGAACACGCACTGGGGCGGCGTCGAAGAGACCAATGCGTTCGGCACGCACGAGTTCATGAACTTCGCCGAGCTGATCGACGCCGATGCCTACGTGTCCGGCAACGTCGGCAACGGCACGCCCGAAGAGATGGCGCAGTGGCTCGAGTACATGACCTCGGACACGCGCTCGACGCTCGCGAATGAGCGGCGCCGCAACGGCCGCGAGAAGCCGTGGAAGCTGGCGTTCTTCGGCATCGGCAACGAGCTCTGGGGCTGCGGCGGCAACATGCGCGCGGAATATGCCGCCGACGTGGTGCGCCGCTATGCGACGTTCGCGAAAATCCCGCGCGGCGCGCACACGATGAAGATCGCCGCGGGCGCGAACGTCGACGACTATCACTGGACCGACGTGTTCATGCGCGAGACGGGCAAGCTCGTCGACGGCCTCTCCATCCACTACTACACCTCGCCCGGCCCGACCTGGAACGAGAAGCGCTCGTCGACCGATTTCGACGAGGCGCAGTGGATCGAGACGCTTTCGAAAGCGCTCTACATGGACGAGATCATCACCAAGCACAGCGCGGTGATGGACAAGTACGATCCCGAGAAGAAGATTGGCTTGATGGTCGACGAGTGGGGCACCTGGTACACGAGCCTGCCCGGTTTCAACCCAGGCTTCCTGCACCAGCAGAACAGCCTGCGCGATGCGCTCGTCGCCGCGCTGCACTTCAACATCTTCAGCGAGCACACCGACCGCGTGAAGATGGCCAACATCGCGCAGATGGTGAACGTGTTGCAGGCGATGATCCTGACGCGCGACGACAAGATGGTGCTCACGCCGACGTACTACGCGTTCGAGATGTACAAGCCGTTCAAGGACGCGACGCACCTGCCGCTCGAGATTTCCGCACCCCGTTATCGGTACGGCGGCTATGACGTGCCCACCGTGCACGCATCGGCCGCGCGCGCCAAGGACGGCACCGTGTACGTGGCGTTGACCAATCTCGATCCGAAGAACGCCGTGAGACTGAGCCTGCAGATCGCCGGCATGCAGGCGCACGGCGCAACGGGAAGAATTCTCACCGCGAGCACCATCAACGCCATCAACACGTTCGAGAAGCCCGATGCCGTGAAGCCCGTGAGCTTCAATGGCGCGAAGGTGAGCAAGGGCAAGCTCACCGTCGAGCTACCCTCGAAGTCGGTGGTGGTCCTGGCGCTTCAATAGCGTTGCGACTCATGCGCACCACGCGTCGAGAGCTGTTACAGGGATTGAGCGCGTCGGCGGTTGGTGTTGCACGAGCACGTGGCGAGCAAAGCCGCGCTCGACTTGCTTGGAAGACTCGCAGAGTGGACCGTGGCCGCTTCGCGCGCGGTTCCGGACACAGCGCTGCAGAAGATGCTGGATCGGGAACACGGTGGGATGAGCGAAGTGCTGGCCGACGTCTACGTGTCGACCGGCCAGAGGAGGTTTTTGCAGGCCGCCGAGCGCTTCGCGCACCGCGCGTTGCTGGACCCCCTGGCTGCGCGTCGCGACGTGCTCGACGGCCTGCACTCGAACACCCATGGAAAGCGTAAGCGTGCACGCGCTGGTCCTCGCCGTTCTCGCATTGCTCGCGTTGGCGACTTCTCGAGCGGCCGAAGTCAAGAGCCATTCGCTGCTCAGCAGCCCCGACCAGCGCATCGAGGTACGGTTTGGCATCGACGGCGAGGGCCGACCTCATTACGAAGTCCAGCTCGACGGCAGACCTGCACTACTCGCCTCGCGCTTGGGACTCGTACGCGACGATGCGGATTTCTCCAGGAATCTCGCGCTCGTGCAGGAGTCGCCGGTCACACGAGTCACCGACGACTACGAGCTTCTGACGAGTAAACGCCGCCTGAATCACTATGTGGCGAACCGTCGCGTCGTCGAGCTGAAGAGCGCGAGCGGCGAGACCTTCGAAGTGATCTTCCAGGTCTCGAACGACGGCGTCGCCTTCCGCTATCGCTTCCCGCGTACTTCTGCCACCGTGCACAGACTCACCGCGGAAGCCTCGTCGTACCGCTTTCTCCCGGGCACGCACGCCTGGCTGCAGCCGATGTCCGCGGCGAAGACGGGGTTCAAGGGCTCGAATCCCGCGTACGAAGAGCTGTACGAGAAAGACATTCCCGTCGGCACGCCCTCGCCCACCGGCGCGGGCTGGGCGTATCCCGCGCTGTTCAAGTCGGGCGAAGTGTGGCTGCTCGTCAGCGAGGGCTCGCTGCCTCGCAACTACTGCGGCACGCGGCTGCGCTCGACCTGGCTCAGCACGGAATACACCGTGAGCTTTCCGGATCCGCTGGAGCGCATCGGCGCCGGCCCGGTGAATCCGGAGTCGACGCTGCCATGGCTCACGCCGTGGCGCTTCGTCGTCCTCGGCACGTTGCGAACGATCGTCGAGTCGACGCTCGGCACCGATCTCGCGGACAAGCCCGCGCCGAACGCGGCGGTGGCCCGCGATGCTCCCGGAAAAGCATCGTGGAGCTGGCCGCTCCTCGGCGACGGTCACACGACCTTCGAGGTGCAGAAGAGGTTCGTCGACTATGCCGCCGAGATGGGCTGGCGCTATACGCTGGTCGACGCGCTATGGGACCAGCAGATCGGCTACGACAAGCTCGCGGAGTTGGTCGCATACGCGAAGAGCAAGGGTGTGCGCATTCTCGTCTGGTACAACTCCGCAGGCGATTGGAACTTCACGCCGCAGACGCCACGCGACCGGATGCTGACGCACGCGAGCCGCGTGCGCGAGTTCGAACGGCTGAAAGCGATCGGGGTCGCGGGGCTCAAGATCGATTTCTTCGGCGGCGACGGGCAATCCGTCATCGACTACTACCGGGACATTCTCGACGACGCCGCGCCGTACGGGTTCGTGATGAATTTCCACGGCGCGACGCTGCCGCGCGGCTGGCAGCGCACTTATCCATTCCTCATGACGATGGAAGCAGTGCGCGGGCTCGAGTTCGCGACCTTCGCGCAGCAGAACGCCGAAGACGAGCCGACGCACGCCGCCATGCTGCCCTTCGCGCGCAACGTGTTCGATCCGATGGACTTCACGCCGCTGGTCCTCGACCGCATCCCGCGGATCGAGCGGCGCACGAGCAGTGCGTTCGAGCTGGCGCTCTCCGTCCTCTTCACCTCGGGAATCCAGCACTACGCCGAGATTCCCGAAGGCATGGCCAAGGCGCCCGGCTACGTGCGCGAGTTTGTCCGCAACGTGCCCAGCGTCTGGGACGACGTGCGATTCGTGGATGGCTTTCCCGGTGAATACGTCGTGATCGCGCGTCGCGGCAACGACCGCTGGTATGTCGCGGGCATCAATGCGGGACGCGGCGCGAGAACGCTCGCGCTGCCGCTCGCGGAGCTGGGCCTGCGCGGAAGCGGCACGCTCATCACCGACGGGGGCGGCGGCAATCTCTCGTTCCGCAGCGAGCGGATCGAGCTCGGCGCCGAGAAGCGCACGGTCGTGAAGATGGAAGGACGCGGCGGTTTCGTCATCGTCCTCGATTGACGCGCCGACGATGGGACGCGGCTTCAGGAGCGCCGAGCTTCGAACAAACGCTGCAGCAGGCAGAACGCGAACAGCAGCACCCCCACCGCGATGCGCGTCCACCACGAGCTCAGTGTTCCGTCGAACACGATCAGCGTCTGAATGATCCCGAGGATCAGCACGCCGAAGAGCGTCCCGATCACGTAGCCGAAGCCGCCCGTCAGCAGCGTCCCGCCGATGACGACCGCGGCGATGGCGTCGAGCTCCAGGCCGAGGGCGTGCAGGCTATAGCCCGAGAGCATGTAGAACGTCATCACGACGCCGCCGAGCGCCGAGCAGAATCCGCTGAGCATGTAGACGCGGATGACTGTCGCGCCCACCGGCAGTCCCATGAGCTGCGCCGACGCCTCGCCGCCGCCGATCGCGTAGACAGTGCGTCCGAAGCGAGTGGCATGCGCGAGCCACATGCCACACAGCACGACCGCGAGCGCGATGACGGCGCTGACGGATAGCGACGCATTGCCGCCCAGCCGCACACGCGCCTGAGCGATCGCGCTGTACACGGGATGCGTGATGCTGATGGACTCGGTGCTGATGAGGTAACAAAGTCCGCGCGCCAAGAACATTCCGGCAAGCGTCACGATGAAGGGTTGTAGCCGGAAACGCTGCACGAGATAGCCCTGCGCCGCGCCGAACAGCGCGCCGATCGCCAGCACGAGCGGCATCACCAGCCACGGGCTCACACCGTTGCGCTCGACCAGTTGCGCCGAGATCATGGTCGTGAGCGCAAGGACGGCGCCCACCGAGAGATCGATGCCGCCCGTGAGGATGACGAAGGTCATCCCTACCGCGACGATGCACAGGAACGCGTTGTCGATCAGCAGATTCAGGAAGACCTGCGGCGCGAAGAAGCCGTCGTAGAGCACCGATCCGGCGGCCGCCATGGCGAGGAACAGCGAGATCGTCGCGGCGAGCGGCACGTACCGCGGATCGATGCGCGGCAGGGGGCGCCGCGGCCGAGCGTCCGAACGGGAGCGCGTCGAGGTGGCCTCCACGCTCATGCGCTCTCCGCGTCGCGTCGAAACGCCACTCGGCGCACCAGGGCCCGGAATTCCGGCGACTGCAGCAGCATCACTGCGAACACCAAGGCCGCCTTCACGACCATGTTCACTTCGGGGGGCACGCCGCTCGCGTAGATCATCGAGGTCAGCGTCTGCAGGATGAGCGCCCCGATGAGCGTCCCGGCGAGGCTGAAGCGGCCACCCGTCAACGGCGTTCCGCCGAGCGCGACGGCGAGGATCGCATCGAGCTCCATGAACAGGCCCGCGTTGTTGCCGTCCGCGCTCTTCACGTTCGAGCTGATGATCAGCCCGGCCACCCCGGCGGTGAGCGCGGAGAAAACGTAGAGCGCCACGGTGATCAGCGGCGCGCGCACGCCTGCCACGCGCGCCGCCACCGGATTGCTGCCGATACTGCGAATGAACAGGCCGAGCGCCGTCCGCGTGAGCGCGACGTGCACGGCGAGCGCAACGAGCGCCGCGCAGCAGAACGCGAACGGCAATCCCAGGAGGAATCCATTGCCGATGTAGAAATACGGCGAGTAGTACAGCGTGACGATGCGACCGTCGGTGATGAGCTGCGCGATGCCCCGGCCCGCCACCATCAGGATGAGCGTCGCGACGATCGGCTGCATGCCCGTCTTCACCACGAGGAGCCCGTTCCACAGCCCGCAGAGCATCGCCACGCCGAGCGCGCCGGCGATGGCAACGCTCATGGGGAACCGGCTCGTCTGCACCGCCGTGCCGGCATCGAGCGAGCCGCCGATCAGCACCGCTGCGACCGCCGCCGAGATCGCGAGCACCGCGCCCACCGAAATGTCGAGCCCGCGGATGGCGATGACGAGCGTCATGCCGACCGACACGAGCATGAGCGGTGCCGCGCGATTCACGACATCGATCAGGCTGCCTTGCAGATGGCCGTCGACCCACTCGAGGCGCAGAAAGCTCGGATTCACGAGTGCGCTGATCGCGAGCAGCGCCGCGAGCGTGACGGCCGGCCAGAAGAGCGGCTGCGCGCTCCACCGCGCCCGCTGACCCGGCTCGCGTTCGGTCCTCTCGCCTCGCATCAGTGTCGCGCGATCACTTCGTACACCGCGTGCTCGCCGCAGCCGCCCGGCAGCTCGCCCGCCTTGCGGCGGTCGCGCATCACGACGATCCGATCCGCAAGGCGCACCACCTCTTCGATTTCCGCCGAAATGAAGAGGACCGCCATGCCGCCGCGCGCGAGCGCGACGATCTCGTTCATGATTTCCTGCTTGGCCGCGATGTCGATGCCGCGCGTGGGCTCATCGAGGATGAGCACCCGCGGCTGGGTTGCGAGCCAGCGCGCGAGCAGCACCTTCTGCTGATTGCCCCCGGAGAGCTGGCCGACGGGCGTCTCGACGCTCGCGCTCTTGATTCCCAGCGCGGCGATGAAGCGCTCGGCGATCTCTTCCTGCTTTTCGCGCGAGAGATAGGGCACGAGCCCGGCGCGCGCCTGCAGCGCGAGCACGATGTTCTCCCGCACGGAGAGATCCGCGATGAGCCCTTGGGTCTTCCGCTCCTCCGGGCACAGTGCGAGACCGCGCGCGATCGCGTCCGCAGGTCCGTGAAACGCGGCAGGCTGGCCGGCGACGAGGATGGCGCCGCTGTCCGGCGCATCGAGCCCGAACAGCAGACGCGCCAGCTCCGTGCGTCCCGATCCGAGAAGCCCCGCAATGCCGACGACCTCACCAGCCTCGACCGCGATATCGGTCGCGTGAAGCTGACCTTTGCGCGCGATGCCCTGCGCCTGCAGAACAGGAGCGGAGCGCACCTCGTCCGACGATTCGCGCGGCTCGTTCGCAGGCGTCGCGGGTGCGATGGCGCCACCGATCATGGCGGCGATCAGTGCTTCGCGACTGAGCTCGGACGTGCGGTACTCGCCGACGAAGCCGCCGTTACGCAGCACCGTGATCCGGTCGGAGATGGCGTACACCTGCTCGAGAAAATGCGTGACGAATAGGATGGCCATGCCTTGCCGGCGCAGCCTATCCAGCACCGCGAAGAGTTGCCGCACTTCGTCCGCATCGAGGCTGGACGTGGGCTCGTCGAGGATCAGCACGCGAGCCGCCACACTCGTCGCGCGAGCGATGGCGACCATCTGCTGGATCGCGACCGGATACGACGACAGCACGCGCTTGACGTCGATGTCGATCTGCAGCGCCGCGAGCAGGCGGCGCGCCTCACGCTCAACGCACCTCCAGTCGATGCCGCCACCGCGCCACCATGGGTGCCGCGGGTAGCGCCCGGCGAAGATGTTCTCGGCCACCGTGAGATTCGGGCAGAGGTTCACTTCCTGATACACGGTGCTGATGCCGAGCTGCTGCGCATGCAGCGGCGAAGCGGGCCGAATCCGCCGGCCATCGAGCTCGATGCGCCCGGCATCGGGCGCGCACACGCCGGTCAGCACCTTGATCAGCGTCGACTTGCCGGCGCCGTTCTGGCCCATCAGCGCGTGGATTTCTCCGGCGCGCAGGTGCAGCTCGACATCGGCGAGCGCGCGCACGCCGGGAAACGTGCGGGAGATGCCGCGCGCCGAGAGTACGCACTCCGCTTCGGGCGCCATGCTCAGTACTTGCGGCTGGGAAATACCTCGCGCGCCGTCTCCATCGGAAAGATCCCCTCCTGCGTCACGATGCGCTTCGGCAGCGGCTTGCCCGCCACCACGTCTTTCACCGCCGCCATGAGCTGCGGCCCGAGCAGCGGGCTACACTCGACCGTCACGTTCAACTTGCCAGCCATCATCGCCTCGAACGCGCCCTTCACCGCGTCGATCGAGACGATCAGGATGTCCTTGCCCGGCGCGAGGCCCGCCTCTTCGATCGCCTGAATGGCGCCGATCGCCATGTCGTCGTTGTGCGAGAAGAGCACGTTGATGCGCTTGCCCTCCGCTTTCAGGAACGCCTCCATCACTTCCTTGCCGCGGGCCCGCGTGAAATCCCCGGTCTGCGAGCGGATGATCTTGTAGCGCGGATCGGTGGCGATCACCTCCTGGAAGCCGCGCTTGCGATCGTTCGCGGGCGCGGAGCCGACCGTGCCCTGGAGCTCGACGATGTTGATGTCGCCCGGTCGATCCCGGGTGTGCTCGAGCAGCCAGCGCCCGGCTTTACGCCCTTCCTCCACGAAATCCGAGCCCATGACGGTGACGTACAGCGAATCGTCGCTCACGTCGACGGCGCGGTCGGTGACGATCACGGGGATGCCCGCGGCCTTCGCCTCGCGCAACACGGTTTCCCAGCCCGTCTCGACCACCGGCGAGAACGCGATGACATCCACGCGCTGGGCGATGAACGAGCGCAACGCCTTGATCTGGTTTTCCTGCTTCTGCTGCGCATCCGAGAACTTCAGCCGGATGCCCGCCTCCGCGGCCGCAGTGCGGATCGATTGCGTGTTCGCCGTGCGCCACTCGCTTTCCGCGCCGATCTGACTGAATCCCAGGACAATCTCGTGGGGCCGGCCGCTGTCGGCGCCGCCCTTGTGACAGCCGCTCACAAAAGCGCTGCATGCGAGCGCGCCAATGAGGGCGAGCACGGACAGAACTCTCAATGGAACCCCCCGTCGTTCGTTCGACACCACGGCCGCTGCGCGCGCCGTTTGAATTGTGACGGCGCGAGCGATATAGAACAAATTCAAAATCGCCGCGGATCGATATACTGATTGCTATAGCGACGAGGAAGGGGGTCCTCATGCCTGCCAGCACGCCTCCGTGGTTTCTGCGCGCTCGGATCAAGACCCGGCAACTCATGCTGCTGATCGCGATCGGCGACGAAGGCAACATCCATCGGGCCGCCGAAATCCTGAGGGTGTCGCAGCCGGCCGCGTCGAAGCTGCTGAAGGACCTCGAGGATGCGCTCGGCGTGACGCTCTTCGAGCGGCTGCCGCGCGGCATGCGGCCCACATGGTACGGTGAGGCGATGATCCGCCACGCGCGCATGGCGCTCTCGAACCTCGCGCAGGCGGGCAGCGAGCTCGAAGCGCTGAAGACGGGGCGCTTCGGCGAGGTGACCGTCGGCGCGATCACCGGCCCCGCGCTCAGCCTCTTGCCGCAGGCGGTGGCCATCGTCGCGCGCGAGCAACCCAATCTGCGCGTGCAGCTCGTCGTCGAATCGAGCGATGTGCTGCTCGAACGCCTCGTGCAGAGCAAGCTCGACATCATGGTCGGCCGGCTCTCCGAGACGCACGACAAGACGAATCTCGCGTACGAGCGGCTCGCCGACGAGCCCGTGTGTGCCGTCGCACGCCCGAATCATCCGTTGCTCAGCGACCCGTCACTGACGTTGCGGCATCTCGAAGACGCGCCGTGGATCGTGCCGCCGGTGGGCAGCGTGCTGCGCCATCGTTTCGAGCTGATGTTCCAGGAGGCGGGGCACAGCGTTCCGCCGCAGCTCATCGAGACCTCCTCGATCCTCTTCATGACGAAGATGCTGCAGGAGAGCGACTTCATCGCCGTGATTCCGACCGAGGTGGCGCGCTACTACGCGTCCTACGGAATGCTGGCGATCCTGCCGATCAAGCTGTCGTGCACGATGGATGCGTTCGGCATCATCCTGCGCAAGGACTGGCTGCTCTCGCCCGCCGCTAAAGTAGTGCTGCGCGCATTGCAGAGCGCGGCGCGCAGCACGTACGACTACATGCCCGGCGCGCCGAGCGAGCCGCGATCCGCGCGCGCGAGCCTGCGCGCCTGATCCATACGAATCTGGTTATAGCTCGCGGGAAGATTGTCATTATTCGGCCCGCGAGGCGCCGAGTAGGATGCCGCCATCGAGAGGAACGCTCGCAGGGCATCCATGGATTCCAAGAAAAAGCGACGGTTGCGCAGCCACGAATGGTTCGGCAAGGCCGACCGCGACGGCTTCATGCACCGTAGCTGGATGAAGGGGCAAGGCTATCCCGACGATCTGTTCGACGGCCGCCCGGTCATCGGCATCTGCAACACCTGGTCCGAGCTCACGCCCTGCAACGCGCACTTTCGCGAGCTCGCGGAGCTCGTGAAGCGCGGCGTCTACGAAGCCGGCGGCTTCCCGCTCGAATTTCCGGTCATGTCGCTCGGGGAGACGCAGCTCCGGCCGACCGCGATGCTGTTCCGCAATCTCGCCAGCATGGATGTCGAGGAGTCGATTCGCGGCAATCCGATCGACGGCGTGGTGCTGCTCATGGGCTGCGACAAGACGACGCCGGCGCTGCTCATGGGCGCGGCGAGCTGCGATCTGCCGACGATCGGGCTCTCCGGTGGACCGATGTTGAGCGGCAAGTTCCAGGGGCGCGATCTGGGCTCCGGCACTTCGGTGTGGAAGATGTCCGAGGAGGTGCGCGCCGGCAGGATGACGCCCGAAGAGTTCAGCGCCGCCGAATCGTGCATGCATCGCTCGAAGGGCCATTGCATGACGATGGGCACCGCTTCGACCATGGCCAGCATGGTGGAAGCGCTCGGCGTCGCGCTGCCGGGCAATGCCGCCATTCCGGCGGTCGATGCGCGGCGCGCGCGTCAAGCGCAGCTCACCGGGCGGCGCATCGTCGAGATGGTGCACGAGGATCTGCGGCTCTCGAAGATTCTCACGCGCGAGGCGTTCGAGAACGCCATCAAGGTGAATGCCGCGATCGGCGGCTCGACCAACGCCGTGATCCACCTCCTCGCGATCGCGGGCCGCATCGGCGTGAAGCTCGAGCTCGATGATTGGGATCGCCTCGGCTCGATGCTGCCCTGTCTGGTCAACCTGCAGCCCTCCGGACAGTACCTGATGGAGGACTTCTACTACGCCGGCGGCCTGCCGGCCGTCATGAAGGAGATCGCGCACCTGCTGCACACGGATGCGCTGACCGTCACCGGCAAGAGCATCGGCGCGAACATCGAGGATGCGCCGTGCTGGAATCGTGAGGTCGTGCGGCCGTTCTCGCAGCCGTTCAAGCCGGCGGCCGGCATTGCGGTGCTGCGCGGCAATCTCGCGGTGAACGGCGCGGTGATCAAGCCCTCCGCCGCCTCGCCGCACCTCTTGCAGCATCGCGGCCGCGCCGTCGTGTTCGAATCGATCGAGGACTTCAAGGAGCGCATCGGCGACGAGAGCCTCGACATCGACGAGCACTGCATCATGGTGTTGAAGAACTGCGGGCCGCGCGGCTACCCGGGCATGGCAGAAGTCGGAAACATGCCCTTGCCGCCGAAGGTGCTGCGCAAGGGAATCACCGACATGGTGCGCATCTCGGATGCGCGCATGAGCGGGACGGCGTACGGGACCGTCGTGCTGCACGTCTCGCCGGAAGCGGCGGCCGGTGGAACGCTCGCGCTGGTGAAGACGGGAGACATGATCGAGCTCGATGTCCCGGCGCGCCGGCTGCATCTCGATGTCAGCGATGCCGAGCTGGCGAAGCGCAGAGCAAGCTGGACCGCAGTGCCCGCGCCCACGCGCGGCTGGTACAAGCTGTACGTGGATCACGTTCAGCAGGCCCACCTCGGCGCGGATCTCGATCTGCTCGTCGGCGGCAGCGGTACGGATGTGCCGCGCGATTCGCATTGACCGAGGCTTCACGTGAGCGGACCGCGACCGGCGAAAACCGAGCGCACCCGCGAACGCATCCAGCGGGCCGCGGCCGAGCTGTTCCGGGAGAACACGCCGCCCGAGCTCATCACCTTCAAAGCCGTCGCGCAGCGCGCGGGCGTCGCGGAGATGACCGTCTACCGCTACTTTCCAACCCGCAAGGAGCTGCACCGCGGGCTGTGGGAGCAGCTCGATCGGGAGATGGGCACCGCCTTCGGCATGCCGAACAGTCAGCAGGAACTGCGGATGCAGCAATGCGAGCTGTTCCGCACCTTCGAGGCGATGGCGTCGCAGACGATGGCCAGCATCGCGACGCCCGCGGGCCGCGCGATGCGTGCCGCCTCGAATGAAAGAATACGCAGCGCATTTCTCGCGATAGCCGACGAGGTGGCTCCGCACGCCCGGCCCGCACACAAGGTTCGGGTCGCGGCGGTGCTGCAGCTATTGCACAGCGCGTATGCGTGGGCGTCCTTGCGCGAGCAATGGGACCTCACCGCCGAAGCCGCCGGCGACGCGACGCTTTGGGCAATCGACACATTGCTGTCGGAGCTGCAGAGGCGCAGCGCGCTCGAGCTGCGCAAGGTGCGGTGATTCACCGCGTCAGATGATCGTGGCGCCGCCGTCGACGACGATCGTCTGTCCGGTGATGTGGCCGCCGGCATCCGAGGCGAGAAGCAACGCCGGACCCATGAGGTCCGTTGCGCCCCCCAGCTTGCCGAGCGGTGTCTGCCGCAGGATGTCCGCGCCGTGCGCTTCGAGCGTGGCGCGCGTCATCTTCGACGGGAAGTAGCCCGGCGCGAGCGCATTGACGCGGATATTGCGCGGCCCCCACTCCGCCGCGAGCGCGCGCGTCATGTTGATGACCGCGCCCTTCGCCGTGTTGTACGCAATCGTGCCCGGCCGATCGGGATGATGGCCCAGCAACCCCTCGATCGAGGCCACGTTGATGACGACACCTTTTCCTTGCTTCAGGAACGCGCTGCGCGCCACGGCCTGCGTGAGCATAAAGAGCCCGGTCACGCCAAGATCGATGACCTTGTTCCAGCCCTCGAGAGGATAGTCCTCCGCGGGCGCGCCCCAGGCCGTACCCGCGTTGTTCACCAGCACGTCGATCCTGCCGAAGCGCTCCATGACGCGCGCCGTCAGCTCCGATGCGGCTTGCGGCGTGCCGAGATCGGCAACGAAGCCCGCCGCGCTACGACCTGCGGCCTGAAGCTCCTCGACCGCCGCGTCGAGATCCGGCTTCTTCCGTGCGACGAGCGCGAGCGCGGCGCCGTACTCGCCCAGCGCCCGCGCGATCTGCAGACCGAGCCCGCGCGATCCACCGGTGACGAGCGCGACGCGCCCGGTGAGATCGAACAGTTTCGCGAGCACACTGCTCATCGTGCCTCTCCGAAGCGCTCACCACGAATCAGCCGCGCGAAGTGCCGGGCGCTGGGCTTCGGCGTGCGCGCGAACGTGTTGCGATCGACGGCGACCAATCCGAAGTGCTGGCCGTAGCCTTGCGTCCATTCGAAGTTGTCGAGCAGCGACCAGTAGATGTAGCTCCGCACGTCGATGCCCTCGCGCAGGCAGGCTTCCACCTCCGCGACGCAGGCGTCGAGCCACGCGATGCGACGCGTGTCATCGTCGGTGGCGATTCCGCTTTCGGTGACGTAGATCGGCTTGCGCGTCTTGCTTGCGGCCAGGCGGATCATGGCGCCGAGCGCCTGCGGATAGTATTCGTAGCCCGCCGCGGTCAGCTCCGCGCCGGGCGGTGGCGGCACGATGCTCTTCGAGTCGATGCGAAAGCGCGTGTATGCCTGTACGCCCACGAAGTCGCTCGCGTTCACCGCGTCCCACCAGTTGCCGTACAGCATCTTCTCCATCTCGGGCGCGATGCTGTCCTCGCCGACGCCCTCGATCGCCTGCGTCGTCAGCGTGACGCCGACGGGAAAATCGCCCGGCCCTGCCTTGATCGCGAGGTACGCTCGAGCGTGCGCTTCGAGCAGATGAGCGTCGATCCGATCGGGATCGGCGAACAGGATCGATGAGAACTGCGGTGAGCTCGTCGCACGCGCCGCCGCGGCGATCATCGCGACGCGCTTCGCGCGATATTCGGGCGTGGCGCCGATCCGCAGCACTTTGATGAGTAGCTGGATATTCGCCTCGTTGAACGGCGATGCCATGCCGATCTGATCGCCCAGCGCGCGCGTCGCGCGCTCGCAGTAGCGCGCGAAGAGATCGGCGCTGTCCGGCGTTTCCCACCCGCCGCGCATCGCGAACCAGCGCGGCACCGTGAAGTGGTTGTACGTGACGATCGGCAGCAGACCGTGCTTGCGGCACGATGCGAGCACCTGCACATAGTGATCGAGCTCGGCCTGCGAAAAGCGGCCCGGCTCGGGCTCGATGCGCGCCCACTCGATGCCGAACCGATAGCAGCCGAGCCCGATGGCGCGCGCGATCGCGAAGTCCTGCTCGTAGCGGTGATAGCTGTCGCACGCATCGCCCGAGGGTTCCTTGTAGACCGTCTCCGGCAGATGCTCGAGCAGCCAGCTATCGGAATTGACGTCGTTGCCCTCGCTTTGATGCGCCGAGATCGCCGCACCCCACAGAAAGCCTTTCGGTATCGCGGTGCGCGGCGCGGCGCGGCCCGTCGACACGCGGAGCGTCGTCGCCGCGGCGAGCGCCGCCAGCACCTCCCGCCGGGTCGTCATCGCGCGGAGGACCTCATGAATCCGTTCCAGTGCTCGTGACCGAGCCGTATTCGGCACGCAAGCGCTGCTTGTCGATCTTGCCGGTCATCGCAAGCGGCATGGCGTCGACGCGGATGATGGCGTCCGGCAGCCACCAGCTGGCGACGCGAGCCCGCAGCACTTCGAGCAAGGCGGCGTCGCTGATGTGCGCCCCCTTGCGTTGCTCGATGATGAGAACAGGTCGTTCGCCCCATTTCGGATGCGCCCGGCCCACGACCGCGACCAGGGCGATCTCGGGCAGCGCGCCCACGATCGTTTCGATCTCGCCGGGATTGATCCATTCGCCGCCGGATTTGATGAGGTCCTTGGTACGTCCCGTGATGCTGACATTGCCCTCCGCATCGATGACAGCGAGATCTCCCGTGTCGAACCAGCCGTTCGCATCGAGTGCGGACTCGGTGTCGCCGAAATAGCGCTCGATCACGCTCGCACCGCGCACGCGCAACCGTCCTTCGTGCCCACGTTGCTCGGGCAGCGGCACGCCGTCCGCATCGGTGAGGAGCAGATCGACGCCGAGCGGTGGGCGCCCCGACTGGTGCGCCCTGCGCGCGGCGGCCGTGGCGGGCATCGTCGTGCCGAGCGGCGACAACTCCGTCATGCCCCAGCTCGTCTGCACCGTCACGCCGAGGCGCTTCTCCAGGCGATCCATCAGCGCCTGCGGCACCGCCGATCCGCCGAGCAGGAGCCGCTGCAGCGACGGCACCTCCCCACCCGTGCGATCGAGATGATCGGCTAGACCCAGCCACACGGTCGGCACGCCG
>DASZSS010000281.1:0-18018 GCA_035548535.1 Steroidobacteraceae bacterium
CGGCATCGGGTAGCTGTGCCATTCGACCGGATAGCCGAGCTTCTCCAGGAGCTGACGCGATTCCACGCCGAGCTGGTACGGCACCACGGGGTCCTGCGTTCCGTGCGCCATGAAGATCGGCGTTGCGCGATTCGCGCTCGAGCGCTCGGCCTCGAGCTTCGGCGCGAGCAACATGTAGCACGACAGCGCCATGATCCCCGCGAGCTTCTCCGGATAACGCGTACCGGTCACGAGCGACATGGCCCCGCCTTGCGAGAAACCGGCGAGCGCGATGCGCTCGGTCGGGATGCCGCGCTCGTTCTCGCGCCGGATGAGCCCGCGCACGATCGCGTCGGACGCGCGAATCCCGGTCTCATCCTGCTGCGAATGACGGTCGATGCCGATGATGTCGTACCACGCACGCATCGCATAGCCGGCGTTGATGGTCACCGGGCGCACCGGCGCATTCGGGAAGACGAAGCGGAGTGCCCGCTCGTCCGGCCGCACGAGCTCCGGCACGATGGGCTCGAAATCGTGCCCGTCCGCGCCGAGGCCGTGCATCCAGATGATGCTCGCGGTCGGTTGCTTGCCCGTTTCGACTTCGACAGTTTCGACGTTCGCCATGATCACTGCTCGCTGTTCCTTGCGAGAAAGCGTCGCACATCAGGCCAGATTTGTCGCGGTCCACCGGCCCGTAACGATGCGCGTCATCGCGCTGTCGGGCAGGGCGATGGACGTCTCATCGCTCTTCGCGAACATCTGCCGATTCAGTAACGCGGCCGCGACACGAACGCCACCACCGCCGCGACGAACGCCGGTGCGGAATTCTCGATGAGCGCCGCGTGATCGACGCCCGGCAGCACGACCCATTGCCGATCCGCGGTGCCGAGCTTCGTGAAGAGCGCAGCCTGCGCCTCGATCGGCGCATAGGGATCGTGTTCGCCGTGGATGACGAGCGTCGGCGTCACGACTTTCGCCGGATCGAGCTCGTCGTACTTCTCCAGCTCGCGCCAATCGACTCGCATCGGATCGGCCGCCAGCGCCGCCGCGACGTACGCATCGACGACTTTCGGCGGAATCGCCTGCGGCGTGATGAAGTCGCTCGCCGCCCGCTCTCGCGTGTTGACCTCGCGCAGCGGCGCCGCCGGGGCCGGCGCAACGGGAGCGGGCGAGGCGGGGTTGCGCGGGTATCCGTACAGCACGAGGCTGGAGATGAGTTGCGGATAGCGCTGCGCCGTGAGCTGCGACACCAGCGATCCCTGTGACCAGCCGAGCAACGCCGGCTTCTCGATGTGCCGCTCGCGTGCGAGCCACTGCAAGGCCGCGACCACATCGCCCGTCGCGCGGTCCGGCGTGATCCAGCCGCTCGCGTCGCGCGGCGACTTGCCGTAGCCGCGCAGATCGAGCGCGAACGCGGAATAGCCGTGCTCGTTGAGCGCCTGCATGACCGAGCGCCGCTCGCCCGGAACTTGCAGATCGAAGTCCGGCAGCGCGCTCCAGGTGCGACCGTGAATGAGCACGATGACGGCGCGCGGATGGGTCACCTCGCGCGCCCACAACGAGAGCGGCAGGCCATCGTCCGCCGCGACCGCGAAGTGCTCGAGCTTCCCGTCGGCGGCCCACACCGCCGCGGGCGTTGCGAGGACGAGTAACCAGAGAAGGATTTGAACGGCGTTGCGCATCAGTTAAGAATACGTAACCGCAACGCTTCCCGTCCTGATTTTTCCGAGGGAAGCTGACGTCAACCTGACGCGTTCGTAATACGACACGCGCGCGCCGCGCGTGTATCCTCGCGTCATGCGCGTGTTAGTCGTGGAAGACGATCAGGTCGTCGGCGATGCCGTGCAGCGTGCGCTCACTCTCGGGGGATACGCGGCGGACCACGTCGAGACCGCGGAACGCGCGAAATCCGCGCTGCATGCGGAGAGCTTCGATCTCGCGATCGTGGATATCGGCCTGCCGCGCGAAGATGGGCTGCAGCTCCTGCGCGACTTGCGCCGCCGCGGGCGCAATCTTCCCGTGCTGATGCTCACGGCTCGCGATGGATTGTCGGACCGCGTGAATGCGCTCGATCTTGGTGCGGACGACTATCTCACCAAGCCGTTTCAGGTGGCGGAGCTCCTCGCGCGGTGCCGCGCGCTCGTGCGGCGTGCGAACGGCGTCGCGAGCACCGAGATTGCATTCGGTCCGCTGAAGCTCGATCTCGCGCACAGACAGGTGACGGTGCGCAACGAGCCGCTCGATGTCACACGCCGCGAATGGTCGGTGCTCGAGTGCCTCGTGCTGAACGCCGGTCGCGTGGTCTCGAAAGAGAAGCTGATGAGCGCCGTGGCGGGCTGGCACGATGAGCTCACGCCCAATGCGGTCGAGGTGTACGTGTCGCGATTGCGAACCAAGCTGGCGGACGCCGCCGTCATCCGAGTGATCCGTGGACTGGGCTACCGCCTCGACGAACCTAAGTCCTAGACGCGTGTGGTCGGTGCGGCGGCGCTTGCTGGCGCTGCTCGTGCTGCCCGCGTTTGTCGTCTTGCTGGCCGGCACGGTCAGCGACTACTACACGAGCATCAATCCAGTGCGCGATGCATACGATCGCGCGCTCGCCGATTCGGCGCTCGCCATTGCGGGCTACGTTCGCGCGAGCCCGGGGGACCGCCTCACGCTCGTCCTGCCCGAAGAAGCGATTCGCGTGCTGAGCTCGGATGCGATCGACACCATCTACTTCCGTGTCTCCGGTCCTGATCGCGCGCTCATCGCCGGCGATCGGGATCTGCCGATTGCGCGCGCCGCGCAGTCGAACCCGGCGTTCGATACGGTGACCTATCGCGGTGCGCCCACGCGCATCGTGAGCTACCGCAGCGTGTCGCCCGCCGGCATGGTGACGACCACCGTTGGCGAGACGATGAACAAGCGCGCGGTCGTCCGCCGACAGTTGCTGTGGGCCGTGCTCACCGCCGATTTCGTGCAGCTCGTGGCGATCATGGCGCTCGTGTGGGTCGGCGTGAGCCTGGCGCTGCGCCCGCTGATCGCGCTACGCGAGCAGATCTCCGGGCGCTCGGCGCGTGAGCTCGAGCCCCTGAGCGCGCGCACCGTGCCGGCCGAAGTGCGCACACTGGTCGATGCGCTGAACAGGCTTTTTCGGCGCATCGGCGAGAGCAGCCGCGCGCAGCAGCAGTTCCTGGAGAGCGCGACCCATCAACTGCGGACGCCGCTTGCCGGCATCCAAGCGCAGCTCGAGCTGCTCATCGCGGAGGAGGGCGAGCCCGCGAAGCGGGATCGTCTCGGGCTGGCGCTCAGCGCCGCGCGCCGGTTGTCCCACACCACGCAGCAGCTCCTCGCGCTCGCGCGCTCGGATCACGCCGCCGCGACGTATGCCGATTTCCGCACCGTGGATCTCGCCGCCGTCGTCGAAGCCAGCGTCGCGGATCATGTGAGCCGCGCCGTGGCCGCGGACGTGGATCTGGGTGCCGAGCTGCAACCCGCCACCGTGCATGGGATTGCATGGCTGCTCGCCGAGGCGGTGAACAATCTCGTCGACAACGCCATCACCTACACGCCGGCGGGTGGCTCGATCACGGTGCGCTGTGGAACGAACGGCGCGACGGTGTTCCTCGAAGTCGTCGATACGGGCGTCGGCATTCCGGCCGCGGAGCGCGCGCGCGTGACGGAGCGCTTCTATCGCGGGCATCGTTCGCAGGGGGAGGGGAGCGGGCTCGGGCTCGCCATCGTGGCGGACGTCGCCCGGCTCCACGGCGCCAAGCTATCGATCACAGCGGGCGCCGCGGAGCGCGGAACGTGCGTGCGGCTCGAGCTTCGTCGGCCGATCTGAGCGGTTAGAACTGGTAGCCGACACCCAGGGTGGTTTCGAACGTGTTCAGCGAGTGGTCGAACCGGTCGACGACCTTGTCGAGGTAGCGGTAGCGGCCTTCGAGACGGAACAGGAGATGATCGGTCGCGTAGTACTTCGCGCCGAGCCCCGCATTCAGCGTGACCCCATCGTCGTCGCTGATTCGCACCGGTTGTGCATTCGCCACGCCGACGATGTCGTGATCGAGATCGGCCGTTGCATAGCCCACGCCCGCGAGCACGTAAGGCACGAGACGCGTACCGGTGTTGAAGTGGTACACGGCATCGACATCGAGCGTCCATAGATCGAGATCGACGTCTCCACCCGCGAGGTTCGTCACCTTGTTGGGGCTGAAGCCGAGCACGCCCTCGATGCCCCAGGCATCCGTGAAGTTGTAGCCGTAGCGCAGCCCGAACGTGACATCGTCGTCCAGCTTGGGCTTGCTGCCGGAAATCCGCGTGTTCGTGAGGTCATCGCCGAACAGCGCGCCGGCGTAGGCGTCCACCTCTTGCGAGCCTGCCGTCACTTGGGCGCTGGCCGGCAGCGCGTTCAGCAACAGCGCGCCGAGGCTCGCGAGACCCGTCACTTTCCAGAGAACTTTCATCGACATCTCCTTCAACTCAATCGTTCGTGCAACCATTGGTGCACGGGCAACAGAGTAGAGAGGGAGGTGTTCACGCCACATCGGCCGCAGGAGCGAACGGTGGGCATCAGAGTGAACGAGCGCTCGCTCACTCGATTGGGAGATCGGGTGCCCTCTCGCCAAGCGAGTGCTGGCGCGCACCTCGATCCGCGCGGGCTTGTTTCTCTATCGAGGCGCCGTCCGGAGCGCGCTTGGGGCGCCGCAAGCTCCGCACGTCGGGCACCCTCGATCGTGGGAGCGGGCTCAATCGCAGCCCTGATTAGTCGCGCTAGCACGCGGGTGCGGTGCGGGTATTCTTGTCGGCCTTTTTCATCGACGGCGAGAGCGCGCGATGTCTGCCCGAAGCACCGGTCTTGCGAACGACGTCTATCAGTACCTGCTCAATGTCTCGAGCCGTGAGCCGCCCGTGCTCGCGCGACTGCGCGAAGCGACCGCACCGCGGCCCGAAGCAGAGATGCAGATCGGCCCGGACCAGGGGCAATTCATGGCGCTGCTCGTCAAGCTCACCGGCGCGCGCCGCTGCATCGAAATCGGCACGTACACCGGCTACTCGGCGCTCGCCGTGGCGCTGGCGCTTCCCGAGGATGGCAAGCTCATCGCCTGCGACGTCAGCGATGAGTTCACGAAAGTCGGGCGACCGTTCTGGCGCGAGGCGGGCGTCGAAGCGCGCATCGATCTACGCCTGCAGCCGGCGCTGAAGACCCTCGACGAACTGCTGGCGCAGGGGCAGCAGAGCACCTTCGACTTCGCGTTCATCGACGCAGACAAGCCCAACTACATCCCCTACTACGAGAAGCTGCTCCAGCTCGTGCGCCCCGGCGGGCTGATCCTCGCGGACAACACGCTCGCCGTGTCCGGTGCTCCGATCGTTCGTCAGACGCGCGGAATCGCAAAGGCGTTGCGCGAATTCAACGAGCACGTGCACCACGACGAGCGTGTCGATCTCTCCATGATTCCCATCGGCGAAGGCCTCACGCTGCTGCGCCGGCGCGGCTGAGCGCGCGGCCGCGGCGCCGCGCGTGGCGGTCCGCGCCGCGCGGCTTGCGCGTCGTCACATGTGACGCGGTCGCCGCCTCCGACGTCAGGCGGCCGGACGCCATGGCCGCCTGCAATTCGGCGACGGTGGCATCGACGCGAGCATTGCCTCCCGCTCAGGTATTCTTCGCCCGCGGCTCGCAGCCCATCCGGGGAGGTCTCATGGCGGACGACACGCGCTTTCGGCCCATCATTTACGTGCGCGGCTACGCGATCACGCGCAACGAGATCGACGACACCACCGCCGATCCGTTCTGCGGCTTCAATCTCGGCTCCACGGTGTTGCGGGCCACGCCCGATCGCAATCAGCCGCCGAAAAAATTCGTGTTCGAGTCGCCGCTCGTGCGGCTGCAATCCGACTACGGATACAGCGATGTGTACGAGAACGGCGTCGACATTCTCGATCCGGACTGGAGCGGCACGATCAAATCACGCTCGGTCGTCATCTATCGCTACTACGATTCCGCGTCGAGCCTCCTCGGCAGCTCGAAGACGCCGCAGATCGAGCAGTTCGCCAAGGGGCTCAGCGATCTCATCCTGCGCGTGCGCGAGCTCGTGTGCGCCGATCCGGAAAACGAGACGACCACGCGCGAGTTCCGCTGCTACCTCGTCGCGCACTCGATGGGTGGACTGGTCTGTCGCGCTTTCCTGCAGAACTCCGCGTTGGGCTCCGACACCGCGCGCAAGTGCGTGGACAAGTACTTCACCTACGCCACACCTCACAACGGCATCGACATGGCGGGCATCAATGTGCCGGAGTGGCTCGGCGCGAACGACATCAACAACTTCAACCGCGAGCGGATGGCGAAGTACCTCGATCTCGAGGCGCTCTACAAGAAGACGAAGCGCGTGGACTGGTTGGAAGAGGAGGTGTTCCCCTCGAAACGCGTCTTCTGCATGGTGGGCACCAATCGCGGCGATTACGGCGCGGCCGCGGGCATGTCGCGCGCGTTTGCGGGTCACGGGAGCGATGGGCTGGTGCGCATCGAGAATGCGTCGGTGTGGGGCGTGAACGCCAAGGGTCAGACGTCGGCGCCGTGCGCAACGGCGTACGCGTACCGCTCGCACTCGGGCCATTTCGGCATCGTGAACAGCGAGGAGGCGTATCAGAACCTCGTGCGCTTTCTCTTCGGCGACGTGCGCGTCGACATCTGGGTCGACATCGACGAGGTCCGCGTGCCGCAGGAGCTGGAGGCGGACGATGCCAAGGGCAAGGTCAACGGCCTGTATCAGTTCGAGGTGCTCGCTGCCGTACGCGGCAGCCGCTGGTATCTCAGTCGCCGCATCGCCGAGGAGGACTCGCCGGCGTGCCGGCAGCACAAGGACCTTCGCGATCCGGCGAACACGTCGGCGCGCAAGGTGTATCTCTCGACGGTGTTCCTCGCGAATCGCTTCCGCGTGAACCAGAATCGACCCACGCTCGCGTACAGCCTGATGCTCGGCGTGCGCTGCCCGGATTACGAAGTGGACAAGAAGTTCTGGCCGAACCGGCACTACGAAGGCCAGTACCTGTTCCGCGATTCGGTGGTGCTGGAGGTCACGCCTCCGCAAGCCGACGACGGCGATTGGGCGGTGACATACGACTGGCAGAGCGACAACGTGGGCCAATCGAGCACGCCCATTCCGACGAAGGCGCTGAAGGGCGGCGCCGCCGAAGTGACGGTGCCCTTCGAGACCGGCGATGCGACCGCGCCGCGCTCGCCCGGCATCCGCGGCAAGCTGCGCTTCGTGATCGCGGAGTGGAATTGATTTCGAGCCAGCTCGAGCGTGGCGGGCCTTATTTTCCAGCGCTGCGCGCGAGGCTGTATATAATGCCAGTCTCGTGGACATCGAACGAAAACTGGCGCTCCTCGCCGACGCTGCCAAGTACGACGCGTCCTGCGCCAGCAGTGGCGCACCCGCGCGCGCGGCGGCGCCCGGTCGAGGAATGGGCTCGACCACGGGCATGGGCATTTGCCACAGCTACACACCCGATGGCCGCTGCGTCTCGCTGCTGAAGATCCTGCTGACGAACTTTTGTCTCTACGACTGCGCGTACTGCGTGAACCGGCGCTCGAGTGATGTGCCGCGCGCACGGTTCTCGGTGCGCGAAGTCGTGGACCTGACGCTGTCCTTCTATCGTCGCAACTACATCGAGGGGCTGTTCCTCAGCTCCGGCATCATCCGCTCGGCCGACTACACGATGGAGCAGCTCGTCGAGGTGGCGCGCGCGCTGCGCGAGGATCACGAGTTCCGCGGCTACATCCATCTCAAGACGATTCCGGAAGCGAGCGCGGAGTTGATCGAAGCCGCGGGCCGCTACGCCGATCGGCTCAGCGTGAACATCGAGCTTCCGACCCGCGACGCGCTGCGCGCGCTCGCGCCGGAAAAGACGGACACGGCGATCAAGCGCGCGATGGGCGAAATCCGCCTCAAGCTCGAGGAGACGCACGCCGGCGGACCGAAGGCGCCGAAGTTCGCGCCGGCGGGCCAGAGCACGCAACTCATCGTTGGCGCGGATGCGAGCAGCGATGCCGCCATCCTCGACACCGCGCATGCGCTTTATACGTCGTACCGATTGAAGCGTATTTATTACTCGGCGTTCAGCCCGATCCCGCATTCCTCCGCGCGGCTGCCGAATCGCGCACCACCATTGATGCGCGAGCATCGGCTGTATCAGGCGGATTGGCTGCTGCGGTACTACGGCTTCAACACGGCGGAGTTGACGGCGACGATGCCCTCCGGGCAGCTCGATCTGGCGCTCGATCCGAAAACGGTGTGGGCGCTCGCCAATCGCGAGCGCTTCCCCGTGGACGTGAACACGGCGGACCGCGCGGAGCTCCTGCGCGTACCGGGGTTCGGTGTACGCGTCGTGAAACGCATCGTGTCGACGCGACGGCAGCGGCGATTGCGGTACGCCGATCTTCAGGCGCTCGGAGCGCGGCTCGCGCGCGCACGCCATTTCATCGTCGCCGCGGACTACCGCCCGCCGCACGACGAGCGCGGGAGCGAGCGGCTGCGCATCGAGATGGCGCAGGCTCATCGACAGCAGTCGTTGTTCTGAACGGCACGATGCATTCTTGCCGCGTGCGCACTTTCCAGGAATGGCGCGAGGCGGCGCGGCCGCTGCTCGCCGCCCGCGTGCCGTGGGATCGCATCGCGTGGCAGGACACGACGCATCCGCGAAGCGCATCGCTCGCGACGGAATGCGCCGGTGCCGCCTCCCTTCGTCTGCCGCGCTCTCTGCTCCAAGTTCTCTCGTGCCGTGAAGCACTTCAGATGGGAGCCGCGCGGCAAGCGGCGTCTTCACAGGCGCCCCGATGTGGCTCACGTGCTTGCGTGCAGCGTGTGGCTCGAGCGCGAGATCGCCACCGTGCAGCCGCGAGTGATCGTCGCCCTCGGCGGCACGGCATTGCGGGCAGTGACGGGAACGAGTGCTTCCATCGAATCCGTTCGCACACAGACGATGCGACACGCGACCGGTGCGCACTTGGTCGCGACGTACCATCCCTCCGCGGTGCTGCGTGCCGATACGGCGCTCGCAGAGACTCTGCGCGCGCATCTCGTCGATGCCCTGCATCGCGCGCGCACGCTCGCCACCTGAGCGCGGCACGAATACTGCTGCCGCTTCGAGCGTTATCGCTCGAATTGGAGGCAGTCATGCCGGAGAAGAGAACGTTGGAACGCGCGGCGCGCGACAGGCGTCAGGGCAAGGCCCCGTCTACGCAAGCGGGCGAGTTCGTCCGTGAGGAGATGGACCACATTCGCGAAGGCAAGCACGGCGCGCGTTCGACGAAGCAGGCCATCGCGATCGGATTGTCCAAAGCGCGTCGCGCGGGCGTGGAGCTGCCACCGCCGAAGAGCGGCTCCTCGCGCACCCGCAAGAGCGCCGCGCGCGATTACGCCCGCGGTCATGGCACGCGCGGTCGCGGGAAGGCCAGCGCCAAGCGCTCACGTGCCACATCGCGCGCGCTGAAGCGCGAGGGCCGTTCGGCCGCCTCGCACAGCGCTCTGGCGAAGCAAGCGCGCACCAGCGCGCGCCGGCGCTCGAAGAGCAGCCGTTCGGCCGCGGCGCGCCGCGCCTCACGGACGAAGGGCGCCGCAACGCGCTCGGCCGCTGCCCGCAAGGGTGCGCGGACCCGTCAAGCGAGAGCCCACTGAGTACGAGCAGCGCTGATATGCCGCTCTAGCCGGCGGCGACCGAACGCGCCGTCAGCGCTGCGCGAAAGGGTTCGTGCGGTAGGACGTAGTCCGCGGGTGCGGCGGGCTACGTCGAGTGAGCCTGCTCGGTCCGCTGTTCCCACCCGCGGCTACGCTCGCCGAGCGGGTCGCCATCAGCTCTGCGCAACGATGATCACCGGAATGCCCGGGCCGGCGCCGCGGGCGCGTGCGAGTCGATCTGTGCTCGACCGCGTTGGGGTCGCGCATAATAGACTCGACTCATGGCCCGGCCCCTCGACCCGTACGCCGCCAAACGCAGTTTTTCCCGCACTCCGGAGCCGGCACCGAAGCTGGTCGAGCGCGCCGGCCCGCTGTTGTTCGTCATCCAGAAGCACGCTGCGCGACGCCTGCATTACGACTTCCGGCTCGAGCTGGATGGCGTGCTCAAGTCCTGGGCCGTACCCAAGGGCGTGACGTACGAGCTGGGCGAGAAGCGTCTCGCGGTGGAGACCGAGGATCATCCGTTCGAGTACGCCTCGTTCGAAGGCGTCATTCCCGAGAAGGAGTACGGCGCGGGCAACGTCATCGTCTGGGATTGCGGCGTGTATTCGCCGGACGAGGGCGGGCGCTATTCGTTCGCGGACCGCGCGGAGGCCGAGCGCCGCGTGCGCGAGGAGCTCGCGGCCGGCAAGCTGAGCTTCTGCATGCGCGGCGAGAAGATCAAAGGCTCGTTCGCGCTCGTTCGAACCTCGGACCCGAAGCAGTGGCTCCTCATCAAGCACAAGGATCGCTTCGCGAATAGCGGCGATGTCCTCTCGCGCAACCGCTCCGTGCTGAGCGGCGCGACGCTGGACGATGTGGAGCGCACGGCGCCGGCCGTGTGGACGCCGGGCCAGAGTGGCGCATCGCCGGGACAGATCGAGGCCGAGCGCCTCGTGCCGCACGGTCCGCCCGAAGCGGTGCCGAAGAAGCTCTCGCCCATGCTCGCGGAGATCGGCGCGGGCGTGCGCTCCGATCCGGACTGGCTCTACGAGCCGAAGCTCGATGGCTATCGGGTCATCGCGACGCTCGAACACGGCGCCGTCAAGCTCATCTCCCGGCGCGGCATCGACTACACGCCCTTCTTTCCGGAGATCGTCGCGGACCTCGCGGCGCAGGCCGTCGAATCCATGGTGTTCGATGGCGAGCTCGTCGCGCTCGCGGCCGACGGGCGTCCGTCGTTCAACGCTCTGCAGAATCGCGCGCAGCTCAAGACGGCGCGCGAGATCGCCGAAGCGCAGCGCGCCGCACCGGTGGTGCTCCTGTGTTTCGACATCTTGCATTTCGCCGGCTTGAATCTGCGCGGCTCGCCGTATGTCGATCGGCGGCGCTATCTAGCGCAGTGCGTTCTGCCGACCTCGCACATCCAGATCGTGCACGCATCTGCCGATGCGGAGACGCTCTACGAAGCGTCGCTCGCGAGCGGCTTCGAAGGCATCGTCGCGAAGAAGAAGGATGGCGTGTACCTGCCGGGCAAGCGCTCACCGCTCTGGCTGAAGGTGAAGGCGACGCAGACCGCGGAGTTCGTCGTCGGGGGCTACACGAAAGGAAAGGGCGCGCGCGAGCCGCTCGGCGCGCTGCTGCTCGGCTACTGGGCTGGCAACAAGCTGCAGTACGCCGGACATGCGGGCTCGGGGCTCACGGATGCGGTGGTCGCGGAGCTGCTGAAGCGCTTCGCGCCGTTGGTACGCAAGGATTCCCCGTTCGCGGAGAAGCCGCCGTTGCATCGGCCGACGACGTGGCTCGAGCCGCGCGTCGTCGTCGAGATCACCTTCTCCGATTGGGCGCCCGATGGCTACCTGCGTGCGCCGGTGTTCGTGCGCGTGCGCGACGATCTCGCGCCGAAGTCGATCCGGGGCTTTCCGAAAGCGGCGGAGCGCAGGAAGCCCGCGCGTCCGCCGCCGACGCCCGCCGACGAGATCAGCGAGGTGCTCGATCAGCTCAAAGGCGATGCGAAGCAGGTGACGCTCGCGATCGGCAAGGCGAGTCTCAAGCTCACCAATCTCGATCGCCAGTACTGGCCGGCCGACGAGCGCTTCCGCCAGCCGCCGATCACGAAGCGCGACTTCATCCGCTATCTCGCGGCGGTCTCGCGCTACATGCTGCCGCACCTGAGAGACCGGCCGCTCACGATGATCCGCATGCCCGAGGGCATCGACGGCGAGCGCTTCTATCAGAAGCATTGGGAGGCCTCGCGGCCGGAGTTCGTCGAGACGGTCACCGTCTTCTCCGAGCACAAGGACGAGCAGCACGACTACATCATGGCGAACAACCTGCCGACGCTGCTCTGGTGCGGCCAGAACGGCACGCTGGAGTTCCACGTCTGGCACTCCCGCACCCGGCCGGGACCCGACGCCGCCGTGCAGGGCACGGACTTTGCGAGCAGCCTCGAGTCGCTCGAGGCCTCGGTGCTCAATTACCCGGACTACCTGGTGTTCGACATCGATCCGTACATCTATTCCGGGAAGGAAGCGGCCGGCGCGGAGCCCGAGCTCAACAAGCGCGGCTTCTCCGTGGGCCGCAGCGTCGCGTTCTGGCTGCGGGACCTGCTGAAGAGCATGTCCTTGAATGCCGTCGTGAAGACCTCCGGCAAGACCGGGCTGCACGTGTTCGTGCCCATCGAGCGCACCGTCACCTTCGACGGTGCCCGGCAGATCGTCGAGATGGTGGGCCGGCACCTGCTGCGCGAGCATCCCAAGGAGATCACGATGGAGTGGCAGACCGTGAAGCGCACCGGGAAGATCTTCATCGATCACAACATGAACGTTCGCGGCAAGACGCTGAACGTGGCCTACTCGCCGCGCGGGGTGCCGGGTGCGCCGGTGTCGATGCCGCTCACCTGGGAGGAGCTCGAGGCCGCCGAACCGCTCGATTTCCGGGTTGGAAATGTGCTGGAGCGCTTGGAAAAGACGCGCGACCGGTGGCATGATGTATTCGCGTCGAAACAGAGTCTTACACGAGCTTTCGGAAGTACCGGTCGAAAATGACCGGTCCCTGATCCACCGCTAACGAGGCTGCTCCATGGCTGCGCCGCGCTCAATCGGGTCGCTGACGATCTCATTCGGTCTGGTTGCCATACCCGTGAAGCTGTACACGGCGACCCAGTCCGCGAATGCCATCTCGTTCAACTTGCTGCACAAGTCGTGCGGCTCGCGCCTGAAGCAGCAGTACATCTGCCAGAAGGAAGGCGTCGAAGTTCCGCGCGAAGAAATGGTCAAGGGCTACGAGTTCGCGAAGGATCAGTACGTGCAGTTCACGCCGGAAGAGATCAAGGCGCTGGAAGAGGTGGGCACGCACTCGATCGACATCGCCGAGTTCGTGCCGATCGAGTCCATCGACCCGGTGTATTTCGACAAGACGTACTACCTCGCGCCGGACAAGGGCGCCGGCAAGCCGTACGGCCTGCTCACCGAGGCGCTGAAGGAATCGAAGCTCGTCGCGGTGGGTCGCTGGGCGTCGCGCGGCAAGTCGTACATCGTGGCGCTGCGCCCGGTCGGCGATGTGCTCACGATGCAGCAGCTCCACTTCGCGTCGGACGTGCGCTCGTCGAACGAAGTGGAAGTGCCGAAGGCGGAGGTGAAGCCCGCGGAGCTGAAGCTCGCGCGCCAGCTCATCGAATCGCAGACGGTCGAGCGCTTCGATCCCACCGCGTTCAAGGACGAGGTGCGGGAGCGAATCCAGGCCGAGATCGACAAGAAGGTGCAGGGCCAGGAGATCTCGGTTTCCGAAGCGCCGCCGGAAGCCGCGGGCGGCAAGGTCATCGACCTCATGGAAGCGCTGCGCGCCAGCCTCGAGAAAACGGAATCGGCGCGGACGCCGGCCGCTCAGCTCGGCCCCCGCAAGGCCCCCAAGCGCGTCGAGCAGCCTGCGAAGACGGCGCGCAAGGCGAGTCGGCGGTAACTTTATCGGCGAGGTCGGGGGATGCAGTCGTACAGCGTGCGGGATGTGGAGCGCGTCCTGCGGCTGTCTCGCGGCACCATCCGCGGGCTCATCGATGTCGGGTTCGTGAAGCCCGCGCGCGGGGCCAAGCGCGAGTATCGATTTTCGTTCCAGGACCTCATCGTGCTGCGCACCGCGCGCGCGCTCATTCAGGCGAAGGTCTCGCGCCGGCGCATCCGCCGCTCGCTCGAAGATCTGCGCAAGCACCTGCCTGAAGAAGCGCCCCTGTCGGGGCTCAGCATCTGCGCGGTCGGCGATCGGGTGGTCGTGCGCGAGGGCAAGAGTCAGTTCCAGATCGACGATGGGCAGTACGTGCTCGGGCTCGATGTCGGAGTCGAGAACGGCGTGCTGCGCGTCGTCGAGGTGAAAGAGCCGACGCCCGCCGCCGCGCCGGCCGAGGACTGGTTCGAAAAAGGGCTCGAGCTCGAAAGCACGAATCCTCGCGAGGCGCTGCGGGCCTACGAGCGTGCGGTCGAGGCGGACCCGGAGAATGTCTCGGCGTGGATCAATTGGGGCCGCCTTTTGCACGAGCAGGGCGATACCGCGCAAGCCGAGCGCGTGTATCGGCGTGCCGTGGAGCAGGCCGGCACCGATGCGCTCTTGATGTTCAACCTGGGCGTGCTCCTCGAAGATCTGGGTCGCCCGGCGCAGGCGCTCGAGGCCTACACGAGCGCGCTCGGCGAGGATCCGAACATGGCCGATTGCCATTACAACCTTGCGCGCCTCTACCACTCGCTCGGCAAGCCGCAGCAGGCGCTGCGACACCTCGGTCAATATCGACGTCTGGTGGCGAGCGAGTCTCGCTGAGCGCCCATGGCCGTCTGGGTGGGCACGTCCGGCTACAGCTACCCCGAGTGGCGCGGCAGCTTTTACCCCGAGAAGTTTCCGACGGCGAAGATGCTCCCGTACTACGCGGAGCGCTTTCCCACCGTCGAGATCAACAACACGCACTACCGCATGCCGAACGAGGAGCTCGTCGCCGGCTGGGCGGCGCAGACTCCGGAGCGCTATCAACTCACGCTGAAGGCGCCGAAGCGCATCACGCACGATACGCGTCTGAAGAATTGCGAGGACGCGACGCATCGCTTCCTCGAAGTGGCGAACACGCTCGGCCCGAAGCTCGGCGTGCTGCTGTTTCAGCTCCCGCCGTACTTCAAGAAAGATATCCCGGTGTTCGATGCGTTTCTCGCCACGCTGCCGGCGGGCACTCGCGGCGCCTTCGAGTTCCGCCATCCTTCGTGGCTCGACGATGAAGTGTACGGGCGGCTGCGGAGCAAGAATCTCGCGCTGTGCGTGGCGGACAGCGAGAAGCTTTCGACGCCCGTCGAGATCACGGCGCACTACGCGTACTTCCGTCTGCGCGATGAGGGATATCAGCGCGACGACATCGTGCGCTGGGCGCGCACGATCCAGGAGAAGACCGGCGCCTGCCGCGACGTGTACGTGTACTTCAAACACGAGGAAAAAGGCATCGGCCCCGAGTTCGCGCGCATCCTGATGGACGAGCTGGGACTGCCCCGCTAGCCCATGCCGCGCATCCCGCGACCGGTGAAGATCGTCGTCGCGTGCGTGCTGCTCGCGGCGCTGGCGTGGGGCATCGATTGGCACGAGATGCCCGCGCGTCTCGCGCGGCTCGACTGGGTGCTGGGGGCACTTGCTGTCCTGACCGTCGCGCTCCAAATGCCCGCGAACGCCTGGAAGTGGTCGTGGTCATTGCGCCTCCACGACCTGCGGTTCCCGTGGGTGTATCTGTTTCGCACCGGCTGCTTCGGCTTCTTCTTCAACAATTTCCTGCCTTCCGGCATCGGCGGCGACGTCTATCGCATCGTGCGCACAGCGGGGCGCGAAGGCGAGCGCTCACGCGCGGTGTCCGCGGTGCTCGTCGAGCGCCTCGTCGGACTCGGCGCGATGCTCGTGAATGGATTGATCGGTGCCGTGCTGCTCATGCGGACCTACGCGCTCGCGCGATGGTACGTGCAGCTCGCGATTGCAGCCGCAGTGGCGCTCGCCGTGTTCGCGATCTTGCTGTACTTCGGCGCATTCGCAGCGGTGAAGCGTCGACTGCTGGCGGTTCGCTTTCTCGAGCCGGTGTGGGAGAACTTGAGGCGCATCGCGCGACCGCGGGCCGAGTGGCTGCCGCTGATCGCGACGTCGTTCCTGTTCCAGCTTCTTGCGGCCGCGTGCCTGTATGTCTCGTTTGCGGGAACTGGGACGAGGATCGGCATCGCGGCGGCGCTCTTGATCACCGCGGCCGCGGGCATCGCCTCGGTGCTCCCGATCTCGGTCAGCGGGATCGGTGTCGTCGAGGGCTCGATCGCGGGGACTGCCGTCGCGCTTGGTGTCGACTACGAAGCCGCAGTGCTCGCGGCGATCATCGTGCGCGTGGTCACGCTCCCGGTCAGTGCCGCCTGCGGGCTGCTCTATCTCACGGAGAGCGACAGCGCGCATGCGAGCAGCATGACGCGTTGAGCCGGCATGCGCTTCGAGCCGATGCGAGCGCTCAGTGCATCAGGCTGCGGGCGAGGGCCTCGCGCAGCGTCGCGGCCGGGTCGGGCACCGCATCCTCGCTGCGCCACGCGACGAAGCCATCGGGACGCACGAGACACGCGCCGCGCGGCGAGAGTCCATACAACTTCGGGAACCGCGCGCCGCCATCGTCGAAATCCTTGCCGATGCACCACGCATCGAGAGCGAGCGGGCCGCAGCTCGCCGCGGCGCTCGCGGCGGCACGCATCCACGGCTCGCCCTCGGGTCCGACGAGCAGCAGATACTGTCCGGTCAGATCGATCGTCGAAAGCCGCGTGCCGTTGCGCGTGAGCCAGAGATGCGGCGCGCGCGAGCCGGGCATGCCGAACGTGGTGCGCGGATCGGCGTGCGTGGCTTCCGGCGAGCCGTACAGATAGCCGAGCTCGATGTCGAAGTCGTGCGCTAGCGGTTCCGTCTGCTGGCTCGACTGCAGCCACGGCGCCGTGCGCGTGACATAGCGGGCGAACGCCTGCTCGACCGTGAAGCGCGCGACCGGCTTGCGCTCGCTCTCGTAGGTGTCGAGCAAGCGCGGATGCGCGCAGCCCTTCAGCACGGCCGCGAGCTTCCAGGCGAGGTTGTGCGCATCGTGAATTCCGGTGTTGCCGCCGAAACCGCCGTTTGGCGGCATGAGATGCGCGGCGTCGCCGGCGATGAAGATGCGCCCGTCCTGAAAGCGCTGTGCGACGTCCGCGACGGCGCGCCAGCGGGTGTAGCCGTCGATCTTCACCTTCAGATCGGGAACGCCGACGCCGGCACGGACCAGCTCGATGAGGCGCGCTTCGCTCACATCGGCCGCCGCGTTGCACGCGGCCTGCGGGTCCTGCTTCGGATCGCCGATCGTGTTCACCGCGAGAAAGCCGGCCTGCGCCGAGCGATTCATGCGGAAGAAGCCGCCGAGCACCGGGTTGTTGACGTAGATGATGCTCCACGCGTGATCCGCGATCCACGGCGAGAGATCCGCGGTGAAGTAGATCGTGAGCGAATTCGAAAAGGCGCCGCGCCCTTCGTAGCCGATGCCGAGCGCATCCCGCACTTTCGAGTGCGCGCCGTCGGCGGCGATGAGGTACTTGCCACGCAGCTCGCGCTCTTCGCCACCGTCCACGCTCTTCACGCGCACGGTGACGCCGGTGGAGTCCTGCTGCACGCCGATGATTTCCGTGCCCTGCAGTACCGTCGCGCCCGCCTGCCGCGCGCGGTCGCGCAGGATCGGCTCGAGACTGGGTTGATTCAGAAACAGCCGGCGGCAGGGGCTCACCGCGTCCACGCCTTCGTTGAGACTTGGGATGATGTCCGCGAGCTTGCGGCCGGACACCGCATCCATCGCGATGATCGCGCCTTCGGGCACGAAGTCCCGTTCGGAGGCCTCGCGCACGCGTCCCTCGATGCCGACGGAGCGGAACATCTCGAGCGTGCGCATGTGGAAGAACGCGGCGCGCGGCAGCGGCGAGCTCGCCTTCAGTCGCTCGATGGCGAGCGAAGGAATGCCTTGATGCGCGAGGAACGTGGCGGCGGACAAGCCGACCATGCCCCCGCCGGCAATCAGCACCGGTACTCCATCCGTCTCCGGCAGTTTCGCTGCGACGCTCATTTCTCGCCCCCTCGACGTTTACGGCTCAGCGAGACCCGCACGCCGCGGCGAATATTACGCCGCGCCGATTGCTGGAACGCCGATTACGACCGCCGCGCAGCGGTCGCTGCGAGTCAGTTCGCGCTGTAGCCGCGCGCGTCGAGACAGGCGATGAGCGCGCGCCGGTAATCGTCGTCAGCGGTGGGAGACGACTGCGTTTCGGGCGTGGTGACGGTTGGATCGTAGCCCGTTTGCGAGACCGCCCACTGATGGCACTCGTACCGATCCGTGGCCGTCTGCTCTTCC
>DASZSS010000282.1:0-1750 GCA_035548535.1 Steroidobacteraceae bacterium
CTCACTCCGACGCAATTTCTGATGATGTTTCGCTTGCGGGATCGGCACGAAGTGTCCGCCGCGGAGCTGGCACGCGAGATCGGCGTGCGGCCGCAGTCGATCATGGAGGTGCTCGCGCCGCTCGAACGCAAGCGGATCATCAAGCGCGAGGCGAGTCGGGAGCACCGGCGCATCCTGCACACGCGCCTCACACCCGCGGGACAGAAGCTGTTCGCGGAAGCGTTGCGGGTTGCCGCACGGATCGAATCCGAGCTGCTCGCGGACGTGAGCGCCGAACAGGTGGTGCCGCTGCAGGAAGCGCTCAGCAACCTGTGGGCGCGCGCCGAGAAGCACGAGCTGTACCGCGGCCCGCGCCGCGTGCACGCCGAGCAGCGGATACACACGCTCGCAGTAGTCAAACGCGGGCGCAACGGCAAGGGCACCGCTCGACGCGCGCGCATCTCCTGACATACACGGAATCTGCAAGCGCAGGCGCGCACTGGAGCCACGGTATGAAAGACACACGAGGGAAAACGGCATTCATCACCGGCGGCGCGAGCGGCATCGGCCTCGGCATTGCCGGCGCTTTCGTCGAGGCCGGGATGCGGGTGGTCCTCGCCGACCTGCGACAGGATCACATCGACGAGGCACGCGCGCGCTTCGCGGAGCGCGGCCAATCCGGCAGCGTGCATGCGGTGCGCGTCGACGTCACCGACCGTGCCGCGCTCGCCGCCGCGGCGGACGAAGCGGAACGTGTTTTCGGCAAGGTGCACGTGCTCGTGAACAATGCCGGTGTCGGCATTCAAGGACCATTCAAAGGCATCACGTACGCGGATTGGGACTTCGGCATGGCCGTCAACCTCGGCGGCGTCATCAACGGTCTGCAGACATTCCTGCCGCGCATGCGCGCGCACGGTGAGGGGGGTCACATCGTCAACACCGCGTCGCTCGCGGCGCTCGTGCCCATGCCGGCGCAGTTCGTCATCTACGTCGCGGCGAAGGCGGCCGTGGTCGCGATCTCCGAAACCATTCGCGGCGAGCTCGCGCAGGAGAAGATCGGCGTGTCGGTGCTCTGCCCCGGACCCGTTCGCACGAACATCCACGAGCTCGCGAAGAATCGTCCGCCGCAGTTCGGCGTCGGCGATGCGTTTCGCGCGGCCGAGAACGCCGGTGCGACCAAGGTCGATTTCCCGAGCATGATGGAGCCCGCGGAAGTCGGCGCGCTCGTCCTGAACGCCGTGCACAACGACGAGCTCCACATCATCACGCACGGCGAATGGCGACCCATGGCGGAAGCGCGCCACACCGCGCTGCTCGCCGCCATGCCCAAGAAGCTCGATCCCAAGCTCGTTGCCATGCTTGCACAGAGAGGCTGACCATGCTGAAGCTCTATCACGCCGAACCCGCGGCGAACTCGCTGAAGGCGCTCATCTCGTTCAAGGAGAAGGGTCTCGAGTTCGAGAGCGTGTACATCGATCTGCACAAGTTCGAGCAGCACGAGCCCTGGTTCGTCGCGATCAACCCGGAAGGACAGGTGCCGGTCCTCGATCACGACGGCGCCATCATCACGCACTCGACGGTCATCGGCGAATACCTCGAGGATGCGTTCCCCGACGCTCCGCCGCTGCGTCCGGCGGATCCGCTCGGCAAGGCGCGGATGCGGTACTGGAACAAGTTCGTCGACGAGCACGTCATGAACTACGTCTCGATGCACGGCTGGCATCGCATGGTCAGCGTGATCGCGCGCTCGGTCGAAGCCGGCGAGTTCGAG
>DASZSS010000283.1:0-11167 GCA_035548535.1 Steroidobacteraceae bacterium
GCTTGCACGTCGGCGCGGCTGGCCCGCGCATCGCGCAGCACGCGATCTTTCTCGAAGGCCTCGCGAATCGCTTGCACGAGCTCCGCCAGCCGCACGGGTTTCGGCAGGAACGTCACGGCGCCGGCGCGCATCGCCTGCACGCTCATCGGAATACTGCCGTGAGCAGTGACGAACACGATCGGCCGATTGCACCCGCGCGCCGCGAGCTCCGCTTGCAGCTCGAGCCCGTTCCGGCCGGGCATGGCGACGTCTGTGACGAGGCAGCCCGGCGCATCGACGTCGTGCTCGTCCAGAAACTCGTCGGCGCTCGGCCAGGCGCGCGTACAAAAGCCTTCCATGGAGAGGGCGCGTGACAGCGCGGTCCGAACGGATGCGTCGTCGTCGACCAGGAAGACCGTTGGCCGCTGTTCTTGCTTGGTCATGGCAAGCCTCCTTCCACCGGCACTCGCAAATGAAACACTGCGCCTCCGTCGCTTGCATTCTCCGCCCACAGCCGTCCGCGATGCGACTCGGCGACCGAGCGGCAGATGGCGAGACCGAGGCCCATGCCGTGCGACTTGGTCGTCACGAACGGCTGAAAGATGCGCTCGAGATCCCTGCCCGGGATGCCGCTGCCGTAATCCCGTACCGTGAGCTCGACCGACAAATGCGCGGGCAGGAAACGGGTTCCGAGCACGACACGGCGCTCTCCGGGGGGCTGCTCACCCATGGCTTCGCAAGCGTTCACCAGCAGATTGAGCGTAATCTGCTGCATCTGGACGCGGTCGGCCATGACGAGCGGCAATTTCGGGTCGAGCTCGGTCGTGACGCGCACGCTGCGGGTCATGAGCTCGGTCCGCGACAGATCGAGCACCTCACGCACGATCGCGTTCAGGTCGACCGGCCGGCGTACGATGTCCCCCTTCCCGAGCAGCGCGCGCAGGCGCTGGATGACTTGGCTGGCGCGCACGTCCTCCTCGATGATGTCTCGCAGAATGTCGCGGAGGTCCGTGAATGAGCCGTTACCGCCCTCAATGAGGCGCAACGCGGCTTCCGCATTCCCGAGGATCGAGGTGAGCGGCTGGTTCAACTCGTGCGCAAAGGCGCCGGAGAGCTGGCCGAGCACGGCCGCGCGGCCCAGGTGGGTGAGCTGCTGGCGTTGGGTGCGGGCTTCCAACTCCGCGCGCTTGCGCGCCGTCACGTCGGTGCACGTGATCACCGCCCCGCCCTCGGGCCGGCGCAGCCTCTCAATGGAGATTTCGGTCCACTGGGGCTCCTGCTCCGTGACGCTCGCGCATTCGAAATGAGCCCGAATCTCGGACCCGTCGAGCACCGCGCGCAGCGCCTCGAGCCGATCGCGCGCACCGTCCTCGCCGCGAGCCGCCGCGGCTGCGCACACATCGAGATAGCTCTGGCCGGCGAGCACTCGCTCGCGGCGCAGTGGGTGTGCGTCGCTCGCGCGCACTCGCCGCCACGAGTCGTTCACTTCGATGACGATGCCGCGATTGTCGAGCACGGCAATCTGATCCTGCAGCGAATCGAGCACCGCCGCGTGCAAGCCCTCGATTCGCCGGCGGCTCGCTTCGGCGCTGTGGAATGCCGAGAGATCCAGCGCGTACAGGATGCCGCCGGGCTCCTGCTCGAATCGCAAGTCACCGACGACTACGGGGACGCGTCGGCCATCCGCGAGCCGCAGCTCCTTCTCGGCGATGCTGAAGCCTGCGAGCCCGCCCGGCTGGGGCGCCGAGAAGCCCTCGTCGTGCCGCAAGTCGACGAGCTGATCGATGTGCACCTTGCCGTGAGCGATGTCCGAGCGACTGAACCCGGTCAGTCGCAGAAACGCTTCGTTTGCCTCCGCGGTCAGCGATTTGCCGCGCCAGATGACCGTGGGGATGATGTTGTGCTCGAAGATATTGCGGAACCGCGTCTCGCTCTGCGCCAACGCGCGTGTGGCCAGCCGCCACTCGTCCAGCAAAGCGGCGAGCATGACGAACGTGATCGCGACGACGACGTGGAATGCGACGATCGAGAGTGCGTTGGCCACCGGGTCGTGATCGGAGAAGGGACCGCGGCCATTCAAGACGCCCCACGTGGAGACCGCTCCCAGCAGTAGCGCGGACGCACAGGCGCCCGTGACTCCAAAGCGGATGACGGCCCACGCGAGGAACGGCAGCGGCGCGTACAGAAACGCCGGAGAATCGAGAGTGCCGGTGGCCGGCACGACGAAAACGAGCACACTGATACCGGTCAGCGCGACGGCGAGCGCAGCGGCCTCACTGATGCGCATGAAGGAGACTTGCACGCGTCCCCTCGGGAAGTGCTCCGCGCTGTGCACGATCAGCGGCACGATCGTCACGACTGCGAACGTGTTAGTGATCGTGCGTACGAGCACCGTGAGCCAGAAATCACCGCTCAGTCCGACTGCACGAAACGCGAGCGCCATTGCGATACTGGTGATGGCGGGGGCCACGAGACCGCCGAAGAGAATCAAAGCGCTCGCCGTACGCACGCGATCGCAGCGGCGGGGGTACGGCGTCCATCGTTGCATCGCGTACGCGCCGATAATCGCTTCGGCGCTGTTGACGACGTACTGGATGACAACTTGCGAAGCGGGCGACTCCGGCAACTGTGCGAGCAGGTGCGCCGGCACGATCGCAAGCAGATGCCGCCACCAGTGCTCACGCGGCGAGAGCAGCAGGACGGCCAGCAGAATGGCATTCGGCGCCCACAACGCCGAAACCGGCGCGGAAGGGAACGCGAGCCATTCGCCGAGCTTCGCGGCGAGGAAGTAACCGACGGCCGTCGCGAGCGGCGCGCGCGCGACGCGCAGCCAATGTTGTAATCCAAGTGAACGTGACCCCGGCGCCGTGTACGAGTGAGAAGAGGACGCGATCGCGCCCATCAACTCCGGCTGAACACTCCCACCCGAGTCTTCCACCAGCTCCTCCCCCGGACCGTGTGCTTCCTCTCCCCCGCCTGACCGAACACGTAGCCCGCCTCCGATGTTCGGAAGTGCCTCTGTTCATTGGGAAATGGCGCCAGTTTCATTATGGCTCCGCGATTGGAGAATGCACCACCGATCGGCGTGACACGCAGGTCATAAACTTTGGTTTAGGCGCGCGCGACCCGGGCGGGTGGCGATGACTTCCAATCTTTGGCACCGATCCGTACGCCGCCGCGCCACGCATGTATCGATAAGAAGGCATCGCGCCGACCGGGCGCGGGGCGGCGGTGCCGGTGCCGGACGGCGCCCCGGAATTGGACCTTGATCCGATTTCTGCACCGGCGGGTGGGGCTAAGCTGGCGGGTATGTATCGAGAGAGGGCGCGATGAGGCATCCGGTCACCGGGCGGATTGCCAAGCTGGCGGCGGTTGCCGCCGGCGCATCGCTGGCAGGATGTACCGATCTCGAGCCGATTCAGGCACAGTCGACGAGCTGAAGAACCAGGTGGCGCGGTTGCAGAGGGACCTGCAATCCGCGCGAGCGGAGGGCGCCGCGGCGGCGGAATCGGCCAGCAGTGGGCAGGCGACCGCGAGCCAGGCCCTCGCGGCCCCCCAGGGAACCGACGACAAGATCGAGCGCATGTTCCGCCGCCGGCCGGCGCAAGAGTCGGAGCCGAAAGCTCAATATTTGACCAGCGCCGGGAGCGCGACTCCGCGGGTCGTGCCCTCGGCATCGGGATCGGTCCAGAGCCGTCCGCCCTGGGAGGCGACGATGCGCGCGGCAACGAGGAGGGGCACGCGCGCGGCGGTCATGCCCGGCACGCTGTCGCGGACCGAAACCGTTACGATGCCGTCGTTCTGCGAGGTGGCGAGCGTCAACACCCGTGGGTGCGGCGGGCTGCGCCGCATGAGCTCGATCGAGCTCACACAGAGATTCATCACGACGCCGAGGACCTGAATCGAATCCACTTCGATCAGCGGCAGGCGCTCGGCGAACGCCGTCCGCACCTCGATACCTTCGCGCTGCGCGGCGGGGCGGATGACATCGATCACGTTGCCGAGCGCCACGTTCAGATCGAGCGGTGCGGTCGCCGCCGCCCTGCGCTGCGTCGGCCGGTCGCGTAGCCCGTGCAGAACCGCGGCAATGCGTTCGCAGTCCGCGCGCAGGTCCGCGAAAACCTCCCGCAGGATCTGCACGTCGGGCTGCGGCGAGCGGAGCGTCCTTTCAGCGGTCTCGATATTGATGAGCATGGCCGTCGCAGGTTGCACGAGCTTTGCAGAAACCAACGCGGCGATCTCGGCAGACACGGCCAGGTGGACCATGTGCGCCAACTCCTCGGCCACCTGCCGCCCGCCCAAAGATGTTCGCCGCAGTCGCCGGCGCTCGATGAGCAAGGCCCCAATCGAAACCGCTTCCAGCAGCGCGAGCAGACAAACAGCGAGAGTCCAGTCCATCGGAACCGTGATCAGTATCGATACCAGCCACGCTAGCGGTCCCAGGCCACGAAGGAAAGCTGAGCGGCAAACAATCGCGCGATCGACGTGTTTCCTCGCGAAACGCGCGCGGATTATGTCGCGTGGAAAGCGGTGCGCGTGGCGGGAAAACTGGGGCGTATGCTGAGCGCGTTGCGCACGACCCGGCGTTTCGTCATGGCGAGGGGGGCATCGCCCACGTCATGCAGTCCCGCCCGTTGCGCTTCGATCGATACATGGCTGCGTCGGCGCGCGAAACGAGCGCATGGATTGCCTCGCGCTCGCCGGCCATCGCGATGCCGATGGACACCGTGACGCGCAGCTCGACGCCGCCTCTGATTCGCACCGAATGCTGCGCGACGACGCGCCGCAACTCCTCGCCCGCGTCGCGCGCCACTTGCTCGGTCGTATTCGTGAGCAACACGACGAATTCATCGCCGCCGAAGCGCGCCACCATGCTGCGCACGTCGCTCGTCTCGCGCAGGAGCTCGGCTACGCCGCCGAGAACGCGGTCGCCGACCTCGTGACCATGGCAATCGTTGATTCGCTTGAAGTGATCGACGTCGATGAACAACAAGGCGCAGCCGGCAAGCGAGCCGCGCCGGCATTGCAACGCTTGCGCCTGGCGCTCGAACGCGCGCCGATTGGCGAGATGGGTCAGCGGGTCGAGCAGCGCATCCGTCTCCGCCTGCGCGAGCCGGGACAGCAGGCTCGGAATTCCTGCCGAGGGGTGGCCGGCGAACGGCGTGATCGGCGTCGCGATGATCCGCGTTTCCTCGAACTGCTCGGCCATGCCGCAGAGCACGGCACGCAGCGCCATGCGCTCCAGCGGATCGAGCAACTCGCGCTGGCGGCGTTCGAGCGCCGCGCGCATGTGGCCCAAATCGGCGCCCGCACCGTGCGCGCTCGCAACAATCTCACGCAGCACCGAGCGGAAGACCTCCGTGACTTCGAGACGCGCAACCCCGCCGTGAGCCAGCATGTCGTCGCATCCGTTCAGCGAGCTATCGAGATCGATGCGCCGCGTGTTTGCGCCGCCGGCTTCTGTCGCACCTTGGGCATGGATCGCGCGCATGCTGAGCGACTGAAGCGTCTCGATGCTCATCGCTACGTCCTTCACATCCGCTGCGACCGCAGGTGCAGAGCCTCCGCTGCGCGTCGAAATCAGACAATACGCACTAGGTCCGATGGGATTGCGTGCACTCGACGCGCACGCGCGCGCACTCACGTTCCTCGCAGAGTGCGCTCGCCTTCGCGGTCGCGGGCGAAGTAGCTCGTGTACGCGCTCCTGCCCGCACCAACATCCAAAGCTCGCGCCAAATGACTCGAAGTTTAGGTGCCCTCGCGGGCCCCCACCGGAATCACCGACGGAAGCATTGAGCGTCCGCGCTGGCCGCGGGTCGCGCGGGTCGCGCTCGCTGCGATAGTGCCGTTCGATCGGAGCTCCGCCGCGCAGAATCAAAAAAAACGCCGCCGGACCCTCTGAAAGCCAGCGGCGAACGCGGGATAGCGCAGTCAACGACACCGCACGCCCACAGGAGGAATTCGAGCGGTCTGCACGGAAGCGCGCTCCCTTGCAGTACCGGCATCGAATGAGACGGCAAATGGGCGGCGAGCCGGACATGAGCGCCGGCTCCGGCGCTAACGTTTTGCGAGCATGTGATCGAGCGAGAGCGTGCCACCGCCTTTCGCGACGAGCGGCAGCAGAATGGCCGCCCAGCTCAGATGGGTGGGCCAGGCATCGGGATAGACGAACACCTCGATGACGAGGGTCATGCCCAGCAGCGCGAGCGCGGAGACACGCGTGACCAGGCCGAGCGTGAGCAGGATCGGAAAGAGGTGCTCGGCATACGTCGCGACGTGAGCGGCGACCTCCGGCGAGAGCAGCGGCACGCGGTACTCGTCCGCGAACAGCGCGTACGTGGACGGCGTGATCGTCAGCAGTCCCGTGACTTTCGTCCTCCCGGAGATGAAGAAGACGCTCGCGATTCCGAGTCGCGCGATCAGCAGCAACAGCCACTCGGGGAGCAGGCGCTCGAGCGTCGAGGTGAGGGGACGTGACGCTCGCTGCGCCACGAACGAAATCCGATGAGCGTGCGTGTTCACGAATGCATCTCCGAGAACTGTGTGAAGGCGCCCGCTGCGAGCGCGCGCGAGAGTGCGCCTGTAACGTCGAAATCGGCATCGGCCTCGAGCGCGGCGGCGGCCGCGGCTCCGAGGGTGGTGCCGTTGCGCACTTGCTCGAGGAGCTGTACGGCGCCGCAAGTGAGCTTCGTGTGCAGGACGGCGCCGTGAAGGCGCGTGAGAAGGATTCCTTCGTCGTCACCGGCGACGGTCAACGGCTCGTTCGCTCGTGCGGTCCGGTGGTGGATCCAGATCGTCGCGGCCGAGTGCCGGACGGTCGCGAACCGCGCGGCGGGATGAATCGTCATGCGCCCCGCAGCGAGTGCGTCGGGCGCCAATCCCACCAACGAAGCCGCAGTCAGCACGGTGGCGTCGGCGGACGTGTGCGCCTCGACCCACAGGCGATCGATCCGCGCGACTTCCGCCAGATAGGCCAGCGCGCCGGCCGGTGGGAATTGCGTAAGGAAACGCGGGAATTCCTCGCCGTAGAGCGCGAGCACCGGGGATGGTGCCGGGTAACGGCCGGCATATTCGAGCGCACACGCTCTGAACCAGTCCTCGCCCACGAGTTGCGCCACGGTGGGGTAGTTCGCGGCGAGCGCATCGGTCAGTCCCTTCATGACCGTGTTCCGATGAACCGCGAGGGCCGTAGCGAAGGGCAGGGTACTCGAGCCATCGAGCAGCGCTCGACCGAACGCGCGCTGAAACGATCCGAGATCAGCCATTGACTGCAAGCTCCGCAAAATCGTGCGCCACGCGTCCGCTGAGCAGGGCCGCATGCGCGCGCTCGCGTTCCGCCATGAGCTCATCGAACGCGGGCAGGTTGTCGTCGCGTTCGATGAGCGTTGGGCGCGGGCCGATGCGCTCGATCAGCTCTGCGTAGAGCTGCCAGACGTGCCCCGTCACCGGCGCATCGTGCGTGTCGATCAGCAACCCGGCACGCGCGTCGACCGTGTGGCCGGCGAGATGAATCTCGCCGACGGCGGCGCTCGGCAGCGCGGCCAGGTACTCGCGCGCATCGAATCCCAGATTGCGCGAGCTCACATAGACATTGTTCACGTCCACGAGCAGCCCGCATCCGGTGCGACGCACGAGCTCGATCAGGAAATCGCACTCGCCCAGCTCGTGGCCGGGTAGCTGCACGTACAGCGAAGGGTTCTCGATGAGAATCCGCCTCCGCAACGCGCTCTGCACGATATCGATGTTGTCCGCGATTCGGACGAGCGCGGCACGTGTTCGCGGAAACGGCAGCAGGTCCGGCACCGAGCCGCCATCGAAGGTGGACCACGCGAGATGCTCCGAAATCAAGAACGGCTCGGCGCGACGCGCCACCTGACACAGTCGCGCGAGGTGCGCGGCGTCGGGCTCGCGATCCGCCGCGAGCGACAGACCGACGCCGTGTACTGAAATCGGAAACGCGCCGCGCAGCGCTTCGAGCATCGCGAGGCGCGGTCCGCCGGCGACCATGTAGTTCTCCGCGTGAATCTCGTACCACTGGCCCGCTCGCGAGCAGGCCAGTGCGTCCTCGAAATACTCGGGCTTGAAGCCGAGTCCCGCGGTGGGATTCATGCGAGACCTGCGCGCCGCGCTCAGGACTTCGCGGTCAGCGAGCCCATGCCGTGGGGCGTCTTGATCGTGGTGCAGGTGCCCTTCGGCACATAACGCCACGCATTGCCCTGGTAGTCGGTCTTGGATGTTCCGGCGCAGCTAGTGCCGGCTCCCGCCTTGCAGTCGTTCTTGCCCGCGAGCGCAACGCCGTAGCACTTTTCCATGGCGCCCTTGTCCTTGGGCATGTCCTCCGCGAGGGCAAGGCTGGAAGCGAGCGCCGTCAGGGCGAGCGTGGCCAGAGTGGCAGGGGTTCTCATCGGTGCATCTCCTCGTGTGGGTGACTGACCTCGACGAGTTCGCAGCCGGTACCCTTTGGGTTACATTGGCGCGCCCGCTGCGCCGCTGTAACTCGCGAGACGCCTCGATCGAACTAAGGATGTGGCCTGGACGTGCCTGAGGCCGAAACCCGACTGAAGCAGTTGATGCTCCTGAGCCTCGGCGGCGACGCCGCGGCGTATCGGACGCTGTTGGCGGAGCTCTCGGCACGCCTGCGGGCCTATTACCGCCGCCGCCTCGGCCACGGCGCCGCGGATGCGGAGGACCTGGTCCAGGAGACTTTGATCGCCATGCATGAGCGCCGAATCAGCTTCGATCGCAGCCAGCCGCTGACGGCGTGGGTCTACGCCATCGCGCGCCACAAGCTGATCGATCATCTGCGTCGGCGGCGCATCCGCGTGGCCGTGTCCGTCGAGGACTGTGCGGAGCTTTTCGCACCCGACGATATCGAGCAGACCGCCGCGGCGCGCGACGTCGCGCAGCTCCTCGCCACGTTGCCCGACGCGACGAGCGAGGCCATCCGGCTCACCAAGCTCGAAGGGCACTCGATCGACGAAGCGGCCGAGCGGACCGGCAAGTCCAGCACGGCGACGAAGGTGAGCATCCATCGCGGGCTGGCGCGGTTGACGCAACGGCGCGGAGGCAAGTCCGATGCAGACGAGTGAGCTCATCGACCGTCTCGCCACGGACCTCCGGCCCGTGCCGCCACGCGCTGCGCTCATGCGGATCGCGACCGGGCTGCTCGTCGGAGGTGCGCTCGCGCTCGTGGCGATCCTGCTGACTCTCGGGACGGACCTCGCGGAAGCCCTGTTCACGCGTGCGTTCTGGATGAAGTGGGGATATGGCTTTGCGCTCGCCGGAATCGCGTTGGGGTTGTGCTTGCGGCTCGCGCGGCCGGAGAGCGCTCCCGGCAAGTTGCCCTTCGCTCTTGCGGTACCGTTGGTCGTGATCGCCGCGATCGCCGCGGCGGAGCTCGCGGCGACCCCGCCGGGCGAGCGGTTGCGAATCTGGCTGGGCCATTCCTCTCTGGTATGCCCGTGGCTCATCGCATCGCTGGCGATTCCGCTATTTGTGGGAGTGCTGTGGGCGTTCCGCAAATTCGCGCCGACGCGCCCGCGCCTTGCGGGTTTCAGCAGCGGCGCGCTCGCGGGCGCGCTGGCCGCGGTGCTCTATTCGATTCATTGCAACGAGACGGCCGCCGCGTTCGTCGCGACGTGGTACACGATTGGCATCGCTCTCCCTGCGGTAGTGGGGCTCTTGATCGGTCCGCGCGTGCTGCGCTGGTGAGCCGGGCGCCGCACGCTCAGTTTGCGATCACTCGGCATTCCTGCGCTCGCCGCGGATGTTCATCGCCGCTAGGCAGAATTGCAGAGTGACGAGGGCGTATGCGTGCGCGTGCAGTCCCCACGTCACCCAGAGCACGTTGCTCACCAGAAAAAGCCAGAACCCGGTGCGCCGGCGCGTCTTGCTCCGTGAGGCGACGAACCACGAGGCCGCGACGGTGACGACCATCGCGGGCCACTGAAGCAAATCCAATGCGCTCATGGGACGCGCGCGCCGGGAAGGTCCATTCGTTTCACGTGAGCGAAACGTTCGAGCCCACGAATTGTTGCGAATCGTTGAAGCCGGAGCGGCCGCGGCGTGCTCGACGCGGAAGATTCCTGCATGCTGGGCGGTCGTGAGCTACACCGAACGGGGAGCCGACATGCCGCGCTCAATCAGATGGATTGCTACAACCGGGTTGCTCGCCTGTGTTGCGAGCCTGATGGCCACCGTTGCGATGGCGGGTCTGAAAGAGAAGCCGCCCAAGGGCGTCACGCTCAGCGGCGTCTGGAAGCTCGATCCGTATCGCAGTGACGATCCGGATGCCGTGCTCGCACAGGCGCGCGCGGAGGCCGCGAAAGCACGCGGCAGCTCGGGTGGCGGCATGCATCGCGGTCGCGGCGGGTACGGGCGCGGCGGCGGGTTTCCCGGCGGCGGGGGTGGATTTCCCGGCGGCGGAGGAGGGATGCCCGGCGGCGGATGGGGGCACGGCGGGTATCACCGCTCAGGCGGGTCGGATGGCTCGGCGGACGATTCGAGTGGCACCCCTGGACCGGATCATGTGTCGCCGCGCGGCCAGTTGTTGCAGGACCTTGCGGCCAATCCCGCGACCTTGGACTTCACGACCACCGAGCACACGCTGAAAGTGTCCGCCGAGCAAGCGAGCGTCGAGTGCGCAGCAGGCGTCAAGGTCGCCATATCCGATAGCGCCGGTGCGGCCGAGCGCAACTGCGGATGGGACGGCCGCGCGTGGGTGATCGAGACGGATCGCGGCAAGGCGCTGAAGCGCACGGATCGCTACGAGCTTTCAAAGGACGGCAAGACGCTCACCTACGTGACCACCGCGAGCGGCGAGCGCATACCGAAGATCAAGATCACGCGGACGTACACCGCGGCGTTCTGACGCCGCTGGTCTTCCGCTTTGAGATCGGCCTCGACACCCGGCGGCGGCCGCGGCACGGGCGCACCCATGAGGTTCCTTTCACTTCACGCGCCGCTTCTCGAGCTTGCGCGCCAGCGTGCGTCGATGCATGCCGAGGCGCCGCGCCGCTTCGGAGATGTTGAAGCCCGTTTCGGCGAGCGTCTCGTGGATGCGCTCCCACTCGAGCGTCTTGATCGAGCTCGGCCGCTCGGAGACGGAAACGTCCGCGTTTCCGGCGGCCTTGCTGAACGCGCGCTCGATATCGTCCGTGTTGGAAGGCTTCGCGAGATAGTGACACGC
>DASZSS010000284.1:0-5721 GCA_035548535.1 Steroidobacteraceae bacterium
GCGCAGTGAGCATGCAAACGCCTGCCGCGACGCTGACCGTGCTGCTGCAGCTGGCTGCTCAGGGCAAGCGGGATGCCCTGAACCGCGTGTTCGAGGCCCTCTATCCGGATTTGCATCTCATCGCGCACGCGCGGCTCCGGCAAGGCGGTGGCGTGGCGCACCTCGAGACCACGGCGCTGGTCCATGAGAGCTTCCTGCGGCTGGTGAGCCATGAGCAGCTCGCGGTCGCCGATCGGAAGCACTTCTTCACCTACGCCGCCAAGACGATGCGCAACATCATCCTCGAGCTCGCGCGCGAGCAGCTCGCGCAACGCCATGGCGGCGGACATGCCGATCTCAAACTCGATACGGTGCTGGCGAACCAGTTGCCCGCGTCCGAGGGCGAAGCGACGCTCATCGCAGTGAACGATGCGTTGCTCGCGCTCGAGAAGGTCGATCCCGTGCTGGCCCAGGTGGTCGAGATGCGCTACTTCGCCGGCTACACCGAAATAGAGGTCGCCGATCTGACCGGCACATCCGAGCGCACCGTGAGGCGCCAATGGGAGAAGGCACGCGCATTTCTGCTCGCGGCGCTGCAAGGATGAAGGTCCGAGCAACGGGAGTCCGCGATGGACGTATCCCCTGATACTTGGCGCATGTTGTCGACGCTGCTCGACGAAGCGCTGGACCTCGATCCCGCGGATCGTGACGCGTGGATTGAGAGACTCGGCGCGACGCGGCCTGATCTCGCGCCCAAGATACAAAAGCTCCTCGCAGCGCATGCCAGCACCGGCGCCTCAGACGTGCTGGCGCAATTGCCGGCCGTCGGCATTGCAGCGGCCACCAAGATTGGGGTCAGCGGTCTCGTCGAGGGGACACTCGTCGGGCCGTATCGATTGAAGCGCGAGATCGGCCGTGGCGGCATGGCAGATCTCTGGCTCGCGGAGCGCGCCGATGGTGCTTTCGAGCGCGATGTGGCCCTGAAGCTCCCGCGGCTCACACGCCTGCGGCGGGATCTTGCGGCCCGCTTCGCTCATGAACGCGACATCCTGGCCCAACTCGAGCACCCCTACATCGCGCGCTTCTATGATGCGGGTGTCACGGACGACGGACTCCCGTTCCTGGCGATGGAATACGTCAACGGCCGTCGGATCACGCAATGGTGTGACGAGCACACGCTCGATGTCGCCGCGCGGCTGCGGCTCATCGGTCAGGTGCTGGAGGCAGTGCAGTTCGCGCACAAGAATCTGATCATCCACCGAGATCTCAAACCGTCGAACATCCTCGTGACGGAGTCCGGGCAGGTGCGGCTGCTGGACTTCGGCATCGCCAAGCTCCTGGCCGAAGGCAACGTCGCGCAGGAGACGCAGCTCACGGAGTTTGCCGGGCGCGCGCTGACGCCCGAATACGCGAGCCCCGAGCAGATTCGAGGCAACGCGCTAACCACGGCGACCGACGTGTACTCGCTTGCCGTGGTGCTGTACGAGCTGCTCACCGGGCGACTGCCCTATCGCCTCGCGATGAGCTCCGTGGCGCAGCTCGAGGAGGCGATCGTCAATGCCGTTGCCGTGCGTCCCAGCGTTGCGGCAGCATCGGAGCACGCCCGGTCCTGCGGGTCGAGTGAAAAGCGGCTGAAGCGCGCGCTCGCGGGCGATCTGGACACGATCCTCCTGAAGGCGCTGGCGAAGGAGCCGGTACAACGCTACGGCTCGGCGACCGAGCTCGCGCAGGATCTGCAACGACATCTTGCGGGCGAGCCGGTTCGCGCCCGTCCCGCATCCTGGGGCTATCGCGCGCGCACGTTCATTCGGCGCAATCGGCTCGCGGTGGCCGCCGCGAGCGCCGTTAGCCTGGCACTGATCGCCGGCGCCGCCGTGTCGCTGTGGCAAGCACAGCGCGCACGTGCACAGGCAGAGCTCGCGCGGCAGCAGGCCGTTCGCGCCGAGGAAGTGAAGAGCTTCGTGCTGGGCATTTTCGCAGACGCGGACATTGATCGCGGCGGCAGCCGCTCGACCACGGGGCTGGATCTGCTGCGCCAAGCGCGCAAGCGGCTCGCCGAAGCGCCCGTCACCGATCCGAGCATCACGGTCGAGCTGCTCAATTCAGTCGGATACGGGCTCGTGGGACTTGGCGAGTTCGTCGAAGCGATTGCGGTGCTCGAGCAGGCTGCGCAGATGTCCGCCCAGCGCCTCGGCCCCGATCATCTGCTGACGATCACCGCGAACATCAACCTCTGCGAAGCGTACCTCGATAACGGCAGCGTCGAGAAAGCGGATCGCGCCATCGGCCTGGCATTGGCAGGTGCGCGTCATAACACCAATATGAAAGCGCTCGTCGACGCGCTGCGCTGGATGGGCACGGTACGCGTGGAGCAGGGCAACGACACGGAAGCGCTCAAGTACGTCAACGAGTCCGTGCGCTTCGCTGATACCACTCCCGGCATCGACAATCATGACGTCCTGCTCGCGCACTGGACTGAGGCAGAGATCTTGTGGCGAGGGCACGCGAAGGGGACGCTCGCCGCCGCGCGGCGGACATACGAGCTCGCGCGCGACTACTGGGGCGGCCGGTCGACACCGGACGTGCTGGCAGCCCGCTCCTTTTATGCCGTCGTCATGGGCATGCAGGGCGACGCGCAGGCTGCGGTGAGAGAGCTTCGGGCAGTGCGCGCGGAGCAGATTCGCCTCTTCGGAGGCATCTCGTATGTCGACGTGGTGCACACGAATGCGCGCATCGGTCTCGCCTCCCTCTCACTCGGAGATCCCGTGGCGGCGCTCGCCAGCTATCGCGAAGCGATCCGGGGCCTGGAAGCGCAGACTGGAGGCGGAGCGCCCTCGGATATTGCCGTCGACCACATGTGGGTGGGCGCATCGCTGCTCGACGCCAGACGCTTTGGTGAAGCCGAAGCGGAATTGCGGCAAGCGCTTGCCGTGCTCGCGCCGCTGCATAGCCCGAGCGCCGCCGAGACCACGCGACTTCTCGCAGCTGTGCTGATCCACGACAGACGTCTCAGCGAGGCCGCAGAACTGCTTGCTCCATCACTCGCGCAACCGCCGAGCGCTCCTGTGGACCTCGCCAAGCTCAAATGGCGGTTGGGAAGCCTGCGCAGCGCGCAAGGACGGCACCAGGAGGCGCTCTCACTGCTGCGCGATGCAGAGGATCTCTTCGTGAAATCCGGAACGCCGAGCCAAGCTGCCGTGGCGCTCGCGACACTCGGCGCAGCACAGCTCGCCGCCAGCCGCGCGACGCAGGCAATCCCAACTCTGCAGCGAGGCGACATGCTACTGGCCAAGGTGCACCCAAACGGCTCCTCCGACCACGCGGACCTGCTCATCGATCTCGCACGAGCGCAGTTGGCGCTTGGACATCCGGTTGATGCGGCCGCTGCCGCCGCGCGGGCCGATGAGTTCTGGAGCGGGTTCGATGCCCGGAATCGGCAAGCGGGACTTGCGGCGCTATGGCATGCACGCGCGTTGCAGGCGGAAGGACAGGCGCAGCAGGCTGCCGAGACCTGGAAGCGTGCATCCGCGGTCTTGGCGAAGGCCGCGCTGCCAGCCGATGGCAGCCTTCTGGCGCAGACCCGGCGCGAGTTTCAGGCAGTTCCGGCGGCGAACTAGCGGCCGCGTTCGCGGAACACCGCCATTCAGTATCGGCTTTACGTCGGATGGCCGGTTTTGCCGGCCGATTTCATATGTCAGTTCGTAAGCGAACACACACACCTTGCGAGGGCTGACCATGAACACCCGATCGAACCCGCGCTCACTCCGTGCCGGCCACTTTAGCGTCGCGCTCATGGCCGCGGCCGTGGCGAGCTGTTCCACCGGAGAGGCAGGCGACTCACACAAACTCGCCAGCGTGATGAAGCGGCTACCGCCGATGAGCACCGAGCAGCGTGAGCCATCTGCGTGCGGCCTCTCCGGCGATCCAGCGACTTCCGTCCGCCTCGAGGGTGCCAATGGGCAGGCGCTGCGACTCGCCTACTTCGCAGGCTGTGGCTGGAAGTACATCGCTGCGAATCGTGGTGGGGTCGCGGACGCGAATCTCTCAAAGACGTTGTATGACGCAGTGAACGTATCGTCGGACACAGCGCCCGCCGGCCCCGAGGAGCCCATGACAATATTCATCGACGGCCCCACCGGCTACACGTTCGCGTGGACACCTGCAGCTGGCTGGAAATTCGTCGGGCATATACAACCCTGAGGTTCTGGTTGCAGTCCGTGGCGCGGCGTCCCGCATGACCGAGATCGAGGGAAGCCGCATCGGCCAGCGGCTTCCGTGGGACTCGCCACGCGAACCAAGGTGGGATCCTCATTCGCGTGAGCTCTGCGGCTGCGCTCGGCGTTGGATGCGGAGAGAGGGAAGCGCGCCGATTCTCGGAAAGTCTGGCAGTAGCTCTGTCACTAGCGGCGTGTGCGAGGAAGCAAGTGACGGAGGCGATAGGAAAAGTACTGGCGGAGAGAGAGGGATTCGAACGGATTCAGACCATTTGTCGGATCAGCAACTTACGGATTCGGAAAACCATTTGGTCCCCGACGATCCCTTGAAGCCCCATAGCTGTCACCAATTTCGTCACCAAGAATCCCTCTCTCGCGCTCTGTCCGGAACGCCTTCCTTTTCGAGGCACCGGATTCGGGCCGGCTTGGCGACCACGCCCAGAACTGATTAAGTGATCTCTGCATCTGCGCGAATACGGTGGTGGCGCCGAATGCAAGTGCACCAAATCCGAGTAGCGTGGGCAGGATGCCCGATTCCTTCAATTGCGATCGGCGGACGGCCTCCTCCACCGCGGCCGCCGCCTGCTCATCACGAGATCTGCGATTCGAGCCGAGATCTCCCCGCTCGCCGCTTGCTCGCCATACACGATGCCGACGACGGTGATGAGAATGATCACGAGCGGCGCCAGCGAAAACAGCGTGCAGGAGCCGAGCGCGCCGGCATGCTTTGAACGCGTTGCGATCCAACCAGAGGGTGACCGCGCTCTTGAAAGCTCGACGGGCTCGCATGGCCGCATGGCCGCATGGCCGCATGGCCGCATGGTGCCTGAGCGCGGCAAAGCAGTTCAAACTCGAGACGGCTCCGGAACTGGCGCCAATACAAATAAACCACAGTGGGAAATGGCGGAGCAGACGGGACTCGAACCCGCGGCAGGCGAACGCATCATTCGATAGTGAATGCACAGCCTGCCGTCCGCTGCCCTGTTCGCGCTCGCGCCATACGACGCTCGCGCAGAATGCTCCTCACCCACTCGCGGCGACGCGTTTTCGGTCGGACGCGACGGCATCCTCCAGATCGAGAATCACGCGTTCGCCGCCTGTCGAGTGCCTTGCCAAGCTTCGTCAGCGCTCAGCCGATACCCATCTTGCGCAAGGTCTCCGAGGGGCTTTCGCCGAACCGCGCCCGATAGTCCTTCGAGAACCGGCTCAGGTGCTCGTAGCCGCAATTGCCCGCCGCTTGCGTGATATTGCCGCCCTCGCGCGCGATGCGCTGCAGCTCCTTTCGCGCCAGGTCGAGCCGCACGCGGCGCAAGTATGACATCGGCGTGGTGTTGCGCCACCTTTTGAAGCCGCCGTAAAGCGAGCGTGCGCTTGCGCCTGCGGCGCTCACCAAGTCGGAGATGGTGACAGGGCCGCGTGCGTGCTTGTGAATAAACTCCTCCGCCCGCTTCACATAGCACGGTGCATCCGCCGTAACGCGGTCGAACTGCTCGCGGAAGCTGTGCGGCGCGCCGCCCAATACGGCCAG
>DASZSS010000285.1:0-2338 GCA_035548535.1 Steroidobacteraceae bacterium
CGCTGTCCGCTTTTCGCAAGCGAGTGATTGGATGACGACGATCTACGTGGGGAATCTCCCCTTCAACGCGACAGAGCAGGACGTCCGGAGCCTCTTCGAGCGTCACGGCAAGGTCGACTCGGTCAAGCTCATCAATGACCGAGAGACCGGCAAGCCCCGCGGCTTCGGGTTCGTCGATATGCCGCAGAGTGAGGCGCAAAGCGCCATCCAGGCGCTGAACGGCTTTCAGATGAATGGCCGTCCATTGCGCGTCAACGAAGCGCAGGAGCGTCCGCAGCGTCCACGACAGGGCGGAGGCCCTTTCCGCCGCTGAGACGCTCCGACCCGCCAGGGTCTCGAAGAACCCCGCCTCGCGCGGGGTTCTTTGTTTTTGCGCTCCGCGCTATCGTTGCGCGCCTCGATGAGCGGCAGTCCGGAGCGTTCCATGTCGGCATTCGTGAGAGCGGCGCTCGCCGCGCTGGCGGCGGTTATCGCGATCGGCGGCTGCGCGACCCGGCCCACCTCGCGCCAGGAAACGACGGTTTCGCTCGACACGATTCTTGCCGGCACGCATCGCTCGGATGCGCACAAGGCGCGCGACGAATATCGCCATCCGAAGGAGACGCTGCTGTTCTTCGGGCTGCGCCCCGAGACGACCGTGCTCGAGATCTGGCCGGACCCCGACGGCTGGTACACGGAAGTGATCGCGCCGCTCGTGCGCGAGAAAGGCAAGTACTACGCGGCCGTCATCGATGCCGAGAACCCGAATCAGGAGAAGCGCGTCGCGACGTTCCGCGCGAAGCTCGCCGAGCGGCCGGACCTCTACGATCACGTGTCGGTGGTGACCTTGCCCAACGACGGCAGCGACATCGTGCCGCCCGGATCGGTGGACATGGTGCTGACCTTCCGCAACGTGCACAACTGGATGGCGCGCGGGCGCGCGGAGCAGGCGTTTGCGCAGATGTACCGCGCGCTCAAGCCCGGCGGCACGCTCGGCGTCGTCGAGCATCGCGGCGATCCGGGCAAGCCGCAGGATCCAAAGGCGAAGAGCGGCTACGTCAACGAGCAGTATGCGATCGACCTGATCGAGAAGCAGGGATTCAGGCTCGTGGCGAAATCCGAGGTCAACGCCAATCCGCGCGATACCAAGGATTACGAGCAGGGCGTGTGGACACTGCCGCCCGTCTATCGGCTCGGCGACAAGGATCGCGAGAAGTACGCCGAGATCGGCGAGAGCGATCGCTTCACGCTGCGGTTCGTGAAACCCAAGCCCTCGTGAGTCGAGCGCTCATGCGAGCACGGCGCGCCAGATCGTGACGTGCGCGGCTCGTGAGCGACACGCTCACGTGAGTTGACGCCGCTCGTTCGTGCGCGCGGGTGTCGCGAGTCGTTTGTTGGCGCGCCCCGCGCAACCGTCTCACCACATTTCTTTGAGGCGTGCCCCGACATCGAGCACCGCCTCTTCTTCCGCGCCGCCTTGCAGCGCGCCCTCGCCGATCGATGAGCCGTGGAAGGTCTTCGCGTCGAAGCACTTCAAGACCTTGTCCGTCATGAAGCGGCTGCGGCCGCCGTACACGTGCGCGTCGGACGACCGCGGCGCGCTCGTGAGGTGGTACTTGAGCGGGCAGAGAAGGTACAGATCGTTCCGCGCACGCGTCATCCCGACATAGAGCAGTCGCCGCTCCTCTTCGATCAGCTCCGGCTTGCCGGTGGCGAACTCGTTCGGGAAGCTGCCGTCGACGACGTTCAGCACGTACACCGTGTCCCACTCCATGCCCTTCGCGGAATGGATGGTCGACAGCACGAGATAGTCCTCGTCGAGCACCGGCTGTCCCGCGAGATCGCTGGTCGCGTTGGGCGGATCGAGCGTGAGCTCGGTGAGGAACCGCTCGCGCGAGGGATACTGCCCCGAGAGCAGCTCGAGCTGGTCGAGATCGGCGAGCCGCGTGTGAAAGTGCTCGTAGATGCGCTCGAAGTGCGGCCGGTACCACTCGCGCACGAGGTGCACCTGTCCTTGCCAGGGGCGCTGCGGCTCCGCGAGCGCGCTCATGAGATCGCAGAACTTGCGCCAGTCGACGCCGAGCGCCTGCGGCACGCCGAATGAGCGCAGCGCTTCGAACGAGTAGCTCTGCGCCTCAAAGTGCTCGATCGCCTTGCGCGCGTTCACCGGCCCCATGCCCGGCAAGAGCTGCAGGACGCGGAACGCGGAGACGGTGTTACGCGGATTGTCCGCCCAGCGCAGCACCGCCATGAGGTCCTTCACGTGCGCGGCCTCGAGGAACTTCAGCCCGCCGTACTTCACGTACGGAATCTTGCGCTTCGCGAGCTCGATCTCGAGCACGTCGCTGTGGCTCGAGCT
>DASZSS010000286.1:0-4100 GCA_035548535.1 Steroidobacteraceae bacterium
CGTCGCGCATCGGAACGATGAGCGCACGGGGGGAATGTCGCGCGACGAAAGGCTCGCGTGGGCCATGGCACTGATGGATCGCCGCGCAGAGAGCGGAACGCCGTTCATCTTCGTCAAGCCGCAAAGCAGCGTAACGGGCCCGTACGATGTGATCGCGGTGCAGGACGTTCGCGAGAAGCCGGACTGGGAGCTCGAGCTGGCGGTGATCATCGGCCGACGCGCGCGGCGCGTGCCACGCACCGCGGCGCTCGAGTACGTCGCCGGCTACACGATCGCAAACGACATCACGTTGCGTGAGAAGGTGTTTCGCCGCAAGACGGACTCGCCGGAGCTCGGCATGGACTTCGTCATCAGCAAGGGTGCGCCGGGGTTTCTGCCGCTCGGGCCGCATCTCGTGCCGGCGGCCTTCGTGCCCGATCCGCAGAAGCTGCGCTTGACGTTGAAGCTGAACGGTCAGGTGATGCAGGACGAGGAAACGAGCGACATGATCTTCAGCGTCGCCCACTTGATCGAATATCTCTCGGCGGGGGTGGAGTTGCAGCCCGGCGATGTGATCTGCACCGGCTCACCAGCCGGAAACGGCACGCACTATGGGCGATTCATCCAGCACGGCGACGTGCTCGAGGGCGCGATCACGGGTCTTGGCGTTCAGCGAAATCGCTGCGTTCTCGAGCAAGGGTGAGCGCCGCATTGGCCGGTGAGCCAAGTTGCGCGCCGTAGGCCGGCAACAGCAGAAATCCCGCGCAGGTTGCGATGAGTCCCGCGACGCTGATGACGAGCGAGAGCGCATAGGTGCCCGTGGCGTCTCGCAGCGCGCCGACCCAGAGTGGCCCGAGGCCCGAAGCGAAGATGAATGCGCCATATAGCCAGCCATAGACGCGCCCGAATTCCGCGAGGCCGAAATAGCGCGTGACCAGAAAGCCCATGAGGTCGAGCTCGGCACCCATGGCAAAACCCAGCGCGATGGCGGTGACGGATGCCGCGCCGATTCCGCCGGCCATGAGAGCGATGAAGCCGCCCGCCGCGACGAGGCAGATCGCGATGGCGATGCGCGGGGCAAACACGCGATCCATGAGGAAGCCGATGACGAGCCGACTGAGGATCACCGCCAAGCCGATCTCGCTGGCAATGCCGGCGGCAGCCATGGGACTCAGCCCACCGTCCGTCAGCATGGGAACGAAATGAGGCAGCAGGCCCGCGAACGACAGCGCCATCGTCGCGAAGGCCGCCGTCATGATCCAGAAGACGCGCGCGCGAACCCAGCCGGCTTCGGAAGTCGCGTCGGTGCGCGCGGCGTTCGACGAGGGCGGCGCAACGGTCGTGCTGCGCGGAACGAGCAGCGCCACGACGAGCGCACCAAACAGGGAGATGAGCGCCAGCGCGAAGAATCCTGCGCGCCAGCCGCGCGCGGCAATCACCGATGCGAGCAGCGGCGGAACCATCGCCGCTGAAAGGCCGATGCCTGTCATCGTGAGACCGAGGGCAATCCCGCGATTCTTGTCGAACGTCGCGCCGATGATCTTCGTGTACGCGATGGGACCGGATGCCGCACCTAGAAGAGCGGCAAGCGACTGCAGCCACAGATACGTGCGCACGGAATGAACGAAGGCGCCGAGTGAGGCGAACCCGAGCGCGAGCAGCAGCAATCCGACGATCGCCGGGCGCTTCGGGCCGAAGCGATCGACCGCCCAGCCGACCAGCGGATTCGCCGCGGCGAGCGCCAGCGTGACGAGCAACACGCCGAACCCGAATTGCGTGCGCGTCAGGCCGTAGTCCTGCGAAAGGCCCGCGACGAACAGCCCGTTCGTGTAGAGGAGCAGCGCGGAAATCCCCGTCGCGCAACCGAGTATCGCGCCGGCGAGAGATCTCGTTGCGCGGCGAGCATCTTCTGTCATGTGGCACACGCTACCGCGCGCACGGCAGCGAGGGAAATGGCATCTCGCGATCCGATGCATCGATCGCGTCGATGCCACGTAACGTTGCAGTCCATTTCTAATTCGAGGCAGAGGGAACTTATGCTTCGGCGCGCCGCGACTTCGTCGGGACAAGACTTTGCGCGGCGCGTAGCGAAACGGAGGGGGGAAGATGCGAAACGGTCTCGCGTTGATGGCGCCTTGTGCGCTCGGGGCATTGATGGGATCGAGCGGCGCCTTGTCGCAGGAGGACACGGGTCTGACGCTCGAAGAAGTCACCGTGACGGCCACTCGGGTGAGCGACACCGTCAATCGCGTTCCGCTGGCGATCAGTGCGCAAACCCAGCGCGCGCTCGATCAGCAGGGCATTCGCACCATCGCCGATCTCGAAGCCACGGTGCCGAGCCTGCGATTGACCGGCCAGGAAGGATCGGGCCTCGCCACCATTTCGATACGCGGCATCCGCCAGACGAGCGCAACTGCGGCGACGACCGGCTTCTATCTCGATGAGACCGCGCTGCAGAAGCGCGCCGCGGCGGGCTTCGCCTCGCAGAACGGCACTCCCGTGCCGCCGCTCTTCGATCTCGAGCGCATCGAGGTGCTGCGCGGCCCGCAAGGAACGCTGTTCGGTGGCGGCTCCGAAGGCGGCACGATCCGCTACATCCAGCCCGAGCCGGGGCTCACGAGCTATTCGAGCTATGCGCGCGCACAGTGGATGCAAACCAAGGATGGCGATCCAAGCTACGAGGCGGGTGGGGCGCTCGGCGGTCCGATCATCGAAGACAAGCTCGGCTTCCGCGCGAGCGTATTCTGCCGCAAGACCGGCGGCTACATCGATCTCACCGACTATCGCGACGGCCGGGTGTATCAGGAGAACGCGAACGACGACCGCATTCGCATGGGACGCCTCGCGTTCGCATGGGCGCCGTCGAAGGACAGCAAGCTGACGCTGTCCTACTTCGCCTCGCACGACGAGACCGCAAGTCTCGGCAACGCGTACAACCTCGACATTCCCGGAACGCTCATCGTTCCGAGTCTCTGCTTCGATGTCGCCGCGGCGACGGCACTGCCGGTCGGGCATCCCGGCCGCGCCATCCCTCAGCCGTTTGCGGCGGGTCCGGCGTGCGCCGGCCGCGCCGGTCAGCCGGGTGTGTACATCACGCAGCCCTACACCGTGGGCCCGCTGGATCTCGATCGGTTCCAGTCACTGGTGCTCGGACCCACGCCGACCGAAAGCTCGCTGCAGGTCGGGAGCCTGAACGCGCAATGGAATATCAATGACGATTTGCAGCTCACCGCGATCACGTCTTACGTTCAGGATCTGACGCGCGGTCAGAGCCCGCAGAACTTCCACCAGGGCTTCGTCAGCTACGCCGCCGCGGGCGGCGCGAGCTACGTCGTGCCGGGCTCGCCGCCGGTGTTCATCCCGGGCGGCGTTCTGCTGAACCCGAACATCACCGGCACGCCGAACGGGCTCGGGCTCGGCGCCTACATCGAGACGAACACGCGCAACGCGCGCAACGGCCTGTCGCAAGAGATTCGCCTGGCTTCGTCCACGGACAAGAGGTTCAGCTATGTGGTCGGCGCGTACTTCGCGCGCACCAATGCGGTCGTGAGTCAGCGCGCCGATGCGTCGGACCTCGGCTTCATCCAGATGACCGGGCTCAGCATCGAGCAGCGCTTCGGCGTGCCGAACCCGGGCTTCTTCGCGCAGATCCACGAAACCGACAAGGACAAGGAGATCGCGGGCTTTGGCAATCTCACCGTCAATCTGGGCGAGCACTGGCGCGTGATCGGCGGCGTGCGCGTGACGCACATCAAGACGGACTTCGATCAGGCGAACTACGGGCCGAACGGCTTCAATCTCGCGCCGTCTCTCGCGGACGGCACGCTCGTCGTCGGCAACATCGCGGAGACGCCGATCACACCCAAGCTGTCGCTGCAATACCTCTTCAATCCGGACGACTTCCTGTATGCGACGGCCTCGAAGGGCTTTCGCGCGGGCGGCGTGAATCAGGTGTTCTCGTCCGCGGGACAGGGGCAGCTCTTCGGGCAATACGGTCTGACGAAGGCGGCTCTGCCCCAGACGTATTCCTCCGACAGCGTCTGGAACTACGAGCTCGGCGGCAAATTCGGCTTCCTCGAGGGTCGTGCGCAAGTGAACGCAGCGATTTACGAGCTGCGCTG
>DASZSS010000287.1:0-14802 GCA_035548535.1 Steroidobacteraceae bacterium
GTGGCCAGCCTGCACGGCAGTGACGTGCTGCTGTTTCGGCATTCGCTGCGCGCACGCATCGCCCGTGTGCAGCGCGCGCTTCGGCGCTTTCAGCCGTTGGTCTGCAACAGCGCATACACCGCCTCGTTGCTGCGAAGCCGATTTCCCGATGTACCGGACATCCGCGTGGCGCCGCTGGGCGTGGACGCCCAATGGTTCGAAGAGCCGACGACGGAAGCGGTCACGGCCTATCGGTCGCGCGTCGGATGCACGGAGGAAGACCGCATCATCCTCACCGTCGCGCGCCTCGACGAGCGCAAGGGCCACCTGGCGACGATCGCCGCCATCGCAAAGTTGCCCGAGCGGGAGCGGAAGAACGTCGTGTACGTCTGCGTGGGTCGGTCCGTCGACAGCGTGTACGAGGCGCGCATCGCAGAGGCGGCGCAGCGACTCGGTGTCAGGACTGTGCTGACCGGCCCCTTGCCCGATGCGGAGCTGCTCGCGGCATATCGCACGGCGGAGGTCCTCGCGCTGTGTGGCCAAGAGGTGCCGCAGAAGGTCGAGGGCTTCGGGCTCGTGCTGCTGGAAGCCGCCGCCCAGGGTTTGCCGGCCGTTGTCACCAACGTGCACGCGCTCCCGGAGGTGGTCGTGAACGGCACGACGGGCTGGGTATGCGAGGGCAACGATCCGGCCCGCCTCGCGGTGGTGCTATCGATGGCCATGGCGAGCTCGGGTGGCGCCGAGCTGCGCGCGGCCTGCATCGCGCACGCCCGACAATTCACATGGGATCGCTGTGCTGCGCTGACCTATGGTCAGGAGCTGGCGGCCGTCGCGTAGCTCGAGCGGCATGCGCATCGCCATCGTCAACTCCCACTACTACCCCGACGAGCACGGTGGGGCGGAGCGCTCGCTGCGATTTCTCGCGGAGGCGGCCGTCGCGCGCGGGCACGTGTGCACGGTCTTCACGACGGGGGAGGCGCGCGAGTCCACGGAGATCAACGGCGTCGGCGTCGAGCGCTTCGCGCTGCATCGCCGGCCGGCGGCATCGGCCGCCGGGCACGCCAAGCTGATGTGGCATCTGCGCGATACGTACAGCTCGGCGGGCGCCGTGAAGATGGCGAACGCGATCCGCGCGTTCGCGCCCGACGTCGCGCACACCAACAATCTCTCGGGAATCTCCGTAGCGCTGTGGGGATGCCTCGAGCGCATGGGGATTCCCATCGCGCACACGTTGCGCGACTACTATCTCTTGTGCCCGAACACCGCGCAGTTTCGGAACGGCCAGTCCTGTGCGAATCGCTGCGCGCCGTGCCGCGTGATGGGCGTGCCGCGATTGATGGCGACTCGCCACGTCAAGACGGTCATCGGGAATAGTCGGTTCGTGCTGGATTCGCACCTGCGCCTCGGCGCGTTCGCCGGCGCGCGCTGTGAGGTCATCTACAACGGATACGAGCCGCCGCGGCCGGTTTCGGCTCGCGAAGCGATTCCGGCGGATCGGCCGCTGACGATCGGCTTCATCGGCCGGCTCGCTCCCACCAAGGGCGTGGACAGGCTGATCGACGCCTTCGGCCGCGTTGCCGGCGAGCTTTCGCGCCCGATGGGGCTGCGTATCGCGGGGACGGGCGACACGGAGTACGTCGGCCATCTGCGCGATCGCTCGTGCGGGCTGCGCGTGGACTTTCCGGGAAAGATGGCGCCGGCCGCGTTCTACGAATCGGTCGACGTAACGGTCGTACCCTCGTTGTGGCACGAGCCGTTGGCGCGAGTGATCTTCGAGTCCTTCGCTCACGGTGTACCCGTGATCGCGTCCGCGCGCGGCGGCAGCCCCGAGCTGGTGATTCCTGGGCGCACGGGTTGGCTCTTCGATCCGGATGAGCCGAACGCATTGGAGCGTGCGATCGCCGGAGCGGCCCGTGAGCTGGAGGGGTCGGCCGGCGCTGCTTTGTCGGCCGCGTGCCTCGCGGAGTCGCAGCGCTTCCTGCCGGGACGCGTCGTGGACTCTCACCTGAGCGCATTCGAGCGGATGCTCGCATGATCCCGGCGACCTTCACCGTTGCGCCGTTGCTCAGCGCGCATTCGGCCGCGCGCGCCGACGAAGGCGGAATTGTTCGGGCGCCGCGCTTGCACGTCTGGGTCGCCCTCGCAATGGCGCTGTCATACATCTTCGAAGCGCCGCTGCGCTACGTGCTTCTGCATGCACATGTGCCGACGCTCATCTACCTGCGTGACCTCGCCGCGTTCGCGTTAATCGGCTTCGCCGTGTTCTCGTGGCTGACGGGCGCACGTCGGTTGTTTCCCGTCATGGTCGCGCTCTACGCGCTGCTGCTCCACTTGCTGTGCGGAGTGCTTCTGCTCCCGGGTGTCATACAGCCCTTGCTCGGCCTCAAGGTCTTCTTCACGTTCTTGTTCGGGATGATCGCGGCGGCGCCGATCGCCGATTGCAGGGCCGCACTGCCGCGCCTGTCGCTGGTCGCGCTGCTCGCGACGGCAGGAGGCGTCTTCCTCGACAAGTTCGTCGAGTTCCCGTGGGCCGGAGAGGCCTACGAATCCGCAATCGCGACCGTACAGGTCTCGCGCGAGTGGAGCTCGGGAGGCGTGCCGCGCCTTGCCGGCTTCGCACGCGCATCATTCGATGCGGCGACTATCGTACTCGTTTTGATGGTGCCCATCCTCGCAAGCCGCTGGAACGGCCTCTGGCGTTCGGCGCTGTGGATGCTCGCATTCGCGACCATCTGGTTGACGACGTCGAAAGGAGCGCTCCTCGCGCTGGTCGCGCTCGCCATATGGCGTCTGCTGGAGGCATTCCGCTCGGCGAAGCCGTGGGTGCTCGCGTGGATTCTCTGCCTGGCGGGCTGCTGCGCGGCGTTGCCCGTGATGGCCGTCCAGTTCGGCTACGGCGTACGACGGAGCACGGTCGCATCGTGGTTGAGCTCGTTCATGGATCGTGTCGATTTCATGTGGCCCGACGCGCTTTCGATATGGCTCCAGCACGGATCGCTGTTCGTGGGCCGTGGGCTTGGGGGCATCGGGTTTCCGCAGCTTGGGCTCGAATGGTGGCGCTACAACGCCGCCGACAATCTCATGATCTATCTGTTCGTCTCGTTCGGGCTACTCGCGCTGCTCTACGTCGCCGTGTTCCTGCGGGGCCTCGCCCGAACGTTCGATGGGGCGGACACGGACGCGTTCTTCCGTCAGTGCGTGCGCGGATGGGCGGTTGTGCTCTTCAGCTATGGCTGCACGAGCAACATGATCGAGCAGCCGTTGATGAATCTCGTGATCGGCATCTGCTTCGGCGCGGTCAAGATTCTCTGGCCCGCGGCGGAGCGCGCGCCGAGCGGAGCGTCGCTACGAGGGGCGCAGCCGGCATGAGGCTCCGCTCGCTTCTTTACGCGCTGATCGTTGCGCTGCCCGGCGTGGGAGCCGGCGCGGCCGACTTTCAGTTCGGTGTGGGTGTGCACGTCGGGCAGAACCGCAACGGGTTGGCGGCGACGCAGAGGGCGCTGGCGCAGCTCGGCGTCAGCTCATTTCGCGATGACGTGTTCTGGCACCGGATCGAAACCAAACGCGGTGTGCTGGCGTTTCCGGCGAATTTGAAAGACCTCGACGACCTGGTGACGAATGCGGTGACGCAGGGACGCCGTCCGCTGCTGATTCTCGACTACGGTAATCCGCTCTACGACGACGGCGGCCAGATTCATTCGCCCGAAGGCATTGCGGCGTACGTGCGGTACGTGCGCTTCGTCGTGCGCCACTTCCGCGGACGCGTGGATCAATTCGAGGTGTGGAACGAGTGGAACATCGGCGGCGGCGGGACGCCGGCGCAAAAGAAGGCGCGCCACGGGAATCCGCAGGAATACGCGGCGCTTCTACGGGCAGCTTACAACGCGATCAAAGCGGAGAATCCGTCTGCCACGGTGATCGGCGGCGCGTTCGCCGGATACGACTACGACTGGATCGACGCGTTCGGTCGCGCGGGCGGCTTCGAGTCGCTGGATGGGTTCTCGGCTCATCCGTACGTATTTTCGGCGGGGCCGGCCCGCGGCACACCGGAATTGGCGCTGACGCATCTCGATGAGCTCAAGAGGCGCATCGATCATCTCGCGCCCGGTAAGGACGTCCGCATCTACGTGACGGAAGAAGGCTGGCCCGCGCACGCAGGCGATCACGGCGTTTCCGCTGCGACGGTCGCGGCGTATCTGCAGCGCTTCATGCTTCTCGCGATGTCCCGGCCATGGATCGCCGGCGTCTGGTGGTACGACCTGTTCGACGACGGCGACGACGCGCAGAACAAGGAGCACCGCTTCGGCTTGCTCTCGAAGGAGGGCGCGGCGAAGCCCGCCTTCCAAGCCTTCATCGATGTGCGGCCGCTGCTCGCCGCGCCGACGCGGCCGACCGTGGAGACAACCGCGGACGGACACATCGCCGTAGTTGCGCAGCGCGCGGACGGGAAGCGCGTGAAGGCCTCGTGGTTGGCGACGAGCGAGCAGCCGATGCAGGTGACGCCGCAATGAGCGAGATCGCCGTCAACGGCCGCTTTCTGACGCGCCCAGCGACGGGCGTCGATCGCTTCGCGATCGAGCTGCTGCGCGCGTGGTTACCCCGGTTCGGGAGTGACGCACCCGTCAAGACGCTCGTTCCGTCACATAGCGAGCTGCGCGACGCAGGCGGACTGCATCTCGCGCCGTCGCAAGTCGGAGCGCTTCGCGGGCATCTCTGGGAGCAGCTCGAGCTCTCATCGCACTGTGGCGACGCGCTGCTGCTGAGCCTCTGCAACACGGGCCCGATCATGCGTCGGCGTCAGCTCGCAGTGCTTCACGACGCAGGCGTCATGGTGCGGCCGCGCACGTACAGCTTCGCGTTCCGCAGCTGGTATCGCTGGCTTCTTGCGGGGCTGATGAAGAACGCCGACACGGTCGCCACCGTATCCAGGTTTTCCGCAAGTGAGCTGATGCGTCACGTGGGACGACGCGCGTCGGGTATCGAGCTGATCCCCGGCGCGGGCGAGCACGTGCTACGAGCCGCTGCCGACAAGCGCATTCTCCAGCGCATCGGCATTGCGGACCGGCCATACGTGCTCGCGGTCGGCAGTAACACGCCCAACAAGAATTTCAGCGGCGTCGTGCGGGCGATGTCGCTGCTCACTGATCTGGATTGCCGCGTCGTCGCGGCCGGCGGCGCGAATCCGCGGGTGTTCGGCGGTGTCGATCTGGCCCGCGACGCACTGGTGATGGCCGGCTACGTCACGGACGGCGAGCTGCGCGCGCTCTATGAGAACGCGGCGTGTTTCGTGTTCCCGTCCTTTTACGAGGGATTCGGACTGCCGCCGCTCGAGGCAATGCATTGCGGATGTCCGGTGGTCGTGTCGGACAGGGCGTCGCTTCCCGAGGTGTGCGCGGACGCCGCCGTGTATTGCGATCCGGACGACCCAGCCGACATCGCACGTCAGCTACGGTTGGTCTTGACCACGGCCTCCTTGCGACGGGAGCTGCGCGAGGCCGGGTTTGCGCGGGCGCGGTGCTTTAGCTGGCAGCGATCCGCTGACCGGCTCGACGAGCTTCTCTCACTCGATGGATTGCGGGCGGCGGCATGAAGATCGTCCACGCGGCGGAGAACATCAAAGGGGGAGTCGGGACCTACATCCGCGACCTTCTCGTCGAGCAACGGGACTCCTTTGGGGCGGACGTCGTCGTTGCACTCGTTCCGGAGAGCCAGCGGGGGATGGTCGGCACGCCGGCCGGCGTGGAGATCGTCACGTTCGACGACAGCAGCGCATCGCGCTTCGTCAACGCGTGTCGGCTCGCATGGCGCATGCGAGAAGTCGTTGCGCGCGTGCGGCCGCGGATCGTGCATCTGCATTCGACGTTCGCCGGCGCGGTGCTGCGGCCGCTGTTACGTCTGATCGCTTCATCGACGACGGTCATCTATTGCCCGCATGGGTGGGCATTCGATCGCGACTCGTCTTTGTGGTCTCGTAACGCTGCCAAGCTGATCGAGCGAATGCTTGCGCGCCTGTGCGACGCCGTGGTCTGCATCTCCGAGTACGAGCTACGAGCCGCGCGAAACATCGGCATTCCGGCAAGCAGGTTGCGTCTGGTGCCGAACGGCATTCCCCGCGATGCGCCGCGGCCAACGGAGAAGGTCACGTGGCCGGACGATCGCCGTCGTGTGCTGTTCGTCGGCAGGTTCGATCGGCAGAAGGGCACGGATGTGCTGTTAGCCGCGCTCGCGGAGCTGCAGGATTTCGCGTTCTGCTACCTCGTCGGTGATGCCGTTCTAGGTGACACGAGCCACGCGTCGTTGCCGAGCAATGCGCAGGCGACCGGCTGGCTCTCGCCCAGTCAAATCGAAGCGTTCTATCGAAGTGCGGACGTCATCGTCGTGCCTTCCCGATGGGAGGGCTTCGGCCTGATCGCAGTCGAGGCGATGCGGGCGGAGTTGCCCGTGATCGCCAGTCGAGTCGGCGGTCTGCCCGAAGTCGTCGTGGACGGCGAAACGGGTGTGCTGGTCCCGCCTGCTGACAAGGACGCGTTGGTGCACGCGCTGCGCGATATCAGTGACGAGAAGCTGGCCGCGATGGGTCGATCAGGTCGGCAGCGCTTCCTAAGACTCTTCACGATAAATCGGGTGCACCGGCAAATCACGGCGGTGTACGAATCCGCGCGGCAGCAAGCGGTTGTCACCGAGGCCAGCACATCATGAATCGGCACGTTCTGGGAAAGCACGCGCGATCGTCGTGCGCATTGGTCGCGCTCGTATGCACCGTGCCTACGACCGCGCTCGCCGCGACCGTTGTGCGTGAGCCGGGTGATCCGTTTTCGCTGGCGCTTTCCGAACAGGTCATTCGCGACGCGAACGTCTACCGTCTGCCGGACGACCTCGACCTCACCACCATGGTGCCGGGCGCCGAGCTGAGCCGCGATGACCTCGTGCGCCGGACGTCCGCCATGATCGACGGCAGTTGGGATCTCGGAAAGCAGTCGCTGGCGCTGAGCCTGGATGTGGACAGCAACAAATACTCAGACAACACGATGCTGGACAACACCTCGGGTAGCGGCCGCGCGGACTGGAACTGGCGCCTCATGAGCGACTGGTCCGGGCAACTGGGCGCCAGCTATGCGCGCTCGCTGGCGGGTTTCGTGAACAGCCGCTTCCTCGGTCGGGACATCCTGGAGAACACCGACTATCACGGCACCATTCGCTATGAGCTGACTCCGCACTGGAGTGTCACGGCGACGGGACAGTACGCGGACGGCTCGCACGACACGGAGGCGCGACGCGCGGACGATTTCAAGAGCGACACGAGCATCTTTCGCATCGGCTATCGCAGCCGACGTGCGGACGACATGGGCCTGAAGTACCGGCGCACGGCGACGAGCTATGCGTTCTCCGATCGTGACTATGTGGAGCACGCTGGGTCCTACGAGCTGCACTACACGTTCACAGTGAAGACTGCCTTCGAGGGGAGCGTCGGATATCTCCGGCGTGAGTATCCGCGCAGCGCCGTTGCGAACTTCTCGGGCCCGGTCTGGAGCGCGACACTGCACTGGGAGCCGCGCTCGAAGACACGGGTCGAGCTCACCCATTTTCAAGAGCTCACGGCGTATCTCGACGCGGGATCCAACCATTTCGAGTCGCGCGGCACGCGCCTGGCCGTGGCATGGCTGCCGACCCGCAAGATCACGGTCTCGCTCGACGCTTCGCGCGAGCACCACGACTACACGGGCTTCGATTCCCTCGAGGCCGGCGGACCGGAGCGTCGCGACCGGCTCGCCATCTGGCAGGCGGGCGTGAGTTATACGCCCGTACAAATGCTGGCGCTGAATGTCAACTACCGGTTCGAGCGGCGTGACACGAACCGCCCGCTGTACGGCTACGATGATCGCGTGCTCACGGCCGGATTGACGCTGATCTTCTGATCCTTCTATTGCACAATAGGGAGGCACAACGACCGGAACCTCCCGACATGAAAAGAAGCGCACGCCGCGCCACTACGCGTCTCGTTCACCGCGACCGGTACGTCCCGTATCTTTTGGGCCGCATCAGTAAAGGAATCGCCTCGGCCGCATCGGTGCTCTATCGCGAGCGCCTCGGCGTCGGCATCAACGACTCACGCATCCTCGTGGTGCTCGCTCGTCGCCCGCGCATCACGGGCAAGGAGCTGAGCGAGGACACCTCGTTGAACAAGTCCGTCGTCAGCCGCAGCCTGCGCGTGCTGCGCTCGAAGGGGCTCGTGCGCGTCGTGCCGACCGACAGCCGCCTCGAAGTGGAGCTGACGCCGGCGGGCTGGGAGATGCACGATCGCGTCTCGGGCGTCGCCCTGCAGCGCGAGGCGCTCATGCTGAAGGGATTCTCGCCCGAGGAGAAGACGACGCTCATCGGCTTTCTGCACCGGATGCTGAAGAACGTGCCGCTCGCCAACGCCTACGACCCGCTGCGCGGCGAGCGCGGCGTGCGTCGCAAGTCGACGCGCGGCCGGTGAGCCGGCACACATTCCGCTGAAGCGGACTCCCGCTGAGCCGAAACGCCTGCGCTCAGACAACCGGTGTGCACTGAGGCAAAGGGCGTGCGCGAGGGCAAGGGGCACGCTGAGGCGAACGGCTGAAGCAAACGGTGCGCAGACCGGCGTGCGCTGCGCGCCTGCACGCGCGCGAGGAACTTCCCAGGGGTGCGCCTCGTTGGAGCCGCTGCTACTCGGTCATCCGCTCTGTCGCGAACAGCAGCGCCATCGCGCCGGTTCGCGGGTCGGGCCCAAGAATGGCCGCGCGGTGCAGATACTCTTCGACGCTCTTCATCTTGAGCGTCGATTCGCAGCCATCCACGACGTGCCCGTCCGGCCCGATGCGCTCGAGCACCGCCTGCCACGCCTTGTCGATGTGCGGCTGGTATTCCGCGGCCGGCAGCCAGCCGCTGCGCACGCCGCGGAGCATGGCCCAGCCGATCATGGCGGTGGCCGAGAGCTCGGGATACGCACCCGGATAGTCGACGACATTGCGCCACAGGCCGTCGGACGTTTGCCACTTCGCAAGCACTCGCATGTGCGACTGGAAGTCGGCGAGCAGCTTCGGAAAGGCGGGATGATCGTGCGGGAATTCGGAGAGTGCGAGCGCAAGCCCCATCGCGGGGAAGGCATTGCCACGCGCCCAGGCCGCATCGGTCAGCGGCTGGTGACGGTACAGCCCGTCCGATCGCAGCACGATTTTCTGCATGAAGGCGATGTGTCGAGCCGCGAGGTCGAAGTACTTGCGCTCGCCTGTGAGTCCGCCGGCCTGCGCCGGCATCACGGTGCCCATGAACACCGAATCGCTGTACTGATCGTGATAGGGCACCGACTCCTTCATCGAGCCGTCCTGCTCGAATCCGAGATCCGCGACTTTGCGCACCATCTGCACGTAGCGCGCATCACCCGTACGGCGCGCCAGCTCGGTGAAGATCATGTGACCGGCGAGCACCAGCGAATTTGCGCGCGCGAGACTGTCCCGGGTGCCGTCAACGTACGGCTCGGCCAGCCGCTGCACCTCGTCGACATGTCCGAGCCGCGCTTGCCCAATGAGCGCTATCGCCTGGATGTACCACGGCTGATCGAAATCGTGCCCGTAGTGCTTGGCGAGCTCCTCCGCGAGCTGCCGCGCCGTGCGGGCGCGGCGGCGATCCATCTCGCGATGTGCTTCAGAAGGTGCGAGCGCGGCCGGCTTCACATCCAGCAGATCGTGATCGGCCGGCACCACTCGCGCCGGCATGCGCCCGACTTCCGCGACGACATTGCTCGACAGCGCCTGCGCGAGGCCGTGGTCTTCGTCGCCCGCGATGAGCACGAGATCGGGCGCCTGCACACCGATCCAGCGCCAGAGCACGTTCGACTCGATGTTCTCGCGGTAAGCGACGCCGCTCGGCGGAAACTGCAGCGGGCGCGCTTCAGGATTTGCGAGCGGCACGGCGAGCAATCGAAACGGCGGCCGCTTGCGCTTCGCGAATGCGGCGATGGCCTTCTCCACGCGGGCTGTGCTCTCGCCAGGACCGTTCAGTCCGCCGATCAGCATCAGGGTCGGCAGGGACGGCGGGGCAGGCCCGCCGACACGTACACGCTCGATCACGGTCCCGCCGGTGCTGAGCCCGATATCGGCGCGCTCCGCGGCGAGCAGAGGCGCAGCAAGCACGCTCATCAGCAATACACTCGCGAGCTTCGTCAGGGACATGGTGCGAGCGTGCTGAAAGGGCCGCGCCGCGTCCAGCACCGGCGCGCGCAGCGACCACGTCCGACTAGAGCAGTGACACGCCCTTAGGCACGCGCACGACAACGGTACCGGCGATCTTGTCGTGCCAGGCTTGGTTGCCTCCGTCGAAGGCAATCCAGATGAAGCCGAGCCCGGCGACGAGGAGCGACAGGAAGCAGCTCAGCGCGCGGACGGTGGCCGTCGCCCAGTCGATCGGTCGGCCGTCGAGCCGCACCACCTGGAGACCGAACACGATGCCGCCGATCGTCGTGCTCTTCAGCTTCCACATCACCGCGCCATACGCGGCGAGGGCGATCAGCTCGGCCTGTAATTTGCTGTCGATGATGTTGAGCACGACCGCGACGAGAATCAGGTCGATGAACAGCGCCGCCATGCGAATGCCAAATCCCGCACGCGGATAAGTCAGGGCGACGGTGTCCGTCGGCGGGTTCGGCGGAGGCGGGGGCGGCGGTGGAGTGGCACGGGTCGACGAATCCGAGGCATTCGGCGCGTCCGCGGGGCGTGATGTGCCGCCCACGTCGCTTGCCTGAGATGTGCCGTGAACGCCCTCACTTTTCGCGCCCGATGTCCCTTGCGCTTCGGACGCGCCGGGTGCCTCCGAAGCACGCGGCGCGCCCGCGTCGAACGCGCTCCTCGCGCTCGACGAAGGACCTGCGCCGAAGTCCCAACTCGATCTCGCCGACGTGGAGGACGGCCCGTTCTCGCCGATGGTGGGCTCCTTGAACGCCGCGCCGGCGCCGCCCGCGGGGCCGCCGGCAAGGGCCGGCTCGGGCCCGCCGCCGCCGCTGCGCCGTTCCTGCGTCGTCTGAATGAGCGCGTACACCGCGATCCCGAGCCCGAGAATGCCGAGCAGCTTGTAGACGATGAAGCCGATGAAGGGCACGAGATAGAACACGAGGATGATGGCGCCACCTAGTGCCACCGCAACCGCGGTATGGGCGCCGCGCGCCTCGCCTCCGAGCCTCAGGCAAGAGCGGCCGATCCACGCCAATGCGACCGCTTTGCCGAAGATGCCCAGCACAAAGAGGCCAAGGGCAGCGAACGGCATGAATGGAATGCCGACGACGGTGACGAGGAGCAGCGCAAAGACGACGGGCGTCAGCACTGTCGTCAGCAGCGCGGCGATGATGCAGCGGCCCGGCTGCGTCTCGAACGTGCGCACGGTGCGATCCACCGCGTCGCGGAACAGGAACGCGATCAGTACGTACAGTGCGAGGAAGCCGAGCGCCAGGCCCCACGCCCAGCCAAGGCCCGGCGCGAGCGCGAGCGGCCGGCCGAGCAACAGGCAATGACGCGCCCACGGCCGCAGCCACTCGAAGCTGCCCGCCGCAAACGCGAACACGTTCTGCACGTTGCCACGAACGATGGCAGCGGGGTCGCGCTCGAGCTTCCCGCCGACCACGACGACATCGCCTTCCACTTCCGCCTGCGGACCAAGCTCGACATTGCCGAACGACGCGACGACATCACCTGCCGCCTTCGTGTTCAGGTACACGTTGCCGGCGACGGCCACCACATCGTGCGCGGAGCCCGCGAGGACGCGCGTGTCGCCGAAGACCGAGACGACATCGCCCACTTCACCGCTGCTCGTGGAATTTCCGAACACCGAGACGACATCGTCCGCATGCTCGCCCGGGCCCACCGTGACATCGCCGCCGACCTGCACTCGCTCGGCACTGTTGCGACGATGGCGGCCATGACGCGTGCGCGACCCGGACTGGTCCGACTGATCCGCGGCAGGCGCGCCCGCGTCGGCCGGTGCCTCGACGTTCGGCGCCGGGTTTGCGGGCGCTTCGACGGGGGGCGCCGGCGGGGTTGCGTTCGCCGGCTGATCGGGTGCCTCGACGCTCACGGGCGGTGGCGGAGACGGCGGCGACGGAGGCTGGTTCTGCGCGTTCGCGATGCTCGTCAGCACGCTGAGGCCCGCCATGGCCAGCAGGAAGACCCCTTTGCGGAATGAGATGTTCATTTGTTCACGTACAGCGTGCGATAAGCCGTGGTGCCGAGAATGACGAGCGCGAGATAGAGCGTGAGCGCCACACCCGCACCCATGTAGAGCCAGATAGGGGGGAAGGCCTGGAACACGACGGCCGCGAGACTCGCGATCTTCGAGAAGACGCCGGCGCTCGCATGCGCCCACGACAGCGGCCGCGCAAGCGTCTCGACGAGCGGCTGCGACTGGAGGCGCGCAAGGGCCATCATCACGCCGCTGAGGGCCAGCTTCACGACACCAAGCAATGCCAGGATGAAGGCGATGCGAACTACGAGCGGCCAATGCAGGAAGCTGTGATGCCACCAGGGCAGCGCGGCGCGGCGTTCGATCTCGGCGAGCACGCGCGCTTGCAGAGTGGGCGGCGCGGAGCGCGGCGGCTGCCGGCGCAACACGCTATCGACGAGTCGCTCGATGGCTGCTTCGGTATCGGGGCGCGGAGAGCGAGGATCGAACGGGGCGGCCATGGCGGTGCTCTCAGTGATCCAGGCTATCGCTCGTCACACCCGCGGCCGCCAGCGTTTTCGCCAGCGCGATGCGCGCGCGCATGATGTCGGTCTTGATCTTGGGCAGCGACACGCGCAGGTGTTTCGCAATGTCCTGGTACGGCATGTCTTCGAAGTGGTAGAGCACCAAGGGTATCCGCTGATGGTCGGGCAGCTCCTTCAGCGCGCGCTCGATCAGGACACCTTGCTCGCTCGCGTGCACGTTGCCGAGCAGATCGTCGGGGCTCGAGCAGCCGAGCAGCGCCTCGGGCACGTCGCTGTCCGAGTCGTCATCATCGGCGTCGGCGCGACGCAAATCCGTGAAGAAGCGCCAGCGTTTGCGATACCGCGAGAGGTAGTTCAGCGTCAGATTGGTGACGACGGTCTTCAACCAGCCACCCGGGGTCGGGCTCGTGCGGAGCGTGTCGAAGTGCTCGTAAGCTTTCAGAAATGTTTCCTGGGCGAGGTCCTCGGCGACGGCATCGTTCCCCGTCAGACGGGCGGCCGTGGAGAAGACCATATCTTGATAGGCATGCATGAACGCTGTGAACTCGGCCGAGAGGGCTACCTCCGGCGGGGTTGAAGTTTGCACTTGCGTGACATCGTTTATGCCGAAAACACGACACGCCCTTAAAAGTCGCAGGCGGGTTCAAGGTCGAGCTCGCTTTGGCAGTACATCGTACATTCAAGGACTTACGAACGAAAGCTCAGCATCGGCCGTTTGTGCGAAGATGCGCGCCCCTTTGACTATCCCGCTTGCATGCGCTGAACGATGAAGATTCCCGAAATTCTCCAGGTCGAGACCTCGCAGGTGCCCGGCAGCCTCGCGAGCGTGCTCAATGCCATCGCCGATCTGGGTCTCGTGCTCGAGCACGTGACCATGCTCCACCGCGAACAGGGACGCACGCTCTGGGAGATTACCGTGGAGATCGAGGAGGGTCGGCAGGACGAGCTGCTCGCGAAGCTGGGGGCCGTCCCCTCCGCGAAGTTCATGGGCTGGTCCGACCGCGTATTCGACCGCCATCGCGGCGGCAAGATCGAGATGCGCTCGCGCATGCCGATCTCGAGCCAGCAGATCCTGCGCGACCTGTACACGCCCGGCGTGGCGCGGGTGTGCCTGGCCATCCAGAAAAACCCCGAGAAGGTCTTCGACTACACGTACGTGAGCCGGGCGGTGGCGGTCATCACGGACGGGTCGGCCATTCTCGGCCTCGGCAATATCGGCGCGCGGCCGGGCCTGCCGGTGATCGAGGGCAAGGCGGCGCTGTTCGCCTCGCTCGTCGGGCTCTCGGGCGTGCCGATCCTGGTCGAGAGCACGAGCATCGATCATTTCGTCGACGTCGTGCGCTCGATCTCGCATTCGTTCGGCGCGATCCTGCTGGAAGACATCGCGGCGCCGCGCTGCTTCGAAATCGAGCACAAGCTGCGGGCGCGGCTCGACATGCCGGTGCTGCACGACGATCAGCACGCGACCGCCGTCGTGACGCTCGCCTCGTTGCTGAATGCGACGCGGATCGCGGGCACCGCACTCGAAAAGCAGGTGGTGGGAATCATCGGTCTTGGCGCCGCCGGGCTCGGCATTGCGCGCTTGCTGCGCGGGTTCGGAGTGGAACGGCTGATCGGCACGGATCTGCGTCCGGAGGCCACTGCGCGGCTCGCCGAGCTGCACGGGCAGGCGGTGACCCTGCCGGAGCTCATGCGCCGCGCGGATGTCGTCATCGCGACGACTGGCCAGAAGGGGCTCATCGCGGAGGAGCAGGTGCGGCGCGGCCAGATCGTGCTCGCGCTCTCCAATCCCGATCCGGAGATCGAGCCCGAGGCTGCCAAGCGCGCCGGCGCGAAGGTCGCTGCGGACGGCAAGAGCATCAACAATGTGCTCGCGTTTCCGGGGCTGTTCGCGGGCGCGCTGCGCGCGCGAGCGCGAGCATTCACCGATGCGATGCTGTTGGCGGCGGCGCGCACCATCGCCGCGGCTGCGCCCGAAGGGCAGCTCGTGCCCGACGCGCTCAGCGACACGCTGCACGCGCAAGTGACGGCGGCCGTCGCCGCCGCAGTCGAAGGGTAGCGCTAGCCGGCAGGGCTGAGACGCGGCCTCAGAGGCGCGGTGACGTACCGT
>DASZSS010000288.1:0-35352 GCA_035548535.1 Steroidobacteraceae bacterium
CTGCACCAACGCGCCCTTGCCGGCGCTTGTGCATGTGGCTCGGCGCACTTCGGTGCGCAACCCACGATACTGGAGGCAGACCTCTTACCCCTCAATTTCCTCATGACGCTGACTCCTCCGAGTCAGGCCATGATGTCTAGCATCTCTCCGATGCAAATCGCAATTTCGGCGTCGCTCCGTAGTGGTCTGCGACGCCAAACGGCGCGCTAGGCGGTACAGACCTTCTCACGGAGTTACAAGGCGACCGAAGAGCGGGTGGAGGCCCTCCGCCTCCACCCGCTGTCTACTTGTGGATTCTTCAACACCACGCCGGCGCCGACCGTCTTGCCACCCTCGCGGACGGCAAAGCGCTGCCCCACCTCCAGCGCAATGGGATGGGACAGCTCGACCGACACCACCGCCGTGTCACCCGGCACGATCGAATCGGGGCTTACCCAAGTCTTAGCGCCTTGGTCAGCGCAACGCGCCGTTCCGCAAGTCATTGTTTAATAAGTAAACGTCGGCCAGTTCTACACAATAACCTAGAAACCGCTATACCGAATAACCTAGAAATGGTAAGACGCCATAACCTAGTTTTCGCAATACGCTCATGGCCTCGCCCTCCGAAAAGCTCGCTGAATCTCTATCGGCTCTGAAGACGCTTCAGGACGGAGGCGCCGTCGCGATTCGCGCCAGCCAGCTTTCCCGTACACATCGCCAGCGCCTGCAGAAGGCCGGCTTCATCCGCGAAGTGATGAAAGGCTGGTACGTCCCGTCGCGCCCGGACGAACCGGAAGGCGAGAGCACTGGCTGGTATGCAACCTTCTGGTCGTTCTGCGCGGCGTATTTGAATGAACGCTTTGACGATGACTGGTGCCTGAGCCCCGAGCAGTCGATTGCGCTTCATGTGGGTGATCGGACTGTTCCTCGACAGTTGCTCGTTCGAACCCCGAACGGCGGAAACAAGCCGATCGCGCTTCTGCATGGGACGTCGATCTTCGACATTCGCCTGGCGTTGCCGCCGGCAGCCGATATCGAAGTCAAAGACGGGCTGCGCGTCTTCAGGCTGCCCGCCGCCCTGATCGCTTGCGCGCCAACTCAATTCAAGGCCAAGCCTAACGAGCTACGCAGCGCACTCGCGTCGATTTCCGATCCGACCGAGATCCTTCGTCGGCTCCTCGACGGCGGTAACAGCGCTGTGGCGGGCCGACTCGGGGGCGCGTTCCGCAATATAGGACGCGACGAAATAGCTGATCGGATAGTGGGTCGGATGAAGACGGCCGGCTACGTGGTCAACGAAACCGATCCCTTCACTGACAAGCCTCCCGTCGCTCTCGGATCGCGAGAAACATCCCCGCACGTCACTCGGCTGAAGCTGATGTGGGTGGCGATGCGCCCGGATGTCCTGGCGAACTTCCCCGCGCCGCCAGGTCTGCCGCGTGACGCGAAGGCGTACCTGAAGAAGGTTGACGACCTCTACGCCGCCGACGCCTACAACTCACTCTCAATCGAAGGCTATCGCGTGAGCGCTGAGCTCATCGAGCGCGTGCATTCAGGGAAGTGGAATCCGGACAAGAACGAAGACGATCTGAAGAGCAGGGATGCGTTAGCGGCTCGTGGCTACTGGCAAGCATTCCAGAGCGTGAAAGTCAGTCTCGCTTCGATCTTGAAAGGCGAGAACCCTGGCGAAGTCGTTCGAAGAGACTACGACACGTGGTACGGCCAACTGTTTGAACCGAGCGTGACGGCGAAGATCCTGAAGCCGGGTGACCTTGCGGGCTTCCGCAATGGCCCTGTCTTCATCCGCCGCTCGATGCACGTTCCGCCGAGCTGCGAAGCGGTGCGGGAACTGATGCCCGCGTTCTTCGACCTTCTCAAGGCCGAGACAGAAGCCGCCGTTCGCGTGGTCCTCGGCCACTTCGCCTTTGTCTACATACATCCGTACATGGATGGGAACGGGCGCATGGGCCGTTTCCTGATGAACGCCATGATGGCCGCCGGTGGCTATTCATGGACAATCGTTCCGGTGGAAAGGCGCACCGAATACATGACCGCGCTCGAGTCGGCGAGCGTTGGTCAAGACATTCGACCGTTTGCGCATTTTCTTGCCAGTCTGTCGCCGACGAACAAACAATGACGCCATTTTAGAATCAATGGCACCGGAGGCCGCCATGACGGACTGGGACGACTTGCAGAACAACGCCGGCGACGACCGATCCACTGGTGAAGTGATCGAAGTCTTGGGCGATGACATTCACCGGTGCTTCGATGCGCTCATGAAATGCGTCAACGAAGGCAAGAAACTAGAGGACGGGTGTACGGAAGTATTGCCAGATTAACGATCGCCCCAGACGCCCTTGACCACCATTGGACAGTTTCGGTCGGGAAAAATAGGGGTTTTCGTGACGACACTGCATGTCGTCAGACACGTCGAGACGGGTGGATGGCGCCCCCGGCCGGAGTTGAACCGACGACCTACCGCTTAGGAGGCGGTCGCTCTATCCACTGAGCTACGGGGGCGGCGTGCTGTACACGAAACGACCGCCGAGCTGCGAACGCGAGCCGGCGGTGCCGCGCAAAGATACTGTCTCACGTCGAAATTCACCAGCGCGCGGCCCGCGACGCGCCCAACGCCCCGCTCGCTCCGGGCTAAAACGACGCGCCGCGAGACGCCCTGCTCCCGCCGCCGCCGGCCCCACCCGCGCCCGCGTCGGGCCGCGACGTCCGGTATCGCCGCCTCGTGTCGGCTCACCGCCGCTTGCACATGAGCGGAATCTGCTCGGGCTCCTGTCTTGCGATCACGTTGCAGGCCGAGCGCGCGGCCTCCGCCATCCAATCGATGCGTGGGATCGTCGGAGCGGCCGAATCCGTAATACTCGCCGGCGAGTCCGGGGCGATGACCGCATGAAGGGGTGGCAGTTTTGCGAGCACGACAGGTTGCGCCGCTTCGCGCTCCGCGGCGAACCGCGGTTCCTCGACGATTGTGACGACGAGCGGCGGCTCGGTGCTCGCGGCGCGTCGCGGCAGCGAATCCAGCGACAGCAGCAACGCACCGGCACCGACGTGCCCGACCAAGGCCGCGATCAGGATCAGTGAGCGAACGCGAGTAGAGGTCACAACCGTTGCGTCCAAAGCACACGCCGCCGGGCGAGTTCCGTCACGCGCGAAGAAGCGGCATCATGCCCGATCTATGAGAGGGCGTGTCGACCTTCTTGTCACCATCACACTGCTGAGCTTGTCGCTCGCGGCCCCCTTTGTATTGGCGGCGGAGGACGTGGCTGCGGCGGCGGCGCAGGATGAACGGTCCCCGCCAACCGAGCGGCCCAGCCCGGACGAAGCCATCGACGAAGTCATCGTCAGCGGCGAGCAGCCCGGGCCGCCGCTGTGGAAAGTGACGAACGGCGATCACGTGCTGTTCATCCTCGGCTCGCTCACGCCTTCGCCGAAGAACATCACGTGGCGCTCGCGCGAGGTCGAGTCGGTGGTCGCGCGCGCCAAGCAGATCATCGCGCCGCAATCGGTCAGCACGAACATCGGGTTCTTTCGCGCCATGTGGCTGCTGCCCACGGTCATGCGCGCCCGCAAGAATCCGGACGGCGCGGAGCTCAAGGATGTGCTGCCCCCCGATCTCTACGCGCGCTGGCAGGCGCTGAAGATCCGCTATATCGGCAACGATCGCGGCATCGAGAGCTGGCGGCCCATACTCGCCGGCTTCGAGCTGTACCAGAAAACGCTCGCGAAATCGGGCCTCACGCGCGAGAACCTGGTCTGGCCGGAAGTGCGCAAGCTCGCGAGGAAGCACGATGTGCCGATCGTCGATCCCGACATCAAAGTAGACATTCACGACCCGCGGGGTCTCATCCGGGACTTCACCGAGATGCCGCGCGAAGCCGACCTCGCCTGCTTCGAGGCGACGATCGATCGGCTCGAAACCGACTTGGAGCCGATGAAGCAGCGCGCGGCCGCGTGGGCGGTCGGCGACATCGAAACGCTGCAGCGGCTGCAATCACCGAAGCAGGAGCTCACCTGCATCGATGCGATAACCAGCGTGCCGCGGCTGCAGGACGAGTTCAACAAGGCGCGCGAGCGCGCGTACGCCGAGTGGAACGCAATCGTCGATCGCGCGCTCGCGCAGAACGATGTGACGCTGGCGATCGTGCCAATCACGGATCTGCTCAGGCCCACGGGCCGGCTCTCACAGCTCAAGGCCAGGGGCTACGTGGTGGAAACGCCGACTGGCGCCACGCTGTAGCGGCCGCACGCCCCTCGCTTCTCCCACGCGATGCGTGAGCAGGTTTCACGCGTGCTGTCGATGAGCCTTACGTCGCATGCGTCGAATGCGTCGCGCTATATGCAGTCCCCGTTCGAAGATTTGCCAAGTCGTGAACTGCGACAGAGTTTCGCGTACTGGCGACACGCGCGTCTGGCGAAGCGGGTATGCGCAGTGCCAACATCCTGCTCGCCATGGATGTGCTCGCTACGGCCACGCCACGAACGGAAGCTCGCAGCCTCTATCGCTGCGCGCGCTGTGGCGTTGAATCGCCGGAGCGTTCGTGCTTCGTGATGCCGGAGCCGCACGCCAAAGCTCCGCTCGACACACGCTGCATAATATGTGAAGAAGCCCGCCTCGCGACGGGGGCGCTCGATGGCGCAATCGGCGTCCTGCGCACCATCTTCGTTCCCGTGATGGTGCTCGTGCTCATCCAGCGCGGGCTGGGCGAGCTCACCATGTCGGTGCTGCTGGTCGCCTGCCTCATGACGCCGATATCCATCATCGCGCACGAGTTGGGGCATGCCGTTGCCGCGCGTCTCGTCGGGCTGACCGTGGGCGCCATCGTGATCGGCGTCGGCCGCAAGCTCTGGAGCGGCGAGATATTCGGCACGGCCGTCACGCTGCACGCGTGGCCGCTCTCCGGGCTCACGTTCCTCGGCTCGCAGTCGCTCCAGTTCCTTCGCACGCGCCTGTGGCTCGCCACGCTGATGGGTCCGGCCACGAACGGGCTGCTGGTGATCGTCGCAGTGGAGCACTGGCCTGACATGGTCGAGACAGTCGGCGCTCCGCTGCTCTTCCTCTGGATCATCACCAACGGACTGCTGGCGGTGCAGAGCCTCGTTCCGCGCCGATTTCAGCACGCCCGAGAAATGCTCAGCACGGACGGACTGGCACTTCTGCAGATCCCGCGGAGCACGCCCGAGCAGCTCGAATCGTATCTGTTCACGGCCAGCTTACTTCGCGCGCACTCGCGTTTCGAGCGGCGGGATTACGCTGGCGCGCGCGAGATCTGCCTGCAAGGGCTCGAGCTCGTTCCGGACAATCTGCAGCTTCGGCTGCTTCTCAGCGCCTGCTACGGCCACCAGCAGAAATATGCGAGCTCGCTCGGTTTGCTCAGGCAGTTGCTGAAGCAATATGCGAATGCGGAGAGCGCCGTGCGCGCGGCCCTCGAGAACAACACGGCCTTCGCTCTCTTGATGTCGCGGAGCCGGGCGGGTTACGACAGCGACGTGCTGATCGAAGCGGATCGCCTCTCAACGCGCGCGTTTACGCTCTACCCATGTGTGCTCGCCTATCGCTCGACACGCGCCCTCGTCCTGACCGCCACCGGTCGCCCGGACGAGGCGCTCGAGCTGCTGACCTATTCGCACTACGCGACTGCGGAGCGCACAGCGCGGGGGCATCGCGCCGTGGCTCGGGCGTTCGCACTTCATCGTCTCGGTCGAGCCGATGCCGCGCGCGAGGCCGCGGCGGAAGCCATCAGGCTGGATCCCGACAACGCACATGTCATGGCAGCATTGGACGTGCTGCCTGTCGGTGACGTGCCAGTGCGGCGTCAGGAGCCGGCCGACGCGGCTTGATGCTCCGAAAAGATCACGATGTTGCCCGCAGGGTCGGTGTAGCCGATCTCCGTGGCGCCATAGAACGTCGTGCGCTTCGGCATGACGAGGCGCTCGTGACCGAGCTTCGCTTCGATGTCCGCGAGGCGACTCACTTCGACAGATAGCGTCGTCTGCTGAGTGCCGGCGCGAAACGCCTCCTTCACCGAGGCCGACTTCACCAGATCGTCGGTGACGCTCGCGAGCGTCTGGTACATCAGCTCAACGCCCTCGCCCGCGAGGATCGCGAACGCAAGTCGCCCATCCTTGACGGATCCCTCGGGCACCTTGGTCACGACCTCGAGGCCGAGTTTCTCCCAGAACGGCAGCACCGGCTCGATGCGATCCACGATCAGCACCGGCGTCGCCTTGTGAAGAATGTTCACATCTCCGCCTGCGTGCGGGAGCTCATAGCACTGCGCCGAACGTCGCCTCGCGCGACGCGTAGACGTGATCGACGAGTCCCCAGGCCTTTGCCTCGGCCGCGGTCATGAAGGAATCGCGATCGAGCGTGCGCTCGACCTCTTCGTAGCTGCGACCGCAGTGGCGCGCGTAGATTTCCTGCAGCCGCTTTTTCGTGCGAATGATGTCCTCGGCATGCCGCTGGATATCCGACGCGACGCCCTGGAATCCGCCCGAGGGCTGATGGACCATGATGCTGGCGTTCGGCAATGCAATCCGATGTCCGGGGGCGCCGGCCATCAGCAGGAACGAGCCCATGGAATACGCCGTGCCCATACACACCGTCGCGACGGGGCATTTGATCCATTGCATGGTGTCATAGATCGCGAGCCCGCTCGTGACGACGCCGCCGGGCGAATTGATGTACATCGCGATCGGCTTGTCCGGGTTCTCCGCCTCGAGGAACAGCAGCTGGGCGTTGACGAGCGCGGCGACGTTGTCGTCGATGGGGCCGTTGACGAAAACGATGCGATCACGCAGCAGGCGCGAAAAGATGTCGAAGGCGCGCTCGCCGCGGGCCGACTGCTCCACCACCATCGGAATGAGACTGGCGCTCATCATGCCGCCATGGCCAATGCGGGGGTCTGCTGGAAGGCCGTGTGGACGATGCGCAGGTGGGTGCCGCCGGCTGCGGAGCGTGTGAGCTCGAACGTCACGATCGAGTCGAGCGCGTCGCGCTCCATGCGAGCGCCGGCAGCATCGGCCTCCAGATTCCCCGGCTCGTCGGCCCGGTCGCGCCAGCCATAGCGCAGGAGGCGATTGGGACGGGACTCGATCACCTCGCAATCGATACCGGGCCCCTCGCCGGTCAGCGGCATGAGCCACTCGGCGACCAGATCCGGGTCGGTGAGCGCTCGCCACACCTTCTCGGGCGGGTCGCGCAGATCGCACTCGACGACGACGGTGTCGTCGGATTCGCGGGGGTCGTTCATTTGTCCATGTCCTTCAACACGCGCTTGAGTTTCTCGACGCGCTCGGGCCAGAAGACGCGGTAACGCTGCACCCACTTCGCCAGCGCGTCGAGGCCTCGCGCATCGGAGCGGTAGAACACGTTCCGTCCCTCGCGGCGCTCCGCAACGAGCCCGGCCCCTTTCAACGCGGCCAGGTGCTGCGAGACGGCGGGCTGCGAAATGGTGAGGCCGGACGTGAGCTCGGAGACGCTCATTTCACGCTGCGAGAGCCGCTCGAACAGCGCGCGACGCGTGGGATCGGCGAGAGCGCGAAACACTTCGGATTCGACCATGCCGGAAAGCATAAGTGAATACTTATTCGATGGCAACGCGTGATCGACGGACGCGAGTGCTGGACCGACGATGCTTCGACCGGCCGCGAGGAACACACGGCCGGGACGAGCGCACCGGTGACGTGAGCGGCGCGCGCGGCCGTGTGCGCTCAGCGCACGCTGCGGCTCAGCGCCAGTGAGCGCTGGATGAGCTGCTCGTGCCGTTCGATACGGAAGTCTGCGAGCACGGCGTCGCGGATGACCCGCGCCTGGTCGACGAGATACGTCGCGCGGCGCACGCCGAAGCCGAGCGGCCCGTTCACCTCGTACATTTTGATGACGGACTTGTCCTCGTCCGCCAGCAGCGGAAACGGAAGGTTGTATTTCGCGCGAAACGCATGATGGCTCGCCGGACCTTGCGGGCTCACGCCCGCGGCGCTGAGGCCGCGCTTCACCAAGTCCTGAAATAGATTGCGCACCATGCACACCTCGCGCGTGCAGCCCGGCGTGAAATCGGCCGGATAGAAGAAGAGGATGAGGGGCCCCTCGTTCAGGAGCGAGGTGAGCGAGACATCGCGTCCATCCTGATCCGGCAGCGTGAATTCCGGCGCGCGCGTGCCGACTGCGAGCATGATCCTGATCCCGTTTCGATACAGTTGACGATGATAGTCGGGTTGTGTCAGGGCGTCCCGCCGAACTGCTCGGCACGGTCCGCCACGCGACCGCGTGCGAGCCTGCCGGTCACGCCATTGGACGTGACGAAAACGGATGCTAGAATCGCGCGCCTTTCGGTACCGGGGTCCCCCCGGGCCGGCGTGTGGGGCGGTAGCTCAGCTGGGAGAGCGTCGCGTTCGCAATGCGAAGGTCGAGGGTTCGATCCCCTTCCGCTCCACCAATATCTTCTACTATAACAACAAGTTACGATCGCCCTCGGACGTACTCGGAGCAGGGCCGAACCCATGCGGGAAATCTGCCGGATCAAGCGAGGGGTAGACCATCGCATGAGCTACCGGCCAGCTAGTCCCTATGGGCAGACCTTCAGCTTTCAGGCGCTGCTGTTCCTGGCGGTGCTGTCACGTGTCTCGGTACGCGAACGCCGCGCCTGCTGGACGTCACGGCCCAGCGCGGTGCTCACTGCGGCGCTGGCCTGCGATCTCGTCGTTTGTGCCCTAGTTGCCACTTCAGGCTCACCGGGATGAGCCCGATACCGCTGTGGCAGTCGGGTCTGATCGCAGACTACGTGATCGTCCGCTGCCTCGGCGTCAACGACCTCGTCAGACGATTGCTCACACGGAGTGCATAGCCTGCAGCGAGCGCCTCAGGTCAGCTCGCAGAACTCCTTGTAGAGAATGCCGATGATGCTCGTCGCTGGCCCTTTCGGCAGCGAGTAGAGCACGCTCTGCGAGTCACGCTCCGTCGTGACGATGTTCGCCTCGCGCAGCACGGCGAGGTGCTGGGACAGCGCGGATTGGCTGAGGTCCAGCCGCTTGTTCAGCTCGCCGACGGACAGCGGGCCTTCTATCAGGTTGCAGAGAATCATCAGCCGCTGGTCGTTCGCCAGCGCCTTGAGCAATGTGGCCGCCTGCTGTGCGTAGGGCTTGATGTCCCTCGCTGCCTTTGCGGACTTCGACTCCCGCGCGGTCGCGCGCGCCGCTCGCGTCGCCATGACAAGTTCCCCTGCGTACTACTACTTAATCATATACTAATTTAGACGTTGTTAATTCAGCAAGCTCTAATATACTTAGCGGCAACTGAAGCACGCGAGACGCCCATGAGCACCAAGCCCAGCCTCGACGACCTTTCCGCCCTGGAAGTCGCGCAGATGCTGAAGAAGCACGAGATCCTGCTGGTGGACGTGCGCGAGCCCGACGAGTTCGCCGCCGAGCGCATCCCTGGCGCCTTGCTCTACCCGCTTTCGACGTTCGACGCCGCGGCGCTGCCGCCGGATTCGCCACGGCGCGTTGTCTTCCAGTGCGGCAGCGGCAAGCGTTCCGCGATCGCAGCGCGCGCCCGTCTAGACGCAGGCGCGAAGCACGTGGCGCACCTGGCGGGCGGCATCGGCGCGTGGAAGGCCGCCGGCCTGCCGACCCTCCGTCTCGATCCTAGTACCGGGAAACCCGCCTGATCCGGGCACTTGCGGCAAGGAGAAATCACATGTCGATCGACCGCATCGTGTTTGCCTTCGCAGGCACCATGGTCCTGCTAAGCGTTGCGCTCACCTATTTCTTCAGCCCCGGGTGGCTGATCCTCGCGGGGTTCGTCGGCCTCAACATGCTGCAGGCAGCGTTCACCGGATTCTGTCCGCTCGCAATGATCCTGAGAAAGGCCGGCTGCCATCCCGGCGCAGCTTTCAACTGATCATGCGTCCGTTCGTCGCTCTGATCGCCGCGAGCCTTGCGCTCGTGGGCCTGGCAGGGTGCGGAGAATCCCCATCCGAAGGCACGGCAAACCCGAACCTGCCGCCGTTGCAATCGATCGAGGTCAGGCCCGAAGCGACCCCACTCGAACGGCAACTCGACGGCACGATAGAAGCCGTGAATCAGGGCACCGTCGCCGCGCAGACGGCCGGCCGCGTGACCGAGATCCTGTACGACGTGAACGACTTCGTGCCAGCCGGCGCAGTGATCGTGAAGCTGCGTGCCACGGAACAACACTCCGGCCTCCTGCAGGCGGAAGCGGCGCTTCGCGAGGCCACGGCTCGCGAAACAGAAGCGCAGACGCGCTACACGCGCATCGCAGACATGTATGCGCGCAAGGTCGTCGCCAAAGCGATGCTCGACGAAGCCACTGCCACACGCGACGCCGCCGTAGCCAGGCTGGCCGCGGCGAAAGCAGCGGTGGATGCGGCACGTGAAGGCGTCGCCTATACCGAGGTTCGTGCGCCGTACGCGGGCATCGTCACCAAGCGTCACGTCGAAGTGGGTGAAACCGTCGCGCCCGGCACGCCGATCATGAGCGGGCTTTCCTTGCAGTACCTGCGCGTCGTGGTCGATGTGCCGCAATCCGTAGTCGAGCAGGTGCGCCGTATCAAGCAGGCCGCTGTGTACATCAACGGCCGCCGAATCGAAGCCACGCGCCTCACGGTATTTCCGGAAGCGTCGACGCCATCGAACACGTTCCGCACCCGGCTCGACCTGCCGGAGAACGCGGCGGACCTGTATCCCGGCATGTTCGTGAAAGTCGGCTTCGTCGTCGGCACGACCGATCGGCTGCTGGTTCCGCAGGCTGCCGTCGTCGAGCGCAGTGAAGTCACGGGCGTCTACGTCGTCGACGCGAAAGGCAACTCCTCGCTGCGCCAGGTACGCCTCGGGCATCGGTTCGGCGACCGCATCGAAGTGCTCGCGGGGCTGCACGCAGGCGATCGCGTAGCCACCGAGCCGATGCTGGCGATGAAGCGGCTCGCGGCAGCCGGCGCGCCGGACGCCCTTCATGAATGACGCACTCGGTTTCAGCGGGCGCCTGGCGCGGCGGTTCCTGACGAACCAACTCACGCCGCTGCTGGCCCTCGCGGCGCTGCTGATGGGCATATTCGCGGTGCTCGTGACGCCACGCGAAGAAGAGCCACAGATCGACGTCACGTTCGCAAACATCTTCGTGCCGTTTCCCGGCGCCTCTGCGGCCCAGGTGGAAAGCCTCGTCGCCTCACCCATGGAAAAGGTGCTCGGCGAGATCTCGGGCGTGGAGCACATCGCGTCGGTTTCCCGGCCCGGCATGGCCGTGCTCAGCGTGCAGTTCAAGGTCGGCGAACCGCGCACCGAAGCGATCGTGCGGCTCTACAACGCCATCTACTCGAACCAGGACTGGCGGCCGGCCGGCGTCGGCATCCTGCCGCCCATCATCAAGCCCAAGGGCATCGACGACGTCCCGATCCTCACCCTCACGTTGTGGACACAGGACCCCGCGCGCGGCGGCTTCGAGCTCGGGGAAATCGCGCGCTCCATCGAGGCGGAGATCAAGCGCGTGCCGGGCACGCGCAACGTGTATTCCATCGGCAGCCCGCAAAGCACGGTGCGCGTCGAGCTCGATCCGCAGAGGCTGTCCGGTTTCGGCCTCACCGTCGGGGATCTCAAACGCTCGCTGGCCGCGGCCAATGTCGTTCAGCATGCCGGGTCGATCGTCGGCGACGGCGCGGTCATCGCGGTGGATGCCGGCGATTTCCTTGCGGACCGGGATGACGTCGCCTCTGTCGTCGTGAGCGCACGCGATGGCAAACCTGTCTTTCTCCAGGACGTGGCAACGATTCATGCCGGCGCCGCGCAGCCGGATTCTTATGTGTGGCTGGGCACGGGCCCCGGCGCGGCGAAGCGCGATATCGCTACGGTGGATCACGCGCCCGCCGTGACGCTCGCCATCTCGAAGAAACCCGGCGAAAACGCCAGCGACGTTGCCAAGCACGTCATCGAGCGGGTCGACACGCTGCAAGGCACGTACATTCCCCAGGGGGTGCAGGTCACCGTCACGCGTAACTACGGCGTGACTGCAGACGACAAGGCAAAGAAGCTCATCGAGAAGCTGCTGTTCGCAACGGGCTCCGTGGTGCTGCTGGTGGTGTTGACGATGGGCCGGCGCGAGGCGGTAGTGGTCGGCGCCGCCGTGATCGTCACGCTTGCCGCCACCCTTTTCGCGTCATGGGCGTGGGGCTTCACGATCAACCGGGTTTCGCTGTTCGCGCTCATCTTTTCCATCGGCATCCTGGTCGATGACGCGATCGTGGTCGTCGAGAACATTCATCGGCACCTGCGCCTCGGCGGCGGCACGCTCACCGAGATCATTCCGCGCGCGGTGGACGAAGTCGGTGGCCCGACCATCCTCGCAACGCTCACGGTCATCGCTGCGCTTCTGCCGATGGCGTTCGTGAGTGGCCTGATGGGGCCTTACATGAGCCCCATCCCGATCAACTCCAGCATGGGCATGCTGATATCCCTCGCCATAGCGCTCATCTTCACGCCATGGCTCTGTCGCAAGCTGCTCGCGTCGCACGCATCGCCTTCCGCCACCCACGACAGCGCCGAGAGCCCGTGGGTCCGCAGACTCTTCGCGCGCTACCTGCGCCCGTTCCTCGTTGATGCTGAAGCGCGCAAGCGTCGCCATCGCCTGTACTTCGGCGTGCTTGCGGCCATCGTCGTTGCGGTGGGCCTCACGGTCGTGCGGCTCGTCGTTCTGAAGATGCTGCCGTTCGATAACAAGTCCGAGTTCCAGGTCGTCGTAGACCTGCCGGAGGGCACCCCGCTCGAGGACACGGCGAGCGTGCTCAACGAGCTCGCGCAGGTGGTACGCACGGTGCCGGAAGTCAGTGACTATCAGGCGTATGCCGGCGTTTCCGCGCCCATCAATTTCAACGGGCTCGTCCGGCAGTATTACCTGCGCCAGAGCCCCGAGCTCGGCGACCTGCAGGTGAATCTCGTGGACAAGCACGAGCGCTCGCGCGAGAGCCACGAGATCGCGCTCGCCATCCGCCCGCAACTCGCCGCCATCGGCAGGAAACATGGCGCGTCGGTTCAGATAGTCGAAGTGCCGCCCGGGCCGCCGGTTCTCGCGCCACTGGTCGCGGAAGTCTACGGCCCGCGCTACGACGAGCAGCGCCAGCTCGCCGCCGGCTTGCGCCAGGTATTCGACTCGACGCCCGACATCGTGGACGTGGACGACAGCCTCGAGGCCCCCGCGAAACGCTATGTGCTCGATGTCGATCGCCAGAAGGCCGCGCTGCTCGGCGTTTCTCAGGACCAGGTGGCCGACATCGTCAAGACTGCGCTCGACGGCGCCGACGTCGCATACACGCACGCCGGACGCGAGCGCGACCCCATCCCAATACGCCTGCAACTCCCGATCGCCGACAAGGCCGATCTCAACGGCGTGCTCGCACTCGAAGCCCGCGCGTCGAATGGCAGCTCCGTGCCGCTGTCCGAGCTGGTGAGCGTGCGCGAGACGACGTGGGACGGCGCGATCTATCACAAGGATCTGCTGCCTGTCGTCTATGTCACCGGCGACATGGCCGGCCGGGTCGACAGCCCGCTCTACGGCATGTTCTCGATGGTGAGCCGCATTTCGAAGGACCCGCCCGGCGGCTCGTCGATCGAGCAGCACTTCATCGGCCAGCCCGACAACCCCAACGCGCTTGCCATCAAGTGGGATGGGGAGTGGCAGATCACCTACGAGACTTTCCGCGATATGGGCCTCGCCTACTCCGTGGGCCTGGTGCTGATCTACTTGCTCGTCGTGGCGCAGTTCGGCTCGTACGCGCTGCCGCTCATCATCATGGCGCCGATCCCGCTCACCATAATCGGCGTGATGCCGGGCCATGCCCTGCTCGGCTCGCCATTCACCGCGACGTCGATGATCGGCATGATTGCGCTCGCTGGCATCATCGTGCGCAACTCGATCCTCCTCGTCGACTTCATCGACAGTGCGATCAGGCGTGGCGCCAAGCTCGAGGATGCGGTGCTGCGCGCCGGCATCATCCGCGCAAAGCCCATTGCGCTCACCGCGCTCGCCGCCATGATTGGCGCCACTTTCATTCTCGACGACCCGATCTTCAACGGCCTCGCCGTGTCGCTGATCTTCGGCATCCTCGTGTCGACGGTCCTGACGCTCGTCGTGATCCCGGTTCTGTACTACGCATATCTCAAGAAAAAGGCGGCGCACCCACCGCAACAGGAGATCTGACATGGCACACATCGTCATCGTTGGCGCAGGAGTTGGCGGCGTGCCAGCCGCCTACGAGCTGCGCAAGAAGCTCGGCAAGCAGCATCGCGTCACGCTCATCGGCCGCTCGCCGTACTTCGAGTTCACGCCGTCCAATCCCTGGATCGCCGTGGGCTGGCGCACGCCCGAGCAGACGCGCGTGGCCATGCAGAAACCGCTCGAATCGAAGGGCATCCAATGGGTCACGGACACCGTCGTGTCCATCGACGCGCCCGCCAGCAAGCTTGCGCTCGCGAGCGGCGGCGTGATGGACTACGACTATCTCGTCATCACCACCGGCCCCAAGCTCGCCTTCGATGAAGTGCCGGGTCTGGGCCCAAATGGCTTCACGCAGTCGATCTGCACGCACGAGCACTCACTGCGGGCGTGGGATCGATACCAGGAGTTCCTGAAGAGTCCCGGCCCGATCGTGATCGGCGCCGCCAGTGGCGCAAGCTGCTTCGGGCCCGCCTACGAGCTCGCCATGATCCTCGATGCGGACCTGCGCAAGCGCCGCCTGCGCGATCGGGTACCGATGACGTATGTCACGAGCGAGCCGTACATCGGCCACATGGGGCTCGGCGGTGTCGGCGACAGCAAGGGGCTCATGGAGTCGGAGCTGCGGCAGCGCCACATCAAGTGGATCACCAACGCGAAGATCACCGCAGTCACCCCGAAAGAAATCAAGGTGATGGAGGTGGACGAAGAAGCGAAGCCGAAGAAGGAGCACGCGCTGCCGTTCTCGTACGCGATGGTGCTGCCGGCATTCAAAGGCGTGGACGCGGTGGCCGCCGTTCCCAAGCTCTGCAATCCACGCGGCTTCGTGCTGATCGACGCGCACCAGCGCTCCCCCGCGTATCCGAACATTTTCTCCGCGGGCGTGTGTGTCGCGATTCCCCCGGTGGAAGCGACGCCCGTGCCGACCGGCGCACCCAAGACCGGCTACATGATCGAATCGATGGTCAGTGCGATCTGCGAAAACATCGTCGCCGAGCTCGCTGGCGAGCCCGCGAAGGCGCAGGCCACATGGAATGCGATCTGCATCGCCGACTTCGGCGACACCGGCGCCGCCTTCGTCGCCCTGCCTGAGATTCCGCCACGGAACGTCACGTGGGCAAAGACGGGCAAGTGGGTACATCTCGCCAAGGTGGCCTTCGAGAAGTATTTCCTGCGCAAGGTGCGTACCGGTTCCACCACGCCCGTGTACGAGAAATATGTGCTCAAGGCACTCGGCATCGTCTCGCTGAAGAGAGATGCCGCATGAAACGTGCGTCGATTGCGGTTGCCGGGCTCGCATTCGCATGTGCGCTCGCAGGCGTGCCCGTCTGCGCCGAGAGCCTCGCGGACGCCTGGCAGATGGCGCAGGAAAACGATTTTGCGGTCGCAGCCGCCGCAGCCGACGTGGATAGCGCCCGTGCGGCCGAACGCGCGGCGCAGGCATCCCGGCTTCCGGCGCTCGATGCCAGTGCGGGCTACACGCGCTTCAGTACTGCGCCTCAGTTTCAGTTTTCCATGGGCGGCACCGCGGTTCAGGCGCCCATCTTCTCTGGCGACGATTTCAGGATGGCCGGCGTCGAGATGAAACTGCCGCTCTACACCGGCGGCCGCATCACCAACAGCATTGCCGCCGCCCGCCAGGAAACGACCGATGCTTCGGCCACCGAGCGGGCTGAGCGGGCATCGCTGCGACTGGACGTAGCTCGTACGTACATCGACGTGCTCCGCGCGCGCCGCATGCTCCTGACAGCCGAGTCGACAGTTTCGAGCCTCACGGCCCATGTATCCGATGTCTCCAGCATGGTGGAGCGCGAGCTCGTCGCCCGCTCGGACCTGCTGGCCGCGCGCGTCGCGCTGGCCAACGCGGAACAGCAGCGCGTCAGCGCCGAAAACGGCGTCGCGTTGGCCGAAGCCGCCTACAACCGCCGTCTCGGCCAGCCGCTCGGACGCAAGCCCGATCTCGCGACCACACTAGTGCCGCCCACGATCGAAATTGCGGACTCCCCCGACGCACTCGTCGCGACAGCATTGCAGACGCGCAGCGAGCTGCAGGCTTTCTCCGCGCGCAAGAGCGCACTGGAACTGAAAGCCCAGGCCGAGCGAGCGACGCTGTTGCCGCAGATTGCCGTGTCCGGCGGCTATAGTTACGTCGCCAACACGATTCTCGACCGCCAGGATTTCAGCATGGTGAGCGTCGGGGTCCGCTGGAACCTGTTCGATGGTGGCCAGGCCCGCAATCGAAGCGCGTCCCTGCGCGCGGCCAGCCGGGCCACGCAGCGCCGGATCGACGATCTGCGCTCGCAGATCGAGCTGCAGGTTCGCGAAGCATGGCTCGACGTGCGGGAAGCCCGCAACCGCAAGAAAGCGGCCGCTGAAGCAGTAGCCCAGGCCGAAGAGAATCTCCGCATTTCGCGGGAGCTGTACGGCACCGGCCTCGCCACCAACACCCAGGTGCTTGACGCCATCGCGCTCCAGATCACCGCGACCAACAACCGCGACAACGCGTCGCTGGACGAAACACTGGCGCTGTACGAGCTCGCCTACGCGGAAGGTACGTTATGAGCCCGATTTCCGGTCGTATTTGGCGGCAGCGGCTGCGGCGTGAAATCGGTATCGCCGCGCTCGTCAAGCTCGTTCTGCTGATTGCCCTGTGGGGTCTCTTCTTCTCTCCGGCGCATCGCGTGAAGCCGGATCCTGCGACCCTGTCCCATCGCCTCGGAATCGGAGCGGAAGCCCCATGATCGATGTTCCTGCCCATGGTGCTCGCCTACACCGCGTGGACTTATCGCGTGCTTCGGGGGCAGGTCACGCTCGAGGCCATTCGCAAAGACACCGGTCTCTATTGAGACGACATCACTGCAGGAGCTCGCGCGAGCATGTGGTATTTCAGCTGGATTCTGGGATTGGGGTTCGCCCTCATTTTCGGCGTCGTCAACGCCATGTGGTACGAGATCGGCGAAGACAACCGCCCAGGGTCGTCGAAAAACACGAACTGAGAGGCAGCCATGCACCCTTATCCTCATCACTACGCGGCTTCGGCGCACGGCGGGCCGACGGCCAGCGTGGAAGTGAACTCCGCCGGGTTGCCGCCAATCCACACTTCCCCGCCGCCGCAGTTCGACGGTCCGGAAGGCGTCTGGTCACCCGAAACGCTGTTGTGCGCGGCCATCGCGGACTGCTTCATTCTCACGTTCCGCGGAGTGGCCCGTGCCGCCCGCTTCGAGTGGCAGGCGCTCGAGTGCGAAGTCGAAGGCATCCTCGAGCGAGCCGACGGCGTCTCGCGTTTCACCCGCTTCGTTACCCATGCCGTGCTCACCGTGCCCGCCACCGCCGATGTCGAGAAGGCAAAGGCGCTGCTGGAGCGCGCCGAGCATTCGTGTCTCGTCTCGAATTCGGTGAATGGCGCGCGCGTTCTGCAGGTCGACGTGAAATGCGGCGGGTGAAGTCGCATGGACGGGAAATCACGGGCAAGTCCGTGCGACACGGCGCGCTTGATACTCATGTAACTGTCAAGATCGGCCGGCAACAGCAGGCGAAACTCGTCCCTGCCTGACGCTCCGCAAGGTTTGCGAGCCCGCGGCCTTGCTCGAGCAGATCGCATGCCGCGCGCACGTGATCGCAGATCATTGCGATTGCCTCCTCGACACTGCGCAGAGCGTGCGCCCGCGGGGGCTCCGCTCGCAGATACACGAGGCGCGCCTGGATGACTGGAACATGCGGCATGAGCTCGCGCGCGGCAATCGCGTAGCTCACGCGTTGGACTTCGTTGCCACCGTTTGGCACCACGTTCTCGGCGTTCTCAGGCTCAATGCCGGTCTTGTAATCCGACACGCGCACTTTTTTGCGATCGTGGCGTAAATCGAGGCGATCGATGCGGCCGCGAATGCGCACGGGTTCCGGCGGGGCGAGGTCTGCCGCACGACCTTCTTTGGAGGATGGCGCGATCTTACTTGCGCCCAGCGCCCATCAGGCAAACGTGCGATCCGAAGAGCTCGAATCTGGACGGAACGGCGGAAGGTTCTTATCCGTGAGGCGGCTCGAGCGACCAGATCTCGTGCATCTCGAGCTCCAGGCGGCAAGCCGCCTCCATTGCGTCCAGCTGCGCACGAGCGGCGGCCTGGGCCGCTTCGAGCGACTGGCGGCGAGCGGCGATCAACTCGGTGATCGTGAACTCCCCGAGCGAATAGCCGCGCGCAACGGCAGTGGCATTGGTCTCACTGCTGGCGGACACGTCACGCAGATGAGTCCACTGCGAGTACGTTGAACGCACCGCCAGCGCCGCCTTGCGTGCGTCCGCCTCCACTTTCAGGCGCACTTCGCGCGCATGCTGAGCCGCGACGTTCGCCTGGCTTCGCGCAATCGAATATTGCGCTCGCCGCTGCGCCCCCCCGATCGGCACCGTCACGTTCACCCCGAGCACGCGGTCATTGCCATCGAAATTGTTGCTGTACCTGAATCCGATCGTGGGGTCGGGCATGCGCTCAAGCCCAGCGCGTTCGGCTGCGAGCTTCGCCTGAGCGAGCTCGCCCTCGGCGAGGGCGATTTCATGATTATCCGCAAGGATCCGCTGCACCCACTCGTCGTCCGTACCCGCCGGCAGCTCGGGCGCGCCGGGGGCTTGCGGATTCCCGGGCTCGAAATCGGGGAAATGCTGCTTCAATTGGAGCACCAGCTCTTGCGCCCGCTGCTCCGCGGCCATGCGCGCGCTGGCGGCACGATCCAGCTCCGTCTGGGCGAGCAGCACCTCCAGTCGCGGAGCGTCGCCCGCACGTACTCGCGCACGGGTGCGCTCCACCTGCTCCGCCAACAAGGTGATCTGCTCGCCAAGAAGCTGTGCTTGCCTCTTCGCGCGCAACCAGTCGAACCAGTCAGCGAGCAGCGTGCGCCCCGCCTCGTGCCACGCATCTGCGAAAGCAAACTCACCTACCGAGGCGACCTGCGCACCCAGCGCTCGATCCGCACCGGCTTTGCCGAACAGTCGCATGCCTCGCGAGAGCTCGTACGACTGCTCGGAGTACGTGGCGCCAATCGCATCCGTCCGGTGCTGCCCCGTCACCGCCAGGCCCCACTCGTACTGACCAACCTCGAGCTGGCGTTTGCGCGCCAGTGCAATGGCAACCTGTTCGCGCGCGGCCTCGACGCGTGGTGAGGTCGCAATCGCCGCCCTGGTCGCCTCCTCGGGGGGAAGCACGTCCGGATAGGCGGCGGCCATTGCCGCCTGCGCGCCGACGAGCAGCGCGGCGATCGCAGCGCGCTTCACGAGAGCCTCCCGAAGCCGGTCACCGGCGCGGTCCACCAGGCCATTTCATCTGACTTGAAGCGATCGCGAAGACTCTCCACCAGCGGCGTAACGTGCTCGCCACGCATCAGGATCTGAACGAGATGTCGTCGCGCACGCCCGCGCACCTGCTCCATGGTCGAGCGCAGCTGCGTGCCGGCGCCGAATCCTTCCGCCCGAGTGACGGAAAATCCACGCACCCACTGTGTCGAGCTGAGGTGATCGAGCACTTCCTCCTCAAGTGCGTCCGGCAGGGCGAGTGTAAAGAGGCAGTCGTAGGCGTCGTTCACGATTGGCCTCGTCCGAATCGGGTGAAGAGGCTCGGCAGCAGCGCGAGCGTCAGGAGCGTGGAGCTCACCAGGCCGCCGATCACGACAATGGCGAGGGGGCGTTGAATCTCGGAGCCCGGGCCGCTTGCAAACAGCAGCGGCACGAGTCCGAAGGCGGCGATGGACGCGGTCATCAGCACCGGCCGCAATCTGCGGCGCGCGCCGGCGAGCACGACCTGGCGCACGTCCGGCTGCCTGGCGCTGAGCTGGTTGAAGTGGCTGATCATCACGAGCCCGTTGAGAACCGCGATGCCCATGAGCGCAATGAATCCGACCGATGCCGGCACCGACAGATATTCGCCGCTGATCGCGAGCGCGAAGACCCCGCCGATCATCGCAAAGGGGATGTTGACGAAGACGAGCAGAGCCTGCCGAAGCGAGCCCAGCGTCGCGAAGAGCAGCAGATAGATGAGCCCGAGCGCCAGCGGCACGACCACGGCCAGCCGCGCGGCCGTGCGCTGCTGGCTCTCGAACTGACCGCCCCACGAGAGGCGATATGCGGCTGGCAGCTTCACCGTGGAGCCGATGAGCGCCTGCGCCTCCTTCACGAAACCGACGAGATCGCGGCCGTGTACGTTCGCGCGCACCACCGCCATCCGCGCGGCGTTTTCCCGCTCGACCTTGAGTGGCCCCTCACGCACCACCAGCTTCGCGAGCTGCGATAGCGGCACAGCCGTACCGCCATCGGAGAGCGGCACCCGGAGCTGCCGAAAGAGCTCCGGCGACATCTGCAGCGAGTGGCTCCCGCGGAGGACGAGCGGCAGCCGTCGCCCTTCTTCGAGCACCGTGCCGACCGTGCGGCCCTCGACGAGCGCGCGCAGATCGTTCTGCAAGCTCTCGACGCTCACGCCCGCCCGGCCCACGGCGGTGCGATCCATCTCGACCTGCAGATACTGCACGCCCTGGTTCGCGACGGCGATCACATCCTCGCTGCCGGGAATCTTGCGCAAGGCGGCACCGATCTCCTGCGCCAGCCGATCGAGCTCGCCGAGATCGGGGCCGTAGATCTTCACGGCCAGATCGCCGCGCACGCCGGAAATGAGCTCCGACACCCGCATGTCGATCGGCTGAGTGAAGCTGAAGTTGATGCCGCCGAACTCCTCCCCGACCCGCCGGATCTGTTCGACGATCGAGCTCTTGTCCCTCACGCCCCACGCCTCGCGCGGCTTCAACGCCAGGAAGCTGTCGGTCTCGTTGACGCCCATCGGGTCGAGGCCGAGCTCGTCGGCGCCGACGCGCGCGACGATCTTCGCCACTTCCGGCACCCTCTCGAGAATTCGCCGTTGAATGGCGCGATCGATCTCGCTCGACTGCACGAGATTGACGGAAGGGATCTTCTCGAGCTGCAGGACCACGTCGCCTTCGTCCATCGTCGGCAGAAATGACTTGCCGAGCACGAAGAAGAGCGCAACCGCCGTGGCGAGCCCCGCGAGCGCGGAGCCGTAAACCACGCGCTCGTGGGAGAGCGTCCATCCGAGCGCACGCGCGTAGCCCGCCTCCAGCCAGCGCACGAAGCGCGGCGGCTCGTGATGCGCCGTGCTCAGCAGATACGACGCCAGAACCGGGATCACCATCAGGGAGAGGAGCAGTGAGCTTGCGAGCGCGAACACGATCGTGAGCGCGACGGGCGCGAACAGCTTGCCCTCGAGCCCCTGCAGCGACAGCAGCGGCAAGAACACGATGATGATGATCGCGATGCCCGCAGCCACCGGCACAGCCACTTCCTGAGTGGCTCGGTAGATCTGATGCAGGCGGCTCGCGCCGCGGCCTGCCTGGCCGTGCGCCTCAACGTTCTCGACGACCACGACGGCGGCATCCACCAGCAGACCAATCGCGATGGCCAGACCGCCGAGCGACATGAGATTGGCAGACAGCCCCGCGAGTCGCATCGCGAGGAACGTCGCCAGTGCGGACAGCGGCAGGATCAAAGCCACCACCAGCGCCGCGCGCAACTGTCCCAGAAACAGGAACAGCAGGATCAGCACCAGCACGATGGCTTCGCCGAGCGCGTGCGTCACCGTGCTCACGGCGCGTTCGATGAGCCGGCCGCGATCGTAGAAGGGCACGAGCGATGTGCCCGGGGGCAGGGTCTTTTCGATCTGCGCCAGCCGCGCCCGCACCTGCCTGACGATCTGCTGCGCGTTCGCGCCGCGCAGCCCGATGACGAGACCCTCGACGGCTTCGCCGATGCCGTTCTGATTCACGAGCCCGTACCGAGTGAGCGCGCCAACGCGCACCGTCGCGATATCCCCCACTCGTATCGGAACGGTGCCGCGCATGGTGACGACGATCGCGCGAACGTCATCGAGCGTTCGGATGCTGCCCTCGCTGCGCACGAGCAGCGCTTCCTCGTTGTCCGAGAGTCGCCCGGCACCGTCGTTGCGATTGTTCTGGCGGAGTGCCTCCTCCACGTCGCTGAGCGAAAGGCCGCGCGCCGCGAGCGCGGTCTGATCCACCACGACGTCGAAGCTCTTCACGTATCCGCCGAGAGAGTTCACGTCCGCGACGCCCGGAATGCCACGCAGCTGCGGCCGCACGGTCCAGTCGAGGAGCGTGCGCTTCTGCTCGAGCGAGAGCGGCCCTTCCACGGTGAACATGAACATGTCACTGAGCGGTGTGGAAATCGGGGCGAGGCCGCCGGAGACGGTCGGAGGCAGGTTGGGAATGATGCCTGCCAGCCTTTCGCTCACCTGTTGGCGGGCCCAGTAGATGTCCGTGCCATCCTCGAAATCGATCGTGATATCGGCGATGGCGTACTTCGATCTGGAGCGCAGGATCGTCTGACCGGGAATGCCGAGCAATTCCTGCTCGATGGGCGCCGTGATGCGCGCCTCGACTTCCTCCGGCGTCATGCCGGGCGCCTTCATGATGATCTTGACCTGCGTGGTCGAGATATCCGGAAACGCATCGATTGGCAGGGTGCGCAGCGCCAGCGCGCCGGCGAGCACGAGCAACGCAGTCACGACGAGCATGAAGAGGCGCTGCGAGAGCGCGAACGCGATCAGGCGGGAAAGCATCAGTTGCCTTCAGCCTGCGCCTGCTGCGGGCCGAAACCGAGCCATGCTCCCTTCAGCGCGACGAGGCCTCGGCTCGCAACCTTGGCACCCGGCGGCACCGGGCCGTGTACCCAGGCGCGGCTCGTGTCCGCGCGAACCACGCTCACCGCCACGGGACGAAAGCCCGCGCCTTCCTGAAGAAACACGAAATCGCGGTCGCCGTTACGAACAACAGCGCTCGAAGGCACCCCGACCGACCCGGACGGCAACGCGGCCTGGCGCAGATCCGCCTCGACGAACTGGTTGACCCGCAGACAGCTCGCGGCATCCGGAAGCTCAGCGCGCACGGACGCCGTCTGACTCGAAGCGTGGAGCTGCGATCCGACAGCGATGACGCGCCCTCGCCTCGGGCATCCGGCGACCTCAACCGCATCACCGACACTCACTGCGCCGGCCTGCTGTGTGGAGGCATGCAGGTCGAGCCAGAGCCGCCCGCCTTGCGCGAGGCGCAGGAGCTCCGTGCCGGGCTCCACACGTTGCCCCACCGTAACGCCCACATCGAGCACCACCGCAGCCAGGCGAGCGCGAATGGTCACGCTCGAGGAAAGCGAGCGAGGTGCAAGGGCGTCGATATCCGCGCCGCTGTAGCCCGCCAGCTGAAGCATGCGACGCTGTTCCTGAAGCGTGGCGAGAGCCATCTCGTGCGCTGCCCGCGCTTCACGCGCGCGGCTCTCGGAGATGATTCCTTCCGCGAGCAGTGACTCGTCGCGCCTCAGCCGGTTGCTTGCGATCTCCTCCTCTGCCTGCGCATGCAGATACTCACGCTGCATCGCTGCCAGCTCGCCACTGAAAACCCGCACGAGCGGCTGATTGGGACGCACGCTCTCGCCGGCCTGGACGAGCACGGCTTCGACCTGCCCGGCGACCGAGCTGAGCGTCACGTCGGTGCTGTCGCCTGGCGTGACGACCTGGCCGCTGAGTCGCAATCCCGCGGGCCCGGCAGGATCGTTTGCTGCCGTAGGCGCGATCACCGTCTGCACGACGATTCCGGCGGATTTCACCTGCGAAGGCGTCAGTCGTATGAGGGGTTCGGCTGCGACGCGGGTCACGGGCTCGGGCGAGCTCGCGACGCCGATGGCTGGCAGCACGATGCACGATGCGAGCGCCGCCCATCGAGCGTGCGCCGACCGTCTGTTCTGAAGCATGGCATCCCCGTCCTTCGAATTTCGAGCTGCGGCAATTGACGCCGCAGGGCCCACCGTCGCGGTGAGAGCCATGTACAAGGTAAGTAGAAGTTCTTAAGAACCCCTTAAGTCGGCTGCTTTACTGTCACGGCCATGCGAGTCCTGCTGATTGAAGACGATGCTCTGCTTGGAAAGGCACTTCGCACCGGCCTCGAACAGCAAGGACATGCGGTCGATTGGGTGCGCGATGGCATGAGCGGCGAGAACGCCGCGCTCGAGGGCAGCTACTCTGCGGTTCTTCTCGATCTCAGCCTGCCGCGGCAGGACGGCATGAAGGTGCTGGCGAACCTGCGGCGCAGGGGCTACACGCAGCCGGTGCTGATCGTCACGGCACGGGATCAGATCCCGGATCGCGTGGTCGGGCTCGACGCCGGGGCCGACGACTTCATCATCAAGCCGTTCGATCTGCAGGAGCTTGGCGCCCGCTTGCGCGCAGCGGTCAGACGCCACAGCGGTCGCCCTCAACCCCAGCTTTCCCATGGCCCTGTCACGGTGGATCCCGCCGCGCGGCAGGTGTACCTCGCTGGCGAGCCCGTCGCCCTGCCCGCGCGTGAGTATGCTCTGCTGCTTCATCTGCTCCAGCACGCCGGACGCGTACAGACGCGGCGCCAGCTCGAGGAAGCGCTCTACAGCTGGAGCGACGAGATCGAGAGCAACGCCATCGAGGTCTACGTCCACCACTTGCGACGCAAGCTCGGCAAAGACCTCATCCGCACGGTACAAGGCCATGGCTACGTCATCCCTCACGATACCGCTCAGAGCTGAGACGGCGCTTCACACTTCCCTGCGCGGGCGTCTCCTTGCGCTGCTCCTCGCCATGACCGTGGGGCTCTGGGCGGTGAGCGGCGTGATCATCTACATCGAGTTCAACAAGGAGGGACGTCAATACTTCGACGAGTCGCTCGCCGAGGCGGGCGCGCTGCTGCTGAGCCTCGCCGAGCACGAAATCCGGGAGCACGGCCCCGGGATCGGCGCCGAGCTGATGCGCGCCGAATCGCAGCACAATGCTCACGAGCTCGCTTTCCAGATCTGGACCGAGGATCACCGTGCAGCGTATCGAACGAGCTCGGCCCCGGAGCGCCCGTTCGTGCCGCTCGATGCCAGCGGCTTCGGATGGAGCACGGTGAACGGGAAGTCGATGCGCACGTACGCCACGTGGAACGACTCGCGCACGCTGCAGATTCAACTCGCGGAGCCACTGACGCGGCGGGCGGATCTTTCCGCCTGGACGTACGCGCATCTCACTATCCTTGCGCTTCTGTTGCTTCCTCTCGCCATGCTCCTGATCTGGTGGATCCTCACGCGCAGCTTGTCGCCGCTGCGGCGGCTCGCCGGGGATGTCGCCCTTCGATCACCCGACGATCTGCAGCCAGTGACGGGAGATGATGCACCCTCCGAAGTGGCGCCCCTCGTGGACGCGATGAACCGCCTGTTCGCACGGGTGCGCGATGCGCTCCAGATGGAGCGGCGCTTTACCGCCGATGCGGCCCATGAGCTGAGATCTCCGTTGGCAGCGATTCGCGCGAACGCGCAGGTCATGAGCGCTGCGCGAAGCCCGGACGAGCTGCACGAGGCCGCCGCGGATCTTCTCGCGAGCGTGGATCGAAGCACTCGCCTGGTCGACCAGTTGCTGGTGCTCGCGCGCATCGACGGTACCGCAAACGCCGCGCCTGAGCTCAGCGACGTCGACCTCAGCCAGCTGGCCGCTGAGGAATGCAGCCGGATGCGCCCTCTCGCGAACAGGCGGAACACTCAGATCGTTCTTCATGCGGCTCCGGCGGTGGCGCGAGGGGAATCGAGCCTGCTCGCAGTGCTGCTGCGAAACCTCATTGACAACGCCGTCCGGTACTCGCCGGAGGGCAGCCACGTAACCGTTTCCGCCGGCCCCGCCGAAGAGGGCGGCGCCAGAGTTCGCGTGACAGACGAGGGTCCCGGCATTCCCGCCGCGGAACGGGAGCGCATCTACGAGCGCTTCTATCGCGCGCTCGGCAATGAGGCGACCGGCAGTGGTCTCGGGCTCTCGATCGTGCGCCGGATCTGCGCCTTGCATGGCGCGAGCGTGGAGACGGATGAGGGGCCCGACGGGCGAGGAACATGCTTCACGGTCAGATTTCCCGCGCCGAGAGTAGGTGGAACTTAGGAATGCCTCCACGAAGCGTCCCATCGACTGCCTGACAACGTTCTTTTTCGCGCTCTTTGCAAGGGCCTGAGTTCCTTTGGGAACTCAGTGATGGATTGCCGCGTGTTCAGCGCCTTCGGCATTGCCTCCATCTTCTGGAAGATGACGACGTTGCCATGCAGATTTGGAGACCTCAGCAAGGAAGCGACTTCGTCTCACTACAAATCCTCCCCGGAATGTTGGCCTTCTGGAAGTAGACGAATAACGGTCCCGCGGCCGTTACTCGTCGCGAAGCCACGCGCTACTGGCTCGAGTCCCGCAACTCCGCCTTCTCATCCTCGCTCACGACCGCACCTCCCGAACTGCGACATCGAGCGCGTCTACGCGCGTTTGCTACAGCGGACGCCGTGCAGGAGCGTCGTGTTCTCATCACCTACGCCTGCGCCTGCCGTACTCCCCTCGCGTTCCTCCGCACCCAGAATTCCAAGTCCGCGAAGACGCTCCCAGAGCTGGGTTCGATGCGCATATGAGTGTTCCTCTCTCCTATCGATGCTTCGAACCTGGTGAACCAGCCCTGGCCACAAGGCGCTTCAGCGCCTGATCGATCCGCGTCTGCCATCCCGGCCCGCTAGCCCGGAAGTGCTCAAGTACTTCGGGAGACAAACGGAGTGTCGTAGACACTTTGCGCACCGGCGCAGGCGGGCGACCACGCCGAACCAGCTTCTTCCCGTGATACAGGTTCGCGCTATCCACCCAGTCTTGAGTGATCTCCGGCGCGTCGTCCGGATCACGCCACCTGCGACGCGAATTTCTTGATTTCCCGCTCATTTGCCTTCCTCATGGATATCATCCGACGCGCGCGACCGCGCGGAGTCCAGACCAGAACCACAAGTCGTGCATCGAGCCATCCGACCGTGATGTACCTCAACTCTCCGTAGTCGATTCGATCATCCTCACGGGTGAGGTGCGCGCCGTCGAAAACCTCTTTGGCTCGGCGGAAATCCAAGCCTCTCTCCGCAAGAGTCTTCTCCCGCTTGCGGCGATTGTATGTGATTCGCATGATTTAGTGTAGTAACGATAATTTGGGTCGACGGCTTCGCCGTCGGGGCACAGATCGAAGACTCGCCGTACTCCCCAGAGCCGTGAGGCGTCGGCTAACGTAGCGGACGCGGCTCGCCAAAGCTGGAGCTACATCGGCTCAGAATCATCAGCAATCGCGTCAATGCATGGACGCCGCACTAGGCGCGAGGCGTCGACGCTGCTTGAGAACCGGCGCCTTCTTCGATCGTCTGGTATTCCTTCAAACTCCCGTGAATCGTGAATGTTGGGAAGTAGACGGATATCGGCCGCCCGGCCGTTACTCGTAATAGTGGCCCGCTAGTTATTTGAGGCGGAGTCCGCTCGAGAGCCCAAGTCGGCGCACTGAAGATCCACTGGCGAGCGCCGCAGCGTTGTCGCCGTGGCGGACATCCGTCCCCGGTTGCGCGTGTTCTTCACGCGTTCCGCTTCACTCCTCAAGCGTTCTCCAGCGGCCATGACGCGCGGCGGATTTGTCTAGCGAATATGCCGCGAAAGGCAACCACGCTGACGCTGAGATAGAACAGAAGCACGCCGATCCGCAATCTGCCTGCGAATACAACACCGCCTACAGCGACCATGAATGCGAACGCGAAGGCGAGCGGAATAGCCGACGGTCGCGGGCTCGCGCCGTCTGCAACGACATCGGTCGAGAACGTGACGCGGCTTGCGCGAGGGCGGCGCCGCTCATCGAACGTCAGCTCGTATGTCGGTGAACCATATCAGCCCCACTCACGGCCGCAGATACGGCACGAACGCCTCGATCTGGCGCTTCATCACATCCGTGATCACCGGCCGCAACTTCGCGATGTCAGCGGCCGACATCGCTTTCATGTCCGGCGCCGGCACGAAGTTCGGCCACGCGTAGAGCTGGCTGCCACCCCACTGCCGATGCTCGAGCCGGACGCCGTCCGTCGTCTTGCTCACGAGCAGGAGTTGCGTGAGGTTGAAGACGAGCGGCTTCGTGCGCCCATCGATGTCGTCGCTGGTCGAGAAGCCCCAGCCGCGGATGTAGTCGGGAAGCTGCCGGAGCCGCTCTCCCGCCTCCTCCGCGGGCGACACGTTCTGACCCGCCGCGACGATGATCAGCGCGGAGAGACCGCCGTCCGTGATCACCTTTTCGAGCTCGCGCAGACAACCGCGCGGCAGCTTGTCCGAGTCCGGCCGCGACACGAACCAGGACTGCTTCTCCCGCTGCAGCCGCTCGCTGGGCCGCAGTTGTATCGGCTTCAGTCCCATGGCGGTCAGCGACGCGATCAGCGGCTGGTCGATCACGTCCGCGACCGACCACGACGCACGATACGTCCGCAGGAAGCTCTTCACCGGCGTGGAGCCGACGTGAAAATGAGTCACATCCGGCCGTACCATGTCGATGATGCCGATGCGTCCGCCCTTCGGAATCGCCAGTGCGATCTCGGCGGCGACGGCCGTGCCCGAAAGGCCTGCGAGCAGCAGCAGGCAAGCAATTCTCATCGCGGTGAGTTTCGACACACTCCCCCCTCCCGCAGCGCAGTCACATCAAGCGTAGCGATATGCCGATGACGCGACGACTCGGGGGCACCCGTACGGGCTCGACCCAGATTGCGCCCACCTCGCCGCCCCGCCTACTTTCTACTCGCGACATTCAAGGCACTTGGCCAGGACTGCGGACCCAGCCCTGGCCCGTTTTGAACGCGCGCCGCTCACACCTTCTCGCAACCTGTGCCAGGAGGCGTTCCGCGAGTAGAGTTCGCTCCGCGTCGGATCTCACGTGCGCCGGCGCAGTCCACGCTCCTAGCATGGCAGAGCCTCGATGATCCGCAGCGCCTTCGTCGCCACCAGCAATGCATCACGGTCGCTCATGCGGCCATGGGATCGCGACTTCGCGTTGGCGGCGATTACGTACCTCGCACTCTATGTCGCGCTCCAGTGGCTCAGCAACGTGCGTCCGCTGCTGGCACTCAACATAAATCCGTGGAATCCGCAGGCGGGGCTCGGGCTCGCGTTTCTCGTTCTTTATGGCGGCCGCGCGATCGCCGTGACGGCCGTGGCCGTCCTGATGGCCGGCTACGCGGTGCGCGGCATGCCGGCGAACCTTCCCATCCAGGTGGCGGCATCGGTGTGGGTTGCCATCAGCTACGGTGGCCTCGCCGCATTTCTCCGCGAGCGCGAAATCGCAGCGCAGATTCACACCGTGCGCGACGCCGCCCGGCTGGCCGGTGCAGCGGTCGGCGGCACGCTCATCGTCGCCGCGGGTTACGTCACGATCTTTCTCGCATCCCGTCAGTTGCCTCTCTCGGATGCGGTGACCGGCGTCACGCGTTACTGGATCGGCGATCTCAGCGGCGTGCTGACACTCACTCCGCTTCTCATCAACGCGCGCGGCTGGCGCGAGCACCTCTCGTTACTGCAGCGGCATCGCTGGGAGATGCTCTCGCAATTCGCGGCCATTCTGCTGACGCTGTGGATCATCTTTCAGCTTCCGACCGCGGATCAGCTCCGATTTTTCTACCTGCTGTTCCTCCCGGTCATCTGGATCGCGCTCCGGTGGGGCTGGCGCGGCGCCATGCTGTCGGTCCTTCTCATCCAGATCGGGCTCATCGTCGCCGCACGAACGGAAATCCCAACGGCACGTCTGATCGATCTGCAATTCCTGATGGTGACGCTCAGCCTCACGGGCTTGCTGCTCGGCGCCGCCGTGGCGGAGCGCGCTGGTGTGCTACGGCGTGTTGCCATGAGCGAGGCCGAGCAACGCGCGCTTCTGGCGATGGCTCCGGACGCAGTGCTGGCGGTGGATCCGCACGGCCGAGTACGCATGGCGAATGCAGCCGCCTCGCGTCTCTTCGGCGAAGGCATCGAAGCCGGCGAAGCACAGCTCGCGTCGTTCCTGCCCGGTCTGCAACTCGATCGCGCGCAGGATCGCGTCACCCTCAACGGGCGTCGCGCCGACGGCAGCACGTTCCCCGCGGAGATTGCGCAAGCGCGCCTGGACCCGCCGGCGAACGAGGGCTATCTCGTCACCGTTCGCGATGCCACCGATCGTAGACGCGCGGAAGAGCAGCTCCGTGAGCGCGACGCGGCGCTCGCACGCGCCATGCGATTCGCCGTCGCGGGAGAGCTCGCTTCCGCGCTGGCGCACGAGCTCAACCAGCCGATCACGGCGCTGGTCTCGTATCTGCGCGCATCGGAGATTCTGGCGGCACAACCCCCCGGCGACGGTAACCGCTTGCAGGCGACGCTCGGAAAAGCGGCGCAGGAAGCCATTCGTGCCTCCGCCGTCCTGCGCAAGCTGCGCGACTTCTATCAAGGCGGCGCGCGCAAATCCGAGCGGGTCGACATCGCCGCGCTCTGCCGCACCGTCGTGCGCGCTTTCGAAGACCGGCTGCGCCGCGCGAACGCATCGCTGATCGTCTCGATCGATCCCACCCTCCCGCCGGTCGAGGCCGACGGGACGCAGCTCGAGATCGTGCTGCACAACCTGATCGCGAACGCTCTGGATTCGGTGAGCCACGTCGCGGGCGGCGGGCGGCAGCTCGAGCTGCATGGCTCGCACCATGACGGCGTCCTCACGTTGCGCGTCGCGGATTCCGGCCCCGGCATCACTGCGGAGGTGGAGCGCAGATTGTTCGAGCCCTTCGTCACGAGCAAGCCGGACGGAATGGGCCTCGGTCTTGCCATCAGCCGGTCCTTGATCCGCGCGCGCGGCGGCGAGCTCTCGTGCGAGCGCAGCCGCAAGCTCGGAGGCGCGGAGTTCACGATCCGGTTGCCGATCGATCCACCTTCCGATACACCGTCGGTATGAACATCTCGACCTCGCCTGAAGCCACCGTCTTCGTCGTCGACGACGACGCCTCCATTCGCGACGCCCTGAGCCTGCTCATCTCGCTGAAGGGCCTGCGTGCCTCGGTCTACTCGTCGGCCGAGGATTTCCTCGCCGTGTACGAGCCGACGTGGCGCGGCTGCCTGCTGACGGACCTCAAGATGCCCGGCATGAGCGGGCTCGATCTGCAGGCGCTGCTCCGCCAGCGCGGCGTGACGTTGCCGGTGGTCGTGTTGACCGCTCACGGCGATGTGAGCACGACACGCGCCGCGCTGAAGAACGGCGCCGTCGATTTCCTCGAAAAGCCCGTCGATGACGAAGTGCTCGTGGACGTTCTGCGCAACGCCATCCGCATCGATGAGGAGCGGCACCGCGCGACTGCCGAAAGCGCGCAGGCCGCGGCGCGGCTCGCTCGCCTCACCTCGCGCGAGCGGGAAGTGCTGGAGCTGCTCGCCCAGGGCCTCCAGCATCGGGAGATCGCGGAGCGGCTCGCCATCAGCCCGCGGACCGTGGAGGTCTACAAAGCGCGGATGATGGAAAAGCTGCAATGTCGCACCCTCGCCGACGTCGTGCGCATCGGCACGAATCTGCGATCGGACATCGCCGCGAAGCACCCCACGTAGCGCGAGCGCGACGGCCCTGTCCGGCGGTGAAGGGCGGTCCCGCTCGTTGCGTGCGGCGCGTACGGAGTCGCCCGACTCGCCCACGCGATTCGATCCGGATATGGTGCGCCGGAGCATCCGCTACATCGGTCGATGGAGACTGCGTCGCCCATCATGTCCCTCAGGACCTCATCACTCCGTGAGCGGGCGCCGCAGCCTCCGCCCTGATGAACCCCGATGGATAGATTGCAAGCAATGCGCGTATTCGTGCGCGTGCTGGACCGACGCAGCCTGACGACTGCGGCGGCGGACCTGCGCGTGTCGCTGCCCACGGTCAGCCGCACGCTGCGCCTTCTCGAGCGCGATCTCGGCGTTCGCCTCATCGCGCGCACGACACGCGGTCTCACCGAGACCTACAGCGGCCGCCTGTACTACCAGCACTGCCGCCGCCTGCTCGACGGTCTGCGCGAAGCGGAGATCGCCGTGCAGACCTTGGCGAAAGCCGCCATGGGCGAGCTGCGCATCACCGCGCCGGTGGCGTTCGGTCGCCATCACATCGGGCCTTCGATCGCCGCGTTCCTCGAGCGCAATCCGCGAGTCTCGTGTTTCCTGTCCCTGAGCGATCAGTGCGAGTCGCTGGCGGATCAACGATTCGACGTCGCCATCCGCGTCGCTCCGCTGCGCGACGAGAATCTCTCGGTGCGGCGTCTCGGCTACGTGCAGCGCGCGGTCGTGGGCTCGAAGGAATATTTCGAACGGTATCCCGTGCCGACGCACCCGCGCGATCTCGCGCGTCACAACTGCATGCAGTTCACGCGCTACTCGCGCGGCGATGAGTGGACCTTTCAGCAAGGCGGCCGACCCATCTGCGTGCGTGTGCGCGGTCGCGTACGCACCGACAATCAGGAAGCGCTCGTCGACGCTGCGCTCGCCGGAGCCGGCCTCGCGATTCTCCCGACGTGGCTCGTGCAGCGCGAGCTCGAGTCCGGACGCTTGCAACGCGTGCTGACGGATTTCGAAGCGGCGCGCACGCCGGTGCACGCAGTCTTCCCCACTCCGGGCATGCAGCCGAGCAAGGTGCGCGCGTTCGTGGACTTCATTGCGCAGCGCTTGCGCGCACACAACACGCTCGCGTCCGAGCCACTTCCCGACGACGCAGTGGCTTAGCTCGACCGGCACGTTCCTTGCTCTGAGTATCAGGCAGTGGCTCAAACGAGACCCGTGCCTGTGGTGTGCAATCACTTCAACAATCGGGTCGATCGCGACGCGGCGTTCTACGTCACGGTTGACGCGCAAACGGAGATCTTCCGGCCGATCGGCTGCACGCTCCCCACCTGATTCTTGCGCCCTGTCCGAGGCTTCGCCCGTCGAAGCCGGCTTCAGACCCGGTTGGCGCTCTGACACGGAGTAAGAATCATGGACCCTCGCTTCCGCGACGTTTTAGCTGAAATTCTCGAGGTCGACGGCAAGACCCTCGCAGACGACACGCGCCGCGAGGACACGGAAACCTGGGACTCGCTCACGCATCTGCGCCTCATCACGGCGGTGGAGAGCACGTTTAACGTGCACCTCAGCATGGAGGAGATCGCCGCTGCGAATACGCCACGGGTGCTCGAGCAATTCGTTCGCGCTCATGGAGGCCTGCATGGGTAACGCCAACCTGCACACACTCCCGGTGGCGGCGCGCGGGCCGCACTCGCACGGCACCGTTCGTGACGTATTCGACGACACGCGCACCTCGTCATTCGGCCGCTATCGCGCGCTCACGTTTCCCGATGGCGGACTGATTCTCTTCGGACTCTACGAGCTCGTGACGATGTTCGTGCTGCCGGCGCCCGGCGCCGCCGGACTCCTGCTGCGACGTAAGCTGCTGGGACCGTTCTTCGGCGCGCTCGGTCGCAACGTCGTCATCGGACGCAATTGCGTGTTTCGCCATCCGCGGCGGATCTTCCTGGAGGACGGCGTCGCCATCGACGACAACTGCATGCTCGATGCGCGCGGGTGTGGAGATGAGGGCTTGCGCATCGGCGCGGGCACGATCGTTGGCCGCGGCTGCATGATCAAGTCGAAGGCCGGCGCGATTCGCATCGGGCGCAACGTCAATCTGGGCGGGCGCTCGAGCCTCGTCAGCCATAGCGGAATCACTATCGGCTCCGACGTGGGCATCGCGGGAGGCTGCTTCCTGAACGGCGGCACGTTCGCGCTGAATGAGTTCGGCAAGCCGCCCTCCCAGCGGCAGCCGTATACGCAGGGACCGATCGAAGTCGGCGAAGGTGCATGGATCGCGACGGCGGTGACCGTGCTCGACGGAGTGCGCATCGGCGAGAACGCCGTCGTCTCAGCCGGCTCGGTCGTGACGCACAATGTGCACCCGCGCACTGTCGTGCAGGGCAACCCCGCGAAGAAGATCTTCGACATCCGGTAGCCGCGACATGCAAGTCACGCTCGAACGGGCCCGACATCTCGACCCGCTCGCTCTGAGCTCCGTCGAGGTTCGCCGCTTGAGCCGCGAAGCGCGCCGCTTGAATCGCGAGCCCGATGCGCGCATGGCATTCGCGGGCAACGTCGTCTTCGACCCGTTGCCCGAGTTCGTCGAAGCGCACTTGCTGTGCCACGGGATCAATGCCGCGTCGTACGTCGCGCCGTTCGACCAGACGCTGCAGCCGCTGCTCGATGCGGGCTCCGACTTGCGGCGCTTCGATCCCAGCTTTCTGCTTCTGCATTTCGAGCTGGATGCGCTGCTGCCGGCCGCTATCCGGCTGCGCGGTGAGGCGGCGGATCGACGCACCGTCGATGCCGTGCTCGCAGCTCTCGAGCCGCTAGTGCGAGCCGCCCTCGCCCACACGGCGGCAACGGTGCTGCTCACGAACTTTGCGGGCCCGAGCTGTTACGAGCTCGGCCTGGCGGACATGCGGGCCGAGTTCGGCGAGCAGGAATTCTATGCCGAGCTGAATTGCACGCTGGCCCGGATGTTTCGCGCGGAACAGCGCGTGCAGATCGTGGACCTGTGCCGGCTCACCGCACTTCATGGACGCGCACGTGCGCGCGATCGGCGCCTCTACTACATGGCCAAGTTGCCCTGGCACGAGAGCTTCCTGCCGGTGCTATCGGATGAAATCGCGCGCCACGTCGGGGCGGCGCTCGGACGCCTGCGCAAGTGCCTGGTCGCCGATCTGGACAACACGTTGTGGGGCGGCGTGCTCGGCGAAGAAGGCGCCCGAGGCGTGCGCGTCGGCAGTGGCGATCCGATCGCCGAAGCGTACTTCGATCTGCAGCGAAAGATTCTCGCGATCAAGCGGCGCGGCGTACTGCTGGCGGTGTGCAGCAAGAACAACCCCGAGGAAGTGCAAGCGCTGTTTCGCGTGCGCGATGACATGCCGCTGCGCGCGCAGGATTTCGCGTGCATGGAAGTCTCGTGGGACCGCAAGGACGAGGGCCTTCGCCGCATCGCCACCCGGCTCAATATCGGCACCGACAGTCTCGTGTTCCTCGACGACAATCCCGCCGAAATCGAGCTGATCCGGCAGACCATGCCCGAGGTCGAATGCGTGCTCGCGCCGGCGGACCCCGCGGCTCTACCGAGCTGCCTCGACCGCGTGCACAGCCTCGATCGGGTGGCGTTGACGGCTGACGACCTGCTGAAGACCGAACAGTACGCACAGAACGCGTCGCGAGAAGAAGCCCGCCGCGACTTCA
>DASZSS010000289.1:0-6630 GCA_035548535.1 Steroidobacteraceae bacterium
CAGCGCACGAGTTTGGCCTCGGGCGCAGGCGGCACTTGGTAGTGCAGCCCGCGCATGGTGCCCTTGCGGGTGCTGACGGCCATGTTCGCCTGCACTGGCGTGAAATCGATGCCGTTATCGATGAATTCGCGCTGGCACCAGGCGCGAAAGAATCGACCGCGTGCATCGGTGTGGGGGCTCGGATCGATCACCCGAGCGCCGATTACGTCACATTCCGTGAATCTCATCGCGATTGATCCGCCGCCGGGGCGCACTTGGAGTCATTTTTCTAATACGTAAATGATGACATGGAATCCGAACAGAAACGCGATCTGCGTACTAGAATTCAAGTGACGCCGCGAAGCTAAACAGAATATGGCGCACCGGCGGGATACCCCATGCCGACCTCTCCGAACACTGAGTCCCTCGATCGCGCGCTCGTGGCGGGCATCGCGTGGACGGCGGTGCTGCGCTGGACCGCACAGGCCGTGAGCTGGGCCGCGACCTTTTATGTGGCGCGCGTGCTCGTGCCCGGTGACTACGGCATCGTCTCGATGGCGATGCTGGGGATCGGCTTCCTGCGCATGGTCGAGGACTTCGGCTTCGACTCGATTCTGGTTCAGGATCGCGGCATCGTCGGCTCGCAACAGGCGCGCCTCGCCGGGTTGATCCTGAGCGTGGGCATGGCATTTTGCGCTTCGTTCGTGCTGCTCGCGAAGCCGATCGCCGGATTCTTCAAAGAGCCGCAGGTGGCCGCGGCCGTCGCTGCGCTGAGCGTGCTGTTCCTGACGGATGCCTTGCAAGTCGTGCCCCGTGCAACCCTGCAGCGGCGACTGCAGTTCCGGCGCATTGCGTCTCTCGCGCTCGTGCAGACGATTGCGACGCAGACTGTGCTGGTCGGCGCGGCCGTCGCCGGCTGGGGTTTCTGGTCGCTGATCGCCAGCACGATTTCCGGGGCGGTCGTCGTGACCGCCGTGCTGCTTGCGTGGTGCCCCTATTCGTTGGCGTGGCCGCGCCAGCTCGGTCAGCTCGCGCTGCCGCTCTTACAGGGCTGGCGCGTCATCGTGGGGCGCATCGCCGGGTATGCGTTTGGCTCGGCCGATCAGCTCCTCATTGGGCGCGTGTTGGGCAAGGACCTGCTCGGCGCGTATTCCTTCGCGACGACATTCGCGAATCTGCCGTTTCAGGAAGTGAGCGCAATCGTCAGCAAGGTAGTGCCGGGCGTCTTTTCGGACGTGCAGCGGAGCCGCGCGGAACTGCGCCGGTACTTTCTCATCCTCACCGAGTTTCTGGCCTATCTGACGTTGCCGATGTCGATCGGGCTCGCGCTCGTCGCAGATCCGGCCGTGCGGCTGGCGCTGGGGCCCAAGTGGGGCGACGCGGTCGGCCCGCTACGATTGCTGTGTCTCTACGCTGCGTTCCAAGGGTGCCAGATTCTGATTGCGCATGTCCTCACGTGGACGGGACAGTTTCGCGCGCTCATGTGGTGCACTGTGCTTGCCGGAGTGGTGCTCCCGCTCGGATTTCTGGTCGCGGTGAATCACGGGCTCGAGGGTGTCGCGCTAGTGTGGGCGGTGCTGTACCCGCTCGTGAACATCCCGCCGCTCGTTCTCGGCTTCCGCACGATCGATATCTCGTATCGCCACTGGTTCGGTGCGCTGAAGCCGGCCGGTGTTGCGTGCGCGGCGATGTCGGTGGCCGTTCTGCTGGCGCGCTTCGTGCTTCCGCCGGACTTGCCGGTGGCGTTGTCGCTCGGGGCGGTCGTCGGGCTCGGCGCGCTCGTTTATGCGGCGACGTTGTGGTTCGGCTTTCGCGCGCGCGTGCTCGCGATCATCGAGTTCGTCAACGTGGCGCGCGGCCGGCGAGCAGGCGCCGCTGCCGCAGTCGTTGCCAGCGCCCCGCCAGCTCGCGCAGAACCTTGAGCTCCGCGCCCTCGGGGCGCCCACTCAGTAACCAGAGCGCCGCCAAGGTGGCGGCATACAGTGCCGCGCCGAGCGGCGCATATTTGCCGAGCAGTACGACGGCCTCGAGCGTGCTCAGGTGCATCACATCGATCGGCGGCATTACCAGCCGCAGGACGAGGTACATCACCGTGGCGGCAGTGAGCGGTCGCCAGATGCACCCGAGGTAATCCCGGTAGCGCACACCGATCGTTCTGAGGATGAAATACAAGCTGAACGGCAACATGCCGACGGACGAAACGACATAGCCGATGGCGGCGCCCATCGCGCCGGACGTGCGCGTCAGCACGATGAGCGCCGGAATCTGCAGGCACACTTGAACCGCCGTGATCCGCGCGAACACAGCCGGCTTGCCGACGGCGAGCACCGCCGGATGTGAGGTGTTGAGCAGCACGTTGGCGATGCCGACGAACGCAACGAGACTGATGAGCGTAGAGGCGTCGTGCCACTTGGGGCCGAGTAACAATCCCGTAACGACGCTGCCGAGTGCGCCAATTCCCGCCACACACGGCGTGACGAGCAGGGCGACGAGTGCCGTGACGCTCAGATATTGAGCGGCCAGGCGCGGCAAATCCTTCGCGAGCTGCGCATACACGGGGAGCGCCGCGCGGTTGATCGGCGCCACCAGCTCCGTTCCCGGCATGCTGGCAATCTCCGTGGACACGTTCAGCACACCGACCGAGTACGGACCGGAGATGCGCCCGACGATGAAATCCGCCGATCGCTCCTTCAACAGGAAGCAGATGTTCTGCAGGAACACCCACGTCGAGAAGTGCATGAAATCCCGTAGCGCCGCGAACGAGAAGCGCGGCCGGAACGGATGCATGCGGTAGCTGATCGCGACTCCCATGATGCGCCCGGCCGTCATGGAGATGGCCAGCGCCCAGTAGTTTCGCAGCGTGAGCGCGAGCGCGATGCTCATGCCGAACGTGAGCATCCGCTTGGTGAAGAGGTAGCGGAACTCACGGTCGAAGTTCAGCTCCTTGCGGAACGCGACGACGCCGATGTTCTCGCAGCCGGACGCCGCGGAGCCGAGCGCCAAGACGCACATGAGCGCGACGAGGCGCGGCTCGTGATAGAAGAGACTCATCGGCCACGAGAGCAACACGAGCAGTGCCGCGATCGTGAGCCCGGCCAATACGTTGAGCGTCCACACCGTGTCGAAGTGCACACGCTCCGCATTCGCGCGCTGAATCAGTGCGACGTCGAGCCCGAATGCATTGAGCAGCTCGAGAATCGCAATGAGCGAAGTGGCCATCGCGACCAGACCGAAGTCCGCCGGCACGAGCAAGCGCGCCAGGAACAGCGTGCTCACGAGCCCGAGGGAGCGATCGACCAGGCGATAGAGCACCATCCAGGCGGCGCCCCGCGTCACGCTCCCCTTCAGAGTGCCCATCTCAGCCCGCCCGGACGGGCAAGGTGTGTCTTTCGACGATCTGAATGAGGGCCATTGCGGAGACCTTCCAGTCGAAGGAGAGGGCGTGGGCGATGATCGCCTCGCGCGACCAGAAGCGGCGGGTCGCGGCCAGCATCGCATTGCGCAGCCCATCCGTCGCGTTGGGATCGTAGAGCAGACCGCACGTGTCGTTGACGACATCGGTCAATCCGCCCATGCGCGGAGCGATCACCGGCACACCCGCACTCAGCGCCAGCATTGCCGCGCCCGAGGTGAGGATGTTCTTGTAAGACAGCACGAGCACGTCGAGCGCGGCGACGTAGGTCATGATCTCTTCGTCGGCCAAAAAACGCGGGACGATGTGCACGCGATCCCGCGCCGTGCCGACCATGCTCTCGATCTTCGTCGAATACTCCGGCGGTGAGAACGCTCCGGCGACGACGAGGTGGCTCGTCGCGTCCATACCCTCAAATGCCGCCATGAGCGACTCGAGGTTCTTGTACGGACGGCACGAGCCGACGAACCCGTACAGCACCACGTCCTGCGGCAGGCCCGTGAGGCGACGCGCTTCGCTACGCTCGGGTGTGTTCGGATAATGCGCGCGCCAATGCCCGTGCGGCACCTCGACGAGCTTGTCCGCCACATTGAACTCGGCACCGACGATCCGCGCCGCTGCCGGTCCGTGCACGAAGATGGTCTGTGCGATGCGGGTGATGAAGCGCCGCGCGACACGATGGACCCAACGAGCACGCCCGCCATCGTGAGGGTAGAGGTTGTGCGCCGTCCATGCGATGCGCGCGCCGAGCAGCCGAATGATGCTGATGAGCGCGAAGAAGCGTAGCAGATAGAAGTACGTCCTCACGGGCCGGCGCGCATCGAAGTACAGGAACGAGGGCCAATGGATGTGTACCAGATCTCCGCGCCGTACGTTCAGCACGATCCAGCGGCCGGCCCACTGACCTTCGACGACCGGCATACCGAGCTCGGCGACCGCGCCGTAGAGCTGCTCACAATAGTCGATGCCGCTCTTCGGATAAGCGATCAATCGCGGCCGCCTCTCGCGGCGGGGCCCCTCCAGTGCGGTCGGCTGCGCGAGCGTGGTGGCGACGGAGCCGCCCGACGTGGATGCACTCTCGGCCATTTCGAGGTTTTGTCGGAGTCGAAAGCTTAAATCAGTTGTAGACGGCGCATGAGCTCGAGCGCATCCGCCTCGGTTGCCGAGATTCGCCAGGAAGCCACCGCCACGATTCTCCCCTGGCGATAATCCGCAAGAATGTTGGCGCGGATTCTATGACTTAGCCGCGCATTGCTCCACCGATCGATGCTGACGGGCACGGCGCGAGGGCCAAATACGACAGCCTGCGCCAACGAGCGCAGCGCGCTCGTGTCCTCCGCAGAGTCCCCGAGAATCCGCCGGATCTCGGGCAGGAATGCGCGACTCGCGAGCCCGGTGCCCGCCATCGCGACGACGCCACCAGCCAGTGCGTACCGCAGGATCTCGCGCCGCTTGGGGCTCTTGCAGCGAGCGCTCATGTCAGGACGCCCCTCGCTTCACTTGAAACGCGCTCCGCAGGTGATCGGCGAGCCGCAAGGTCAGCGCAACCAGCGTCAGAGTCGGATTGCCGTGGCCGTTGGTCGGAAAGATCGATGAGCCCGCGATATACAAATTATCGATTCCGTGCACGCGGCCGTCGGCATTGACGACCCCGTCTTCGGGATGGGTGCTCATGCGGGTGGTTCCGCAGTGATGCCAGCTTATCGGTACGTGGGTGGGCCAGCCATGCTTGCCGAGGTCGATCGGCGAATGGAGCTTGGCGATACGACCGCCGCCGAAGGCGCGGGTGAGCTCATCGATCGCGACCTCGATGGAGTGGCGATCGAGATCCGTGAGACGCCATTCGAGCTGGATGCGCGGCATGCCGAGCGCATCGCGCTCGGGTGCGAGCCGGACGCGGCTGTCGGGGTTCGGAGCCTGCTCCTGAGTGGTCACGATCTTGTAGATGGGCGCGGGCTTGCCACCCGAGTGGAAGGTCGCCGCGATCGCATCGTCCAGATTCGCCCAAAGACTGCGCAGCGAGCGGCCGACTTCCTCCCATACCGAGCGCTCGACGACGTTGGCCGTCTCGGCCGCCGTGAGGTAGTCCGACCACGTCGTCTCGAGCAGATTCGCACTGTAGTTGAGCGTGCGGCGCGACTCCTGGACGCGTCGATCGAGCGTGAGATACGCCATCATGTTCGCCGAGCGGCCGCCAGGCTTACGCGAGCGGCGGCTCACATCGCGCGAGGCGGGTTGATAGAAGTCCAGTCGCAGACTCTCATCGTCGGGAAAGATGGCGGCGGTATCGAGTTGGATATGATCCGCGAAGAATCGTCCGACCAGATCGTGCGCGTTACCGATGCCGCTCGCGATGACTTCGTTGGAGGCCAGGAGGATGCGCGGGTTTTCCAGGCCGCCGCACGCGAGCACGTAACGCTTCGCCGAGACGGTGAACGAGTTGCCCGTGAGGGTCGCCACGCGTAGCCCCGTGATCGTGGCTCCATTTTGGGCCGGCAGGATCTGTGTGACGTTCGAATGCAGGTAGACCGTCGTTTTCGGTGCTCGCTCCAGCGCATCCCGATAGCGCACGCCGAAGCGCGTCGGCGGGCTGAACTGGATCAGACGCGAATGCAGGCGGTCGGCGGGCAAAGGCAGCAAGGCGCCCTTGGGCAGATCCCATGCCGCCGGGTCGTAATCGAACGCGCCGAGCTGACACAGCTCCTGCGCGCGCGGGTAGTAGGGCTCGACTGCCGAGAAATCGATGGGCCAGCCGCTGTGGGGGACCCATGGGCGCCGCTCGAAGTCGATGGGCTCGAACGGCCGGCACCAGCCGCCCCAGTGCATGGTGGAACCACCGAGGCAGCGCAGCCGCGCAGACTCGAGCGGCACGTAGTCGAGGCCCACGTTCCGACCGCGCGCCATATCTTGCGTATCGGGCTCGGGTGTCAGGCCTCCGCTTTCGAGCACCATGATGCTCAGATCGGCGTCGGCGAGCGCGAGCGCGAGTGTGATGCCTGCAGCGCCAGCGCCCACGATACAGAGATCCGCGGCGAGCTGAGTGCGCGCCGGGATACTTCGCCCGTCGATAATCAATTGGCGCTCCAGATTTTGAATAGATGATGGCGCCGCTTCTTTTCAGAGACCGTGATGTAGCGCACGTTATGTCTGAAGGTGCGTGCACCCGGCGGCCCGCTCGGACACAATGCATCGCTCACCGCGCGGGCCGAGACCTCCCAAATAACGAGGAGCCGACAAGA
>DASZSS010000290.1:0-8209 GCA_035548535.1 Steroidobacteraceae bacterium
CCCAGCAGAAGTCCGATGCTGCCGCCACCGGCGCAGACGAATCCGTACACCCCCATCGCTTTCGCGCGCTCGGCCCCATCCGTGAACATGTTCATGATGAGCGACAGCGCGACCGCCGAGACGATCGCGCCGCCGAGCCCCTGAATCGCGCGCGCCGCGATCAACACGTCTTGCGTATTCGCGAGGCCGCACGCGAGCGAGGCGACGGTGAAGAGCGTGATGCCGAGCAGGAACAGCCGGCGCGGGCCGTCGATGTCGCCGAGCCGTCCGCCGAGCAGCAGGCACCCGCCGTACGTGAGCATGTACGCGTTCACGACCCACACGAGCGAGGTCTCGGTGAAGCTCAGGTCCTCGCGAATCGAAGGCAGCGCGACGTTCACGATCGTGGAGTCGAGCACGATCATGAGCACGCCGAGGCACAGCACGATGAGCGCCCACCAGCGTTTGCGATGATCCAGGGCGTGCGCGGGCGGACTCATGTGGAACCTGCGAAAAATGAATGCGTGGACCAAGGACGGGCGAACGATCCGCCGTCCGACCATCGCGCTGGGAGAATGTTGCAACGGCCGACCGCTGCAGCGGGTCGGCTCAGCGGATGGACCTTGGGCTGTGGGCTCACTAGGATTGAGCCGGTAGGCCAATCCTGCGCAAGCGTAACACTTCATGTCGATCGATCGCGAGAGCATCGCGCGCACTCACGAGATCCTGCGGCCCTTCATCCGACGCACGCCGGTGATCGAAGTCGAGGGCGCCGATCTCGGGCTCACAGATTGTCGCGTGGCTCTGAAGCTCGAATCGCTGCAGCACGCCGGATCTTTCAAGACACGTGGCGCGTTCGCGAACCTGCTGCTGCGCGCAATCCCGCCGGCCGGCGTGGTGGCCGCGTCGGGCGGCAATCACGGCGCGGCGGTCGCCTTCGCGGCGCGGCGCCTCGGGAAGCCGGCACGCATCTTCGTCCCGACGATCTCGTCGCCGGCAAAGATCGCGCGCATTCGCGAATGTGGCGTCGAGCTCTGCGTCACGGGCGAACGCTATGCCGACGCGCTCGCCGCGAGCGAAGCGTGGGCGCAAGCCTCCGGCGCCCTTCAGGTGCACGCTTTCGATCAGAACGAGACGCTGCTCGGGCAGGGCACGGTGGCCATGGAGCTCGAGGAGCAATGCCCTGCGCTCGATACGCTGCTCGTCGCGGTGGGTGGCGGCGGGCTGATCGGCGGGATCGCGGCGTGGTATGCCGGGAAGGTCCGCGTGATCGGCGTCGAGCCGGAGCTCGCACCCACGCTCACGCGCGCGCTCGCGGCAGGCCGCCCGGTCGAGGCGCCCGCCGGAGGGATCGCCGCGGACTCGCTGGCGCCGAAGCAGATCGGCGAGCTCGTGTTTCCCATCGCTCAGCGGCACGTCTTTCGCGCCGTGCTGGTCTCTGACGAGGAGATTCGAGCTGCGCAGCGCCGGCTGTGGGATTGTCTGCGGTTCGTCGCCGAGCCCGGCGGCGCGGCGGCGCTCGCGGCGCTGCTCGCGCGTCGCTATCAACCGCGATCCGGCGAGCGTGTGGGCGTCATCATCTCGGGCGGTAACACCACGGCCGTCGATTTCGGGGCGTAGAAGCCGCTCCGCCCGTATCGCTCGGTGCGCGGCTATAGCTCTGTGCGCGAGGTGCGGCGTGCCCACCGCGCGCGCCGCGGCGATCGAGACATCGACGAGTCGCATCCGCCACTTCCGAGGGATAGGCGCCATTCGGCGCTCTGGGTAGCGTGTGCCGTTCGTTTCGAGGAGGACACCCGCCCATGCCCGATCTCGCTGCATTCCCGATCACGCGCAAGTGGCCTGCACAGCATCCCGAGAAGCTGCAGCTCTATTCGCTGCCGACGCCGAACGGCGTGAAGGTTTCGATCATGCTGGAGGAGACGGGGCTGCCGTATGAGCCGCACCTCGTGAGCTTCGACACGAACGATCAGCATTCGCCGGAATTCCTGTCCCTGAACCCGAACGGCAAGATCCCGGCGATCCTCGATCCGAACGGGCCGGATGGCACACCGCTACCGCTGTTCGAGTCCGGTGCGATTCTCGTCTATCTCGCCGACAAGACCGGGCAGCTCGTGCCGAAGGACACGGCGCGTCGTTACCAGACGCTGCAGTGGGTGATGTTTCAGATGAGCGGCATCGGGCCGATGTTCGGGCAGGTCGGTTTCTTCCACCGTTTCGCGGGCAAGGACTTCGAGGACAAGCGGCCGCGCGACCGCTATGTCAACGAATCGCGCCGCCTGCTCGGCGTGCTCGATCGACGGCTGGCGGATAGCGCATGGATCATGGACGAGTACAGTATCGCGGACATCGCGACGTTCCCGTGGGTGCGCAATCTGATCGGCTTTTACGGCGCGGGCGATCTCGTCAGGATTGCGGAGTTTCCGAACGTCACGCGTGTCCTGGACGCGTTCGTGGCGCGGCCGGCGGTGAAGCGTGGTCTGGAGATTCCGCGACGCGGGTGACAGCGACGCGCTGGTGCCCGAAGGCACTTTGATGAAACAGGCATACGCGACGCACGTCGTGGTCGTGGCGACTGCGCCGCATTCCGCCGGTGCGCCTGGGGAGGAGCGTGTACGCGCTGCTGCCCTCACCAACGTCCAAAGCTCACGCCGAGCGTCGTCATCGCGACTGCCGCGTTCCGTCGGGGCGCCTGGGGCGTAGCGCGACACGCGCTGCTGCCCTCACCAACAACCAAAGCTCGCGCCGAGCGTCATCATCGCGACTGCGCCGCATTCCGCCCGTGCGCCTGGGGCGTAGCGCGTGGGCGCGCTGCTGCCCTCACCAACAACCAAAGCTCGCGCCGAATGACTCGCAACTAGGTGCCCTCGCGGGCGGCAGCGCGCTAATAGCCTTTGCGCTGCTTGCGCCAGTCGCTCGGCGGTGCGCCGACGAGCTTCTTGAACGCACGACTGAAGGCCGCTTCGGAGTCGTACCCGATGCGATTCGCGATCGCCGCGACACTTTCGACGCCACTCAGCAGGTGCTTCGCGGCGAGCTGCATGCGCCAGTTCGTCAGGTACTGCATCGGCGGCATGCCGACGAAGCGCGTGAAGCGTTCGGCGAGCGCAGATCGCGACAGCGCCGCTTCACGTGCGAGCGACTCGAGCGTCCAGTTCCGTTCAGGGCTGCGATGAAGCGCCGTCAGGGCGCGGCTGACGAAGGGATCGCGCAGGCCGGCGAGCCAGTCCGCGCGATCCGTCGGAATCGCCTCGAGATAGCGGCGAATGACTTCGACGAACATGAGCTCGCTCAGCCGATTGAGGACGCTCCCACCGCCGAGTCGCCCCTCCTTCGATTCAGCCAACGCCAGCTTGACGTACGCCGCGAGCGAGCCCGCGTGGTCGCTGATACGGATGACTCGCGGGAGTGCGGCAAGCAGCGGGTTGTACGGGCGGGCGTCGCATCCCAGGAATCCGCACACCAGGCGCGCCGCCTCGCTCTCCGATTCACCGACGGAGATGCTGATCGGTAGCTGCCCGTCGTCGGGCCATCGATAAAGAGACATGTCGGGCGAGCGGCGCAGCCCGGGCGCGCTCGCGAGCACGTGGGTATGCCCGTGCGGGAGCACGATGACATCGCCCGCCGCGAGCAGCATGGGTTCCTCGCCCGGGACGGATGCCCAGCATTGGCCGTGGGTGATGACGTGGTACGACACCATGTGCTCCGAGCCCGGAAACATGGCGCCGACGATCGCCTCGCCGGGCGGCGTTTCCGCGACCCAGGGCTCGGACGCGCGAATATCGAAAAAGATGGCGCCCCTGAGGCGCACCGCATCGAGCACACCAGACAATGCATCCACCGAGACTCTCCCCGGACGGTCGAGCACGAGCGCCGGACGCGCAGTCATTCGGGGAGGCGCGCGCCGTCACTACACTGCCTCCCACTGTTCGCTCTATGCCGAACGATGCTACCCGGAGTTTTGATCGTGAGCACACACGTGGGCACCTGCTTTTGCGGCGAAGTGAAGTTCGAGGTGACGGGCGAGCCCGTTGCGATGGGGTACTGCCACTGCTCATCGTGCCGGCACTGGTCGGCCGGACCGGTGAACGCCTTCACGTTGTGGCAGCCGCAGGCCGTGCGGGTGACGCGCGGGTCGGACCACGTCGGTACTTTTAATAAGACGGAGCTCAGCTCCCGGAAGTGGTGCACGCGCTGCGGCGGCCACCTTTACACGGAACATCCCAAGTGGGGCGTGACCGACGTGTACGCGGCGATGATCCCGACGCTACGCTTCCAGCCGGGCGTCCACGTGAACTATCAGGAAACCGTGCTGCGCGTTCACGATGGGCTGCCAAAGATGAAGGACATGCCGAAAGAGATGGGCGGGTCGGGCGTGACGCTGCCGGAATAGGCGCGTGGGCGCGCGAGCTGCGCGCCCCGACTCCGACGCAGTATCACCGCGGCGGGCGCGAGGCCATGCGAGGTGCAGGCTTCGCCGCCGGGACCGCGATGCTTCGCGGCCCGAGGCGCGGCGCGCGCTCGCGAGATTCGCGAGCCTCCGCGGGGCGCGGCAGCCTCGATGCCGCGAGCCGCGAGCGGTTTCGATGCGCGACGGCTCGACGCCCGAACCCGCGGCGTCCCGACCCTTCGCGAAGCGCGACATCCTCCGTCCGGCAAACGTGCGACGCCTCGCACGCGCTGCGCCGGCCAGCGGTCGCTCACTGAATGCAACCCCCGCGCTAGCCCGCCTTGCTCTGGTTCTTCACGACGCTCGTCGCGAGCGCAATCATCGATGCAATATCGCTGAGGTTCGCCGGCACGATGAGCGTGCTCTGCGCTTCGTCGGCCAAGTGCCCAAACTGCTTCACGTACTCTTCGGCGACACGCAACTGCATCGCTTCCATGCCACCGCGTCCGCTCAATGCCTCGCCGACGCGCCGCAGTCCCTCCGCAGTGGCCGTCGCCACCGCCAGGATCGCCTCGGCCTGCCCTTGCGCTTCATTGATCTGCTGGCGCTGCTTCGCCTCGGACTCCTTGATCACGCGTTGCTTCTCGCCTTCCGCCTGATTGATCTTGGCATCGCGCTCGCCCTCGGAGGTCAGCACGACCGCGCGCTTCTCGCGTTCCGCGCGCATCTGCTTTTCCATCGCTTGCAGCACGTCCTTCGGCGGATTGATGTTCTTGATCTCGTAACGGAGCACCTTCACGCCCCACGGCGCGGATGCCTTGTCGAGCTCGCTCACGACGTTGGCGTTGATCGCGGCACGCTCCTCAAAAGTGCGATCGAGCTCGATCTTTCCGATCTCGCTGCGCAGGGTGGTCTGCGCAAGCTGCGTGATGGCGAAGCGGTAATTAGTGATGCCGTAGGACGCCTTGCTGGCATCGAGCACCTGCAGATAGAGCACGCCGTCGACTCCGACCTGCACGTTGTCCCGCGTGATGCAGACCTGCTCGGGGATATCGATGGCTTCCTCTTTCAGGTTGTGCTTGTAGGCGATGCGCTCGACGAACGGCACGAGGATGTGGAACCCGGCCTGAAGGGTGCGGCTGTACCGGCCGAGGCTTTCAACGACGTAAGCGCTCTGTTGCGGGACGACGGTGGCGGTTTTCGCGAGAACGATCACCACGAGTATCGCGATGACCAGCACGACATACAGCGTTGCCATGGAGCTCCTTTCTCGTTCAGTTCGTGGCTGCAGCCCGTTTCAATTGCAGGGTCAGGTCGTCGACCGTGCTGATGACCGCTTCGGTTCCGGCGGCGATCGGCAGCACGTCGGTGTTGCGCGCGGTCCAACTCGTCCCGCGGTAGTCGACGCGACATGTCTGTCCGGGCTCGAGGCGAACCGGCACGACGACCTTGTCGCCGGAGGTCACGCGCTCGGGTACGTGCCCGCTCTTGCCGCGGACGAGCGCATACAGGCGGCCCCTGAACGCGACCATCGTGACGACAGCGAATGCGGCGAAGAGCAGCCACTGCACCCACTCCGGCATGGCGAGGCCGGCGAGGCCCAGCAAGCCGACGAGGACCGCGGAAACACCGAGGAACACGAGATAGAACTGCAGATCGATGCCGAACATCTCGATGCCGAGCAGTCCGACACCGACGATGAGCCATCCCCACCACGGCATGTGCACCCCCAATCAGGCCCACCCGCGGAATGCGGGCAGGGCCCCGTCAATCGATGATTTTAAACGGCGCGCGACGAGGCCGCCTGCGGATCGGCGTCCGGAAGGCGGGCCCGGCGTGTCACTCGCCGGCGCGTTCGGCTTGCGCGCCTGCGCTCGCCTTCCGCCCGCGCGCTCGGCGACGAGGTTTGCAGTCGTCAGGGCGAGTCAGCATCGGCCACAGAACGAGCGGGACGCGTCCGCGGCGGCGCGGGTTGAAGAAGGGATGGCGGTGGAAGAGGTCGCGGACGTGATCAGAGCGCCCGCGCGGAGTGAGCGGAAGGCGATATCTGTTGCTTCCGATTCGCCACCGGGCAGGCAGCGGCTCGCAAATCGTGCTCGAGCGCGTCGAGCGGAGGGTCGCTCGTCAAGCGGTGCGAGAGGGAGGATCAAGCGCTCGTGCTCGTGACGCGCAATCGCCTGTTTGCGCACGAACCCGCTTCCGCGGGAACGCTAGATCCACTTCAGCGCCTTGGCCAGCACCGCGAGGATCGCCCCTGCGGTCAGCAGTTGACTGACGGTATTCGTCACGATGGCAAGACGTAGCGAGCCGCGCAATTTTTCGAACGCCATGTCCAGCGCACTTCGCACAGCCGCGATCTCGGCGCGCACGGCCGCAATCTGCTCGGTCATCTCGGCGCGCACGGCCGTGATCTTCTGGGTCATCTCGGCGCGCACGGCCGCGATCTCCGTGCGCACGGCCCCGATCTGCTCGGCCATGCCGGCGTTCAGCGCGGCGATGGACTCGTTCGCCGCCTTCATGTCGTTGCGGAGCTCGCGGATGTCGAGCTTCATCTCCGAAAGATCGGTCTTGATGTGCGCGACGTCCGCTTGGAGTACTGCGATCTGCGCGTCCATGTAGGCCTCTTCGATCAGATCGGGATAAATTGCCCGAGCCGCTACGGTGCTACCCATATTGCTACCCCGTGACTCGACGAATCCGTGACGAGCCGATTCGCGATTGCGATGAGCGAAGTGTACTCAACTTTTTCGTCGCGCAATTCGTTCATTTGTACGAATTTGCGCGGCGGCAGAGCAGTTCGCGTTTTGGTGTTTTGCATCATCGGCAGCCGCATTCTGCATTTCGATACAGCTGCAATCGCAGCTAGCGGCATACGACTGCTGACCGCGCGTGTGAGGGCACCTAACTTACAGTCGTTCGGCGCAAGGCATGGATATTGGTGAGGGCAGCAGCGCGTGCACGCGCTACTAGTGCGCACACGCGTGCTGTCACCACTGTGGCGATTTGCAGCGTGCGCATGCACGCGAGGAGCGTTCGCTGCGAGTCTGGTGGGCACGCCGACATGTCGAGCGCCGCGCCTTTGCCAGCGACGGCGCGCTCACGTCGGCCATGCTGATGGTGGACAGGGCACGCGAGAAGACCTTCGCGTGCCGCAAGCGTCAGCCCACCCCGAGATACCTGAGGATTCCCTTCGCCGCCTCGCGCCCTTCGAACACCGCCGTCACGACGAGATCCGACCCGCGCACCATGTCGCCGCCCGCGAAAATCTTCGGGTTCGTCGTCTGGAAAGGCGTGTCCGCGGAAGCCGATACGCGCACGCGACCGTTGGGATGCAGGCGAATGCCGTGCTTGTCGAACCAGTCGGGCGGGTTCGGCAGAAAGCCGAACGCGATGATCACCGCATCGGCGGGGATCACGCGCTCCGAGCCGGGGATCGGCTCGGGCACGCGCCGGCCGCGCGCATCGGGCTTGCCGAGGCGCGTCTCGACGATCTTCACGCCTTCGACGTGCTCGGAGCCGACGAGCTCGGTCGGCTGCGCGTTGAAGAGAAACTCGACGCCCTCTTCCTTGGAATTCTTGTAGTCGCGGCGCGAGCCGGGCATGTTCGCTTCGTCGCGGCGATAGGTGCACGTCACGGATTCCGCACCCTGACGGATGGCCGTGCGGTTGCAGTCCATGCCGGTATCACCGCCGCCGAGAACGACGACGCGCTTGCCCTTCATGTCGATCAGCTTCTCGGCGCTGCCGGGCAGACCGAGCTCGTGATTGATGTTCGCGATGAGATACGGCAGCGCTTCGTACACGCCGGCGAGATCCTCGCCGGGGAAGCCGCCCTTCACG
>DASZSS010000291.1:0-2684 GCA_035548535.1 Steroidobacteraceae bacterium
CGGGGCCACTCGGCTAGGCGCGTCCCGCGTTCGCGTCCGTCGGCGTGTGGAAGTACTCGCTCTCGGCGGCGAGCTGCTCGACGAGCTTCTTCAGCTCCGCCATGCGCCCCTCAGCGGTACTGATTGGCATGCAATCCTGGCATCGCGGATCGCCGCAGGGTTGTCTCGAGTACAACCAGTACTGGAGCGCGCCCGCCAGCAGCCCATCCGCAATGTCCCAAAGATCCGCGTCCTTATCGCGGTCGGCCAATCGATTCCCGAGGTCGACGGCTTTCGTGAACGCCGAATCGAAGGTGTCCGCGATTTCAGTCATGGAGATAGTATAAAGCCAAAGCCCGTGAATTCCCCGCTCCGGACGCGCCACTGCCGCGCCCGTGCCCCCCGGTCCGATCGGTGGCGACTGAACCCCCGCGCCTACCGATCGACATGCGCAGAATACGCCGAACCTCTCGCTGGATGGGTGACCGCGAGTGCACCCTCCCGGTCCGTTAACGGCGAACAACGAGAGCTCGCTCGCCGCTCTGTAATAAATACCTGTCGCCGTGATGCGGCGGCTATCACACATCGCGTCCCGCTGCGCACGACACGGGCCCCACGGTGCGAACGGCCCCCACTTCTGCGAAGCCTGCCTCGGAAGCGTGTCCGTGACCGTCCGATCATGCCGGCCGCGTGCTGCGACCGCAGCGCCCGATCGAACGCTACCGGCCCAACGACCTTATGTCTCATGCAAGAAGAACCCGTGCAAACAGCTGATATGGCTCGAGCCGTGCGGCGCACGGCGCGCCTGCTGGGAGGACGGCGTTCGCTACGACTGGGGATTGGGGCCCGGCTGGCCTTGGGCCTCGCGGCGGTCGCCACCGTCATCCTCATCGGGCACACCGTTGCCACGGAAACCACACGCAAGGCGGTGGAAGCCGTGCGCAGCATGCAGAAGGATCACGAGCCGATCGCCCGGCGCGCCAGCACCGTAGTCGAGAAGCTGGTGGCGTACGACCGCGCGGTAAGCGAGTACCTGCAGGCCGCACGCAGCCCTGACATGGGCTCGATCGTCTCGGCGCACGACGTGCTCAACGCCGCGTTGGCGGACTACTTCGAGCGCAACCCCGTCCCGCATCTCACGCCCGCAACCACCGAGCTGCGCGCGCGCATCGGCGAGCACATGGCGCGCGGCCGCGCTCTGGCCGAGGAAGCGACCCAGCGCGCCGATTGGGTGGCCCGCCGGCACGAGGCGCTCGACCGGCTGCAGAAGCGCGTCGCCGCGGCGGGCGGCGCCGGCGTGCGGATCGATGAGGACCAGGTGTTCGCCCGGCGCTCGCTCGCCGAGCTCAGCACGGCGGCCAATGCGCTGCGCGGTTTCGGGGCCGCGGGCGCCGGGGTGTCCGAAGAGAAGGATTTCGCCGCCGTCCTCGCGCGCCACGCGCCAGAGCTTGCGAAATCCCCCGGCAAGGCGTGGCTCGACCTCGTTCGCGAGGACTTCAACGATGCCGTCCGGCTGCGCACCCTGATCGAGAAGTTCGACGCCATCAACGGGTCCGCCCGGCGCGAGTTCCTCGACGAGGGCGTCGCCCTGCTCGTGGCCGCGCAGAAGGAGCTGCAGGCACCGGCGCGGCGCGGCCTGCTGGTGGCCGCCGAGAACGCCGCGTCATCCGCCGAGGAGGCCGAAGCAACGCTCGCCCGTACGGGCATCGCCGTCATGGCCGTGGTCATCGTCGTCTCCGTGATGCTCATGATCGGCATTGCGCGCCCGATCCGCCGGCTGACGGCGGTCACGCGTCAGCTCGCGGCGGGGCATCGGGGTGCTCGCGCCCCGCGCGGCGGGTCCGCGGAGATCGATCAGCTCGCGGAGTCGTTCAATGCCATGGCCGATCAGGTCGCCAACGCGGAGATGGAGCTGCGCGCGCATCAGGCCGAGCTCGAAAAGCACGTCGCCGAGCGCACGCGCCAGCTCCACCACCTGGCGCATCACGACTCGCTCACGCAGCTACCGAACCGGCGGCAGCTCGGTGCCCGTCTCGCCGGCGCACTCACGCGCGCCACCGCGACGGGGCAGAAGCTCGCGCTGCTGTTCGTCGATCTCGACAACTTCAAGTCCATCAACGACACGCTCGGGCACAACTTCGGCGACCGCGTGCTGCAGGTGGTGGCGGAGCGCCTGCGCTCCGCGGCCGGACCGCGCACGGTGCTCGCGCGATTGGGTGGCGACGAATTCACTGTGCTGATCGAAGACGTGCGGTCAGACGAAGAGGTGCTGGACCGCGCTAACGAGATCGTGCAGGCCCTCCAGCAGCCGCTGTCGATCAAGGGCCGCGTGCTCTCGACGAGCGCGAGCGTCGGCGCGAGCCTCTTCCCCGAGCATGCAAGGGATGCCGACGCTCTGCTTCGCGCCGCGGACGTGGCGCTGTTCCGCGCGAAGGAGCTCGGGCGTAATCGCTGCGCGCTGTATCGGCCGTCGCTGTACGACGCGGCCGCGCAGCGGTTCCGCCTCGAACAGTCGCTGCGCCGTGCGGTCGAGAACGGCGATCTGATGCTCGTCTACCAGCCGCAGATCGCGCTGCATTCGTTCGAGCCCGTGGGCGTTGAGGCGCTGCTCCGCTGGCGCAAGCCCGATGGGCGCATCGCGACCGCCACCGAATTCATTCACATCGCCGAGAAGACCGGGCTCATGCACGAGCTGACCGAGTGGG
>DASZSS010000292.1:0-10624 GCA_035548535.1 Steroidobacteraceae bacterium
CCCGGACGCGTGCCGACCACCGTGTATTTGCCGGGTTTCAGCTCGATCTCGCGCCTGCTGAACGTGCCGAACGTGCCAACCCGTTGAATCTGAACCTGGGTGGCATTGTCCGACACCATCTCCACCTTCACCGGAATGTCGAACCCGGGCAGGAGAATCTGCAGGCGCGCGATCTGCGAGCGCAGGACCGGGCCGGACGGGTCCTGCCCGGCGGCGCGCTTGATGAGTGTCTCGGCTTCGGCGCGGACCGCGGGCGAGGCGAGGCGCTCCGGCCGATCGATGAGGGCTTGCAGGTTGTCGTTGAGCTCGGCGCGCGCGAGCGCTCGTGCCTTGCCCTGCTGGGCAAAGGACAGCGACGGGTCGATCTTCAGCGCCGCATCGTATTCGGCGGCCGCTTCGGCCCAGCGCTCTTCGGCTTCGAGGGCCGCGGCACGCTGGCGCGTGGACGCGAAGCCCCGCGCCCGAAGTGCGGCCCCGACGCGCGCAAGGCCCGTGGCGGCTTCCGTGCCGTTCGGACGAAGCGTGCGCGCCTTCTCGAAGGCGGCGCGCGCATCATCGAGCCGTCCGGCCCCAAGTGCCGCGAATCCCGAGCCGATCGCCTTCGCGTACGAATCCTCGCCGAACGCCGCATGGGCGCGCGCGAGGCCCGCCTTCGCCTTGGCGTTGTTTGGATCCAGAGACAGCGCCTGGCTGTAGTCCTGCACCGCGCGGGCGTAATCCTTCGCGGCCTCGGCGTTCTCGCCATCGGCGAGCAGCGGCAACAGGCCGCCGAGATTGCGCACGCGCTGCAAGCCATCCTGCGCGCGGCGGTTGTTCGGATCGATGCGCTTCGCCGTCTCGAACGCCTGTTTCGCGAGCTCACCCTGACCGGCCGCGAGGGCCCTCTCGCCGGCGCTCAGCTGCGCCGCGAGCGTTGAATCGACGCGCTGCTCGACGAGACCGAGGAGGCGCAGCGCATCGCTGATGCGCTTCGCTGCGAGCTCGGGACTGCCCGCGTCGTTCGCGCCGACGGCTTCCGCGGCGCGCGTCTTGGCGGCGGCGAAATCGGGGCCGCCCCACGAACCGGCCCCCTTGCTCTCGAGCGCCGCGAGGCGCCGCTCGAAGTCGGCGCGCAGCTTCTCGTACGCTTCGGGAGTCACTGCAGGCTCCGGCGCTTTCGCCGGCCCCGACGCGCCGCTGCGCGGAGCGGGAGGCGACGACGGAACGGCACTACCGCTCGCGAGCCCGGCGGGCTCGCCCGATGAAGCCGTCCGCGCGCCGCTCTGCGAAGTGGAGGCGGCGCCCTCGGCGGATGTCTGCGCGCCGGTCGTACCGGGCGACTTCGCGCCATCCGCGGGCGCGCTGCCCATCAGGTTCTGTACCGACGCCGTCGCGGACTTCGCCAGCTCCGAGAACGAGCCGTACTGCGGCAGCACGACGAATACGAGCGCGGCCGCGGCAGCCAGCGCCGTCAACACCACCCACGGCCAGCTGCGGCGCCGACCGGGCAACTTGTGGCGATACTGCGGCGAGGGGTCCACGCGCAGGCGAACATCGTCCCAATATGTCGGTGGCGTGTGCGCGGTCACGAGATGAGGCGCGGCCTCACGCACGGCCGCAGCAGCGGCAGCGATCCGCTCGCTTTCGATCTGCGCCGGATCGGCGGGACGCGCGAGGCTCGGCTCCGGAGCGGGCGCGGCCCGCGCAATGCCATGCTCTGCCGGCTCGTCGTCGGCGACCTCGAAGCTCGAGGTGTCGAAGCCCGTCATGTCGATCTGCGCGGTGGCGTCGAGATCGATCGCAGATCCCGCGGACGCGGCTGCGGGTCGCGCAGGCTCGGCGGCGGAAGGGGCCGCGGCCGCGCGCGCCGCGATGTCGGCGGCGAGCTTCGCTTGGGTGGCGGCAGCACTCTCCACCGGCAGCGGCGCGGTCGGCGCGCTGTAAGCCGGCGGCGGACTGCGCTTAGGCAATGCGCCCGTCACGCGTAGCTCTTCGTCGATGTCGCTCAGCGCCGGAGTCGTGGACCGCCGCGCCGCTTCGGCCGCGGCCAACACGGCCGCATCGCGCCGCATGCTCGCCGTTGCGGCATCGTTCGGCGCGCCGGCTGAACCGCGGTCGAAATCGAAGGTCAGCGTGTCGTTCAGCGCCGCGTCGAAGTCGTCGATCACCTCGCGCATCGAGCGATGCCGGAGCGATGCGCGCTTCGCGAGCATTCGCATGATCGTGCTCGCGAGCTGGTGCGGCATGATCTGCGCCGGCTTCAGCTCGGGCACCGGCTCCTCGAGCGCGCGCTTCACTTCGAACCGCGGGTAATACGGCGGATAGCCGGACAACAGCTCGTAGGCGAGCGCGCCGAGGCCATAGATGTCGTCCGAAATGGCCGGCGGATCGCCGCGGAGCTGCTCCGGGCTCGCGGTGAATGGCGACAGCCCGGGACGCACGATAGCGGGATTCACTTCGCCGGGCGCGCCGGCGATCCCGAAGTCCGCAATGCGCACGCGGCCGCGCGCATCGAACAGCACGTTGCCGGGCTTCAGATCGCGATGGATGACGCCGTGCTCGTGCGCGTACTCGAGCCCCTGCGCGATGTCGATGAGTACCGGGATGACATCGAGATAGCTCTTGCCGCGCAGCCGCCGCAGGTCGCCGCCCGAGGCGAGCTCCATCGGCAGCGCCACGAAATCGCCTTCGCGATACGGCGGATACACCTTGAGAATCGCCGGGTGATCCATGCGGCTCGCGATCGCATGCTCGCGCTCGAGCCCCGCCCACGCCGCGTCGTCGTGCGCCAGCGTGGGATTCAGGACCTTGAGCGCGACTTCGATTCCGCCCGTCTCATCGCGCGCGCGCCAGACTTCGCCCTGCCCGCCCGCGCCGAGCTTTTCGATCAGCGTGTAGCGAGTGGAGACGCGACGATGATTGCGTGCGGAGTCGTGCTCGATCATGGCCTCATGGGTGCGCGGGTGCCGGCTGCTCTACGGCGACCTTCAGGGACGCAGGCGGCGCGCCCGTCGCGGTCGTCGATGTGGTGGGCGCGGGCGCGTTGGCCGGAGCCCCGGCCGGTGCGTCGCCACCGTTTTCTTCGAGATACAGCTCGTGCAACAGCTTCTGCCATTCGCGGTACTGCTCGTCGGCCGTGCCGGTGAGGCGCAGTGTGCGACCCTCCACGTCCACGACCTGCGGCTGAACTTCGCTCTGGAACGTTTCCGATAGCTCCTTCAACGCTTGCGCATGCACCTTGGCATCGGAGTACTTCTTCAAGCCCGACAGCACCGCGGCCGTGCCGCCGATGGCGCCCGCCGTGCGCGCCGCGCTCTCGATGCGGCGGCAGTTGTAATCGTACGTGTTGCACTGGCCCGGCACGAAGACACTGGCCAGCACCGCCGCCGCGCCGAGGAACGTGCGCGTGCGGGCCTGGTTGCGCGCGCGATTCTCCTTCTCGATCTCCTCGAAGCTCGAACGGCGCCAGTTGCCGTACGAGTCGCGCATCGCGTCCGAGAAGTTCGCGTAGTAGCCGTTCACCGTGTCGACGACGCCCGCGTCGGTCTCGCGAATGCGCTCGATGCGAGCGGCGTACGGGTCATCCTTCGCCGGCAGGCGCGCGACCTGCAGCGTCTTCGCCTTCGGGTCCTGCGTCAGATAGCCCGTCATCGCCGCGGGCGCGAGGTCCTGCGCGAAACGCAGCTCCGTCACGCGGCGGATGTCGCGGCGGTTCTGCGCCTGCAGCTGATCGCGAAACGCGACCATGTCGTTGGCGATCTGCGAGTACACGTTCTGGAACGGGTCCCGTGCCTTCAGTGCCTTGTCCGTCTTGTACGAGCCGGTGTCCGCGGGGCTCTCGTAGCGCTTGTTCGTGATCCACGCGCGCCCGGTGGAATCCACGACCGAGACCTCGACAGCAAGCTTCGCGCCCGTGGACTCGAGAATCGTCCCATTCACTGCCACATCACTGAATTGCACGGTCGCGGGGACCACGCGCACGGCGCCCCACTGCCCCGAAGATTCCAAGGTCGAGCGCAACTGTGAAGGAATGAAGCGCGCTTCCGCCTTGCGGATGTCGGGGTAGATGCGCTGCTTGGCGAGCGCCTCCGGGTCGTTCGCGGAGGCCTCCGGGATGTTCGGATCGAACTCGTGGATGCCGACATCGAGCAGCTCGTCCTGCGGAATCTGCGCCTTCGCCTGGATCGGGTTGATCTTCGGCAGGGGCTTGGTCTCGTTGACCATGCAGCCGCTCAGTTGACCGATGAGTGTCACGCCGCACAGCGCGATGAGTGCTTGCCGGAACATGTGTCACCTTCTTCCTGCGTCGCCTCGACCATCCGGCGCAATTCCGCGCGCCTCCACGGCCCTTCAATGCCGGCACCGCGCGGGCGCCGGCGATCGGCGCGCCGCTACTTGCTCGCGCCTTTCTTGTACTCGATGTATTCCTTCCAGAGCTTCTCTTTCAGCTCCGGATCCGTTTCCGCCTCCGCCGCCTTGCGCAAGCGGCGGGCCACGACGTCATCGTCACTGCCGTCGGGAATTTCAGTGGCCGCGGCACCGCTCCCCGCCTGCGTGGCGGTGTTACCGCCCGCCGCACCGGAGCTGCCGCCGTTCTTTGCGGCCTCGGCCTTGCTCTGCTTCTCCGACTTCAGATCGCCCGGACGGCTACCGCTGCCCTTCTCCTTGCCACCCTTGCCGTTCGGGCCTTCGGTGGCGGCGGAGCCGGAGCCGGCGTCGTCCCTGCCCTCGCTGTCGGAATCCGACGAGCCGGAGCTGCCGGCGTTCGCAGCGGCGCGCGCATCTCGTTCCTGCGCGCTCTTCTGCTGCTCCTTGCGAACGGCCTCATCGAGGGTGCCGAGGGATGCGTCGAGACGCCGATCGATGGCGGCGCGTCGTTCATCGCTCGTTGTGCCGGGACCCGCGCTGCCCGAGCCACCGCCGGAGGCTTCGCCTCCGCGCACGATGCTGCCCGCGCCGCCGCTACCACCGGCGCTGCCACTGGCACCGGACGTTCCGGCTTGCGACCCGATCCCGCCGCCACCGGCCGAGCCGGCCGCCGATCCCGCGCCGGTGTCGCCCGCCGAGCCAGACTTGGAGCCGTTGCCCGAATCGCCGCCGGATTTGCCGGACTGAGTCCCCGACGAGGGAAGCGACGGTTCAGCGCCGCCTCCGGTGGACGGCATTCCCGCGCCGGCGCCGCCCGTCGAGGGCGTCGCCCCGCCACCGGTCGAAGGCATTCCGGCGCCACCGGTCGACGGCAGGGGTGAGCCGCTCGCTCCACCCCCGGTGCTCGGCATTCCCGCTCCGGCGCCGCCACTCGAGCCACCGGGCATGCCTGCGCTGCCACCGCCGCTCGAGCCGCCGGGCATTCCCGCCGATCCGCCGCTCGATCCCGTCGAGCCGCCCGATCCGCCGCCGCTCGTGCCGCCACCGGACGAGCTGGGCGAGCCCGAAGAAGGCGAGCCTCCGGATTGCTCATCCTTGCAGCCACCGACAATCAGCAGCGCACTCACGAGCGACGCCAATACCGCAAGACGGGTCGCGCGCGCTTCGCCGCGCACTGCTGAAGCAGTCGGTGCCGAGGTGTTCATTGCGAAGTGCCTTTTGCTGTAGAGGTCTTGACCGGAGTCGCCGCGGGGGCGCTCTGGCTATCACCCTCACCTTCGGTGAAGAACGAGCGGAGCTGCGCCGCCAAGCGATCGCAAGCCGCGCTCTGCACGCGCGCGATGAACGGCAGCGGCACGACCGCGCCGATGATCGCCGAGGTGCCCGTCACGTTCGTCCCGATGCTTCCGGCAGAACGCGCCTGCTTCAGATCCCAGACAGTGGCTTCGTATGCAGATTCCTTTTCCCACCAGCCGAACCCGATACAACCTGCTGCGCCCGGCGCGGCTCCGCAAGCGATGCTGCCGCCGCCGTCGGTCTTCTGTGTGCTGCCATCGAGCCAGACGACATAACGCACGCCGGTCTGCGCGATCTTTTCGCCGACGCCGGGCCTGCTCAACAACGCGGCCACCGCTTCCGGTTTCGCGGGCGCCGTGCCCGGCTCGAACCACGGAAACATCTTGTCGACGAACTCATTGTTGTTGTGGACGACGATGTTCGCCTTGCCGCCCTTGAGCTCATCGCCGACGCAATCCATGAAGCCGTCCTCGGCGCCGGCGCCTTCCACCTGAGGTTTCGCGAGGATCACGACGGCCTCGCCCTTTTCGATGTGCGTCGGCATCTCGCGCGACTCTTCGACACGAGACTGCATGCATCCGCTGAGGAGCAATGCCGGCACGCATGCAAGCGGCGCTACCCACGACAGTGACGCGGTGGAGCGTGACCCGACTGAGCTGTTCATGATTCGTTATCCCTGTGAGAGCGAACGGAAGAGCCGTGGTCGCGAGGCCTGTGCGGTCGAGTATGCCACCGACGCGCCTCGGGTTATGACCGCATGTTGCATATCCGGTTCCCGAGTAGGGGAACTCTGCGACCGGCGCGCCTTACAGCTCGAGCTGCAGTTGTGAGGAAGCGGCGCCGGGCGGGCGGAAGCGTGTCGTGTCGAGTGGACGATCGCGCACGGAATCGAGGCCCAACCTGCGGCACGCGACTTTGAAACGCGCGCGAATGAGCTCGGCGTAAGGGCCGGTCCCGCGCATGCGACTGCCGAAATTCGGATCGTTCTCACGGCCGTTGCGCGCGTCGCGCACGAGCGACATGACGTGCTCCGCGCGCTGCGGATAATGCTGCGCCAGCCACTCTTTGAAGAGATCCTTGACCTCGTACGGAAGCCGCAACAGTACATACGCAGCCGAGCGTGCGCCCGCGGCGGCCGCGGCTTCGAGGATGCGTTCGATCTCGTGATCGGTGATGGCCGGCACGATGGGTGCGACCATCACGCCGACCGGCACGCCTGCGTCCGCCAGCGCGCGCATCACTTTCAGGCGTGCCTGAGGCGCGGCCGCGCGCGGCTCGAGCGTCCGCTTCGTGTCGGCGTCGAGCGTCGTGAGGCTGATTGCCACGCTCGCCAGATTCGCGCGTGCCATGTCTGCAAGAATGTCGATATCCCTTGCAATCAATACACCCTTTGTAACGATCGACACCGGATGCCGGGCCGCCGCCAGCACCGTGAGGATGGTGCGGGTGACTTCGAGCCTGCGCTCGATGGGTTGATACGGATCGGTGTTCGAGCCGAGCATGATCGGCTTGCACACGTAGCGCGGCTTCGCGAGCTCCGTCTCCAGCACCGCGCGCACGTCGGCCTTGTAGAAGAGCTTCGTTTCGAAATCGAGACCGGACGAGAGGCCCATGTAGGCATGGCTCGGCCGCGCGTAACAGTAAATGCATCCGTGTTCGCATCCCCGGTACGGATTGATCGAGTGCTCGAAGCCGATATCCGGTGAATCGTTGGTGGTGATGACACCGCGCGCGCGATCGGGCTGCACGCTCGTTGCGACACTGTCCGGTGCTTCCTCGCGGTACCACCCATCGTCAAATGCTTCCAGACCGGTACGGTCGAAGCGCCCCGCTGGATTCGACAGCGCGCCCCGTCCTTTGAGTGTGTTTCGTCCGATGATCGCGCGGTTCATGGGGGAACTGTACGCGCATACAGTTACCCGGTAAAGCGCTCCGGCGGCTGCGGAAAGCGATCCATGCGGCGCAGCTCCGGAAAGAATTTCAGGTAGGCGAGCACCACCAGCAGCGTCGCGACGCCGCCGAGCAGGACCGAGGGCACGAGGCCGAAGGCGCGCGCCGCGAGCCCCGATTCGAATTCGCCGAGCTCGTTCGAAGCGCCGATGAACATCGAGCTCACGGCGCTCACGCGACCGCGAATCGCGTCCGGCGTCTCGAGCTGCACGAGAATCTGGCGCACGAACACACTCACCATGTCGCCGAGCCCGATCAGGAACAGCGCCACGAGCGAGACCCAGTAGATGCGCGAGATGCCGAACACGATGGTCGCGCACCCGAACAACGCCACGCCGCTGAACATCCAGCGGCCCACATGGCGCGTGAGCGGCGCGAACGCCAGCAGCAACGCCATCGATGCCGCGCCCACTCCTGGTGCGGAGCGCAGCAGCCCGTAACCCACCGGGCTCACGTGCAGAACGTCGCTCGCGTAGATGGGCATCATCGCGGTCGCGCCACCGAAGAGCACCGCGAACAGATCGAGCGAGATGGCACCCAGAACGGTGCGTCTTCGAATCACGAAGCGCAGCCCTTCGAGCACGTCGCCGAGACGGAACGCGCGCACGGGCGCCGCGGTGCGCACCGGCTTCATCGTCGACATGAGCACAACGGCCAACGTCAGTAGCGCGAGCGACGTGGCATACGCGGCGCGAGGTCCCGCGACGAGCAGCAGTCCGCCGATCGCAGGACCCGTGATGACACCTATTTGAAAGAGTCCGGAGTTGAGCGCGACGGCGCTCGGGAACGCCGCGGGCGGCACGAGGTGCGGCGTCGTCGCCTGCCCCGTCGGCATCCAGAACGCGCGGCCGATCCCGAACAGCGTCATCGCGACGAACACCGGCCACACGCTTTGCAAACCGGACGTGGTGAACCACAGCAGCACGGCGCTGCAGCTCGCCTCCACCGTGTAGGCCGCGATCAGGACCAATCGACGATCCGTGCGGTCCGCCACCTGGCCCGCGACGAGCACGAGCAGTACGAAGGGCAGGAACTGTGCGAGCCCGACGAACGCGAGCGAGAGCGGATTGCGCGTGAGCTGCCAGACCTGCCAACCCACGGCCGCGCCGAGGATCTGCCACGACAGCGTCGTGCAGAAACGCGCCGCCGCGAACACCGCATAGTCACGGTGCTTTAGTGCTGCGATGAAGTGGATGCCGGAAGAAGGCGCAGCCGCGTGACCCGCCGCGCTCATGCCGGCTGCAGAAGAAATGAACCCATGTGTGCGAAGAGCTTACCAGCCGCCACGACCGCGTGTGTGAACCGCTGCGTGGCGCGGCGGCACTCATACAGTGGTGGGGGTCTTGGGACAGCGCGCACTACGGACGGCCGCGCGTATCTCATCACACGGAAGTACCCCGCGGAGGGTCCTGGACCCCTGCCGCCCGCATCAACGTCGGTTCACGCCGGCTGCACGGAGCGCAGAAACGCTTGCAGTGTGGCCGGCTCGACCGGCTTCACCATGTGCACATCGAACCCGGCGGCGCGCGCGCGGCGCCGATCCGCGGGCTGGCCATAGCCGGTGACCGCGACGAGGAGCATGCGATGCGAGCCGTTCTGTGCGCGCAGCCGCCGTGCGACTTCATAGCCGTCCATCTCCGGCAGCCCGATGTCGAGGAGCACGACATCCGGCTTGAAGTCGGGCGCGGCGAGCAGCGCCGCGCGCGCCGTGTTCACCGCACGGGTCTGATGGCCTTCCATGTTGAGGAGCATCGCGATGCTGTCCGCCGCATCGACATTGTCGTCGACGACGAGGATTCGCAACTTCTTGCCCTCCGCTCCGACGCGAGCTTCGGCCGCTCGCGGTGCACGCTGGGCCGCATGCGCGGGCTCCGTCGTGAGCACCGGCAGATGCACGATGAATTCGGCGCCGCGTCCCAGACCCTCGCTATGGGCCTCCACGCGGCCGCCGTGCATTTCGACGAGCCGCTTGACGAGCGTGAGGCCGATGCCGAGACCGCCTTCGGCACGATCCAGTGTCCGATCGGATTGCGTGAAGAGGTCGAATACGTGCGGCAAGAGGTTCGGCGCCACGCCGAGCCCGGTGTCGCGCACGCGGATCGCGACCTCGTCGCCCTCGAGCTCCGCGTCCAGGCGGATGTGGCCGCCGTCGTCGGTGTACTTCGCGGCGTTGTTGAGCAGGTTCGCGACCACCTGCGCAAGCCGCGTCAAATCGCCTTCGATCGTCACCGTCTGCTCAGGAATCTGCACGGCGAAATGATGTTTGCGGCGGCGAATGAGCGGCCGGGTCGTCTCCAGGGCAACCTGCACGATGTCCGCCAGCGTCACTGGTGAACGCTGCAACGTGATCTGGCCGCGCACCATACGTGAGACGTCGAGGAGGTCGTCGACCAATCGCACGAGATGTGCCGTTTGCCGCTCTATGACGGCGCGGGCCCATTCGATCTCGGGTTTGCCGCCGTGCACGCTGAGGAGCTGCGCGGCGTTGCGGATGGGCGCGAGCGGATTGCGCAGCTCGTGCGCGAGCATTGCAAGGAACTCGTCCTTGCGCTGATTCACCTCCTTTAGGGCTTCTTCCGCCTGGCGGCGCGGGGTCACGTCGAGGCTGATGCCCACGACGTGGCGATGGCCCGCGTGATGAACGAGACCGGCCTTGTGATAAATCCAGCGAGCCCCGCGCGTCGGGTGCTGATAGCGATACTCGATCTCGCCTTTGCCGACCGTCGTGCACTCTTCGAGCATGGCGAGCACCGACGTTAGCTGCTGCGGGTCCACGTTGCGCTGCCACTGTTCGGGCATCGTCGCCTCGTCGCCGCTCAGACCGAGAATGTCCTTGGTTTCCGCCGAGAAGTACGCGCGACGCGTCTCCGGATCCCAGTCCCACGTGCCAATCTGAGCCACGCCCTGCGCGAGGCGCAGGCGCTCCTCGTTGAGCGCCACGCGCCGGTCCGCGCGCGCTTTCTCGAGCGCCGGCCAGACGATATCGGCGACGTTGCGCACCAGCTCGATTTCGGCGTCGCTCCACGCGCGC
>DASZSS010000293.1:0-2388 GCA_035548535.1 Steroidobacteraceae bacterium
CTGCGTGAATGCGCTCGCGAGCTGCCGCGCGCGGATCGTGGCCACGGCCGCGGCGATGACATCGTGCCGGAGGCTCGCGCGGAAGCAGTTGCTCCGCTGCAGGTGATCACTCGATACTCACGCCCGCAAGACACCGGTGTCATCCGAAGCCAGCTCATGAGAAGCACGAAGCGCCCCACTCGCCGTGATGCTCTGAAGTCGCTCGGCCTCGGCGGCCCGGCGGCCCTGCTCACCGCAGGCGCGATCAGCGCGGAGCGTCGCGCAGCGACGATCGGCCTGTCGTCACGATTTACTACGGCATCGATGGCAAGCTATGGAAGAAGTACGACGTGCAACTCGAAAGGTCCGGGTATCACCACAACGTGGCGGGCGATTTCTTGAGTTTGCAGCCGGCGATCTATGCCGCGGGCCACGGCGAAGTGCGCGTCAGGCGCGTGAGGCATCAGGCGCTATGAGACGTGGCAGCACGGTGGCGCGGCTTGCGGGCGGTGTGCTCGCCATCGCGCTCGCGGCGGCGGCTGCAGCTACGACGCCGAGCACGAACGTGTTCATCGCCGGCGATTCCACCGCGGCCGAATACGCGCCCGATCGCTATCCACAACTCGGCTGGGGCATGGTCTTGAAATGCGCCTTCGGCGACGATGTGGCGGTCCACAACCTTGCGCAGAGCGGCCGCAGCTCGAAGAGCTTCATCACCGAAGGGTTCTTCAGCCGGATCGAGCATGAGATCCAGAAGGGCGACACGCTCCTGATCCAGTTCGGACACAATGACGAGAAAATCGCGGACGCGGCGCGCTACACGAATCCCGAGACCGACTTCAAAGTCTGGCTGCGCCGCTACATCGACACCGCGCGCGACAGAGGCGCCCAGCCGGTGCTGATCACGCCGGTGGCGCGGCGCAAGTTCAAGGACGGCGTCCCGGTCGATACGCACGCGCCGTACGCGCAGGCGATGCGCGAGCTTGCCGCGGAGACGCACACACCGCTCATCGATCTGACGGCGGACAGCATGAGCTGGCTCGCGCGACTGGGCGAGCCGGCATCGCGCCAGTACTACCTCGTGTTCACGCCGGAGCAGCACATCGCGCGCTTCCCCGAAGGTCACGAGGACAACACGCACTTCAGCGAGATGGGCGCGCGCCAGATCGCGGAGCTCATCATCGAGCGCCTCTCACAATTGAAGCTACCGATTTCGGCGCGAATCAAAGCGGAGCGCCCGGGCTTGACGCGCGCAACGCCGCTCGGCGGTCCCGCCTGCACCTGAAGTCACAATGACTGCGCGCCGCCCGAAGCCTTACGCTATCGGGATGAACACTCGTCGCTGCCTCTTTCTGTTGGTTCTGCTCGGGCTGTGCGTCGCAAGCGACGCATCGGAGCTTTCGGACCCCACCCGCGCGGTCGATCCCTTCATTGGCACGAAGGGCAACGGCCACGTCTTCCCCGGTGCGGTCGTGCCGTTCGGTATGGTGCAGCTCAGCCCCGATACGCAGATCCGCAACTTCAAGGAAAGCTATCCGTGGGCGGCCGGCTATCAGTACGACGACACGACCATTCTCGGCTTCTCGCACACGCACTTCTCGGGCGCGGGCCATTCGGATCTGGGCGATGTGCTGGTCGTGCCCATTGCCGGCGACGTGCGGCTCGAGCCGGGCGACATCGACAAGCCGCTCTCCGGCTACCGCTCGCGATTCAGTCACGACAGTGAGCGCGCGGAGCCAGGCTACTACGCCGTCACGCTTTCGGACTACGACGTCCGCGCGGAGCTCACGGCAACCGCGCGCGTCGGCTTGCATCGCTACACGTTCCCGGCGAGCACGCCTGCACACGTGCTCCTCGACCTGCGCTCGAGCATTTACGACTATCCCGGCAAGGTGCTCTGGTCGCGCGTGCGCGTCCATCCGGACGGAACGGTGACGGGCTATCGGGAAACGCGCGGCTGGGCGCCGGGCCGGCAGCTCTACTTCGCGATGCGGTTCTCGCGCGCCATGACGGCTCATGCGATCTACAACCGGGAAATATCGCCGCCGGCATACGACCCGAAGTTCGCGCCGTGGTATGGACGCGATGACGTCGACTTCCGCGAGGGCCGCGGGCTCAGTGCCGTATTCGACTTCGGCGAGCTGCGCGGCGAGCCGCTGCTCGTGAAAGTGGCCCTCTCCGCCGTGAGCGAGGCGAACGCGGTCCGCAATCTCGAAGCCGAGGCGCCGGGCTGGGACTTCGATACGAAGCGCCAAGCCGCCGCAGCGGCGTGGCGCGAGGCGCTATCCGTGCTCGACATCGAGGCCAGCGAACCGGTGCGCCGGATGCTCTACACCTCGCTGTATCACGCGTTCATGGCGCCGAGTCTCTTCATGGACGTCGACGGCTCGTATCGCGGCCCGGACCACG
>DASZSS010000294.1:0-20602 GCA_035548535.1 Steroidobacteraceae bacterium
CACTTTCGTGATCGCCCGCATACGGATCAGCGGCACACGCTCGTCGTCCCTATCGGATGCGTAGCTCATCGGAAGAACTCCACTGCGAAACATCGGACACGATGATGCGATCGCCGGCCGCGAGGCCCGCGAGCACCTGAATTTCACTCACGGACGCCTTGCCGAGCCGCACGGCGATCCGCCGCGCATGGGCGCCGTCCGGATCGAGCCGGAAGACGCTCGCCCGCGACTCCGGCTCCCCGCCGCTTGCGGGCCGGGCGACGTACAGGCTGTCGGGGCGCCGCTCGATCTCGATCACGCCATCGACGGACAAATCGGGCCGCGCGCCGTGCGGCAGCTCGCCCGTGAATTCCACTTCGACGCGCACCGCACCGTTCTCGACGGCCGGATCGACGCGCGACACCCGCCCCGCGGCGATGCCGTTGCGCGTATCGATAAGCGCCGCCTGTCCCGCCATCAGATCGCGCGCATTCACTTCGGGGATCTGCAGCTCCGCGACCAGGTCGTGAAGCTCGGCAACCCGCGCGACCTGCGCCCCCGCGGCGAGCTGCTGCCCGACCTGGACGGCGAGCGCCTGGACCACGCCGGTCATGCCGGCACGCAGCTGCAAGGACTCGAGCTGCTGGCGCTGCCGCGCGAGCACGTTCTTGAGCTGCTCGAGGCGCGCGGATTGTGCCCGGAGCTGCGCCCGCGTTGCATCCGCCAAATTGGCGAGACGATCGTCCTCGACCTGCAGACGCACTGCGAGTTGCTCCGCCAGGATTTTCGAGCGCCGCGCCTGCAGTTGCGACACCGCTTGCAAGCGGGCTGCGTCGGCCTCTGCTTCGGCCTGCAGCCGCGTGCTCTCGTAATTGGCGCGCGCCTCGGCCACCCGCGACTTCTGATCCAGAACCTGACCCTGAAGTTGCAGCTTCATGGCGGCGACTTCGGCCTCTCCCTGCGCCACGGCCCATTCGGCCTCCTCCACGATTCGCTCGAGCTCGGGATTGGACAGCACGGCAATGACCGAGTCCGGCTGCACGACCGCACCCGGCTTCAGCAGGATGCGCTCGACACGCCCAGGGGCCTGCGCGGCGAGCCATCGCGCGTCGCGCGGCACGAGCACGCCGGGGCCACGGACCTGCCGGACGAATTCACCGTGCTGAACGGTGGCGATCACGACTTCGCGGCGATCCACGGACACCGCCGCCGGCTCGAGTTGGACCAGGGCAAAGGCGCCCCCTGCCAAGAGGCACGCGCCCAGCGTGCCGAGCACGATGCGGCGCCTGCGGCGGGCGGCGATGTGAGCGGTTCGGGGGACATCCATGCACGAGAAAAGGCAAGGGCTGTGCCAATGAACACGGCCTCCGGACCGAAGTCGCAAGCTGCTGATCACGCGCGCTGAGCTCACCTTCCGCCGCCTCGTCGCGCGCGCACGAGGCGCGATCCCGTTGCGATACCGGGACGCGCCGGACACTGCAAATCCCAGTACTGGGACGTGACCTGAGGACGAGCGTCCGGACAGGTTGCGTCCGGCGTGTCCGCAGTGTCCGTCCCGAACACGGGATCGGACGTCCGCGGAAGTCCCGCACCCGGGACGCGACTTCTCCGCAGGTCCCGTGTTCTGCCCCTGCGCAGCGGCACGTGCTCGAAAACTTTCAACGCGGCGTCAGGCGGTTAACTTCGCTTCGATGCTCGCGGCACGCAAGGACGGCACGACTGGCATGCGCGGTGCTTTGAGTCCAGCGCGATTCGCAATCATCCAAATGCTCGCGGGTGGCGGATCGCCGGAAGTCGCAAGGTCTTCGAGTCGTTCACACACAGTCAGGAGAGTCGTCATGCGTAACGCCATCAACTCGCTCATGCTCGTCGCGGTCGGTCTGTTCCAGGTCGTCGTCATCGCGTCGATGCTGCTGGGTCGCTGAGCAGATGCACGACTCACGTCGTGCATCGGCGACAGCCGCGAAGTGCGAGCGCGCACACTTCGCGAAGGACCTCGGTCGTGGGCACACTTTTCCGGTACATTTGGCGTCTGCCCGCAGCTCGCGGCCACTACCCGACGCCCCATGTCGACGACGACGCATCGAGAAGTCACTGTCGCACCCGATCGCTTCGAGATCGTGTCCGACGATGCCACGCTGGTCGCAGAGTTGCGCTCGGCAACCGCGGTGTGCATTTACGATGCGGTGGAAGAAGCCGGCGCGCTGCTGCACCTGCGTTTCATCATCCGCTCCACGAAGCCTGCGGACGTCACCGACACGACGCTCGCCACCGAGCTGCTGCTGCTCGATCGCTGCATAGAGTCCCTGCGCGAAGCGGCGCCGGGCGCGAAGAACCTGCAGGCGAAGCTCGCTGCTCATCTTCCAGACAACCCGGACGCACAGCGCGCGTGCGAGAACGTGCTCACCCTCGTACGGCACTTCCTCGATGATTGCGGCATGACTGTGGTCACATCCGATGTGGCCGGCGGCCCGGTGCCGCGCGTCCTGCGATTCCGCCCCAGCATGGGGTGGCTCCAGATCCGCTGATTTTTTCCGGCCCGTCCCGGCCGGACTCTGTCAAATCCGGCCTCCGTAGCCCGCGCCCGCATCCGGCGCCGTCAACCCGGCCGCGCCACCCCCGTTCCCCGGGCTCGCCATTCCACTTCCCACCAGAGGAGCTTTCACATGTTGAAACGACTGGCTCTTGCGGCCGCGGCCCTGATCGTTGCGGGACCGATATTTGCTGGGACTCCGGTGCTGAACCATCGTGAGCACAATCAGGCGCAGCGCATTCGTCAGGGTGTAGCCTCGGGCGAGCTGACACGGCCGGAAACCCGCCGCCTCGTGCGAGGCGAAGCCCGGCTCCATCGCAACGAAGCGCTCGCGAAGTCCGATGGGGTCGTCACCGCCCGCGAGCGCGCGCGGCTTCAGCACGAGGCAAACGTCGAGAGCAAGCGCATCTATGAGCAGAAGCATGATGCGCAGGTCCGCAACTGATCGTCGGACCGCCACTCGACGTAGCGAAAGGCCCGCCTCCGCGCGGGCCTCTTCGTTTGCGGCAATGAAAGGATGAGCGCTGATGCAACGACTCGTGTGTGTATCCAATCGCATCTCGCTGCCCGGCAACGGCGCGTCCTCGGGCGGTCTCGCGGTCGGGCTGAACGCGGCGATGAGCCACACGGGTGGGCTGTGGCTCGGGTGGAGCGGCGAGGCGGTGGCGGAACCCGCCGCGGAGCCCCGGGTGATCACGTGCGGGAACATCAGGTACGCGACGCTCGATCTGACGCCCGCCCAAGTCGAGGACTACTACAACGGCTACTGCAACGGCTCGCTCTGGCCGCTGCTCCACTACAACCCGGAGCTGTTCAAGCACGAGCAGCGGTACTACGAGGCCTATCAAGCGGTCAATGCGCTGTTCGCGCGCCAGCTTCTCGGGCTGCTCGAGCCCGGCGACGCGATCTGGGTGCACGACTATCACTTGATCCCGCTCGCTCGTTATCTGCGGCGGCACCAGTTCAACGGGCCCATCGGGTTCTTCCTGCACACGCCCTTCCCGCACATGCAGGTGCTGCGGCTGCTGCCGAATCACGCCGAGCTGATTCGCGATCTGTGTCGCTATGACGTCGTCGGCTTCCAGACGGAGGACGACGTGCGCTCCTTCCGCTCGTGCTTCGAGGCGGGCGTGCCGGCGGGGACGCGCGTGGGGGCCTACCCGATCGGCATCGACGTGGATGCCGTCGCACGCGAAGCGCAGAGCGCCGTGAACGAAGACGTCATCGCACGGATGAAGGCCAGCCTCCTCGGTCGGAAGCTCATCATCGGCGTGGACCGGCTCGACTACAGCAAGGGTCTGCCCGAGCGCTTTGCCGCCTTCGATCACTTTCTCGAGACGTTTCCGGACAACCTCGGGAACGTGACGTTTCTGCAAATCGCGCCACTCAGTCGCGCGGACGTGCTCGCGTACTCCGAGATCCGGCAGACGCTGGAGCAGAGCGCGGGCCGCATCAATGGCAAGTACGCGGAAGCGGACTGGACGCCGATCCGCTATCTCAACCGCAACTTCTCGCACGAGACGACGATGGGATTCTTGCGGGCCGCGCAGGTGGGCCTCGTCACGCCGCTGCGCGACGGCATGAATCTCGTCGCGAAGGAGTTCATCGCCGCGCAGGATCCCGCGGATCCAGGCGTGCTGATTCTCTCGCCGATGGCGGGCGCCGCGCGCGAGCTCACGGGCGCGCTGAAAGTGAATCCGTACGACAAGCGCGGCATGGCGGTGGCGCTACAGGACGCTCTGCACATGCCGCTCGAGGAGCGGCGCCGCCGCTATCAGCAGATGATGGAAACGCTGCGCGACAAGGATATTCACCACTGGTACGGCTCCTTCTGCAGCGACCTCGATCGCGTGACGGCGACGCGCGGTCGCGAAGTGAAGCTCACCATCGCGGCGGAGTCGCCGGACGTGCAGGAGCAGGGATGGTGGCGCCGCACCGTCGGACGGCTCTTCAGCTCTCGGGTTTCGTCCTGAGCGCGAGGTCCTTGCTGTAGACGACGTTCATGACGTTGTCGTACCAGCCCTCGACTTCCGGCTTGACCAGCCGCTTGTTCACGTAGAAATAGAGCGGCAGCAGCGCGTGATCGCGTAGCGCGACGCGCTCCGCCTCTTGCAGCAGCTCGCGGCGCTTGCTCTCGTCGACTTGCGCAGCGGCACGCGTCAGGAGCGCGTCGTACTCGGCGCTCTTGTACCGCGGCAGGTTGATGCCGAAGTCGCTCTTCAGATATTGCAGAAACGTGTACGCATCGTTGTAGTCGCCGACCCAGCTCGAGCGGAACATCTCCACGTCGCCGCGATCGATGTCCTGCAGCAGCGATTTGAACTCCACGGCGCTGAGCTGCACATCCACACCGAGCGTTTCCTTCCACATCGACGCGATCGCGACAGCGAGGCGCTCGTGTACTTCGCCGGCGTTGTAGCGCAGCTCGAAATGCAGCGGCCTCTCCGCTGAATAGCCGGCTTGCGCGTAGAGCCGCTTCGCTTCGGCAATACGCTCGGCAAGCGGCCAGCTCGCGTAATCGAAGGATTGCGAGGTGTAGTTGTGAACGCCGGGCGGGACCCAGCCGTACGCGGGAATCTCGCCGACGCGCAAAACCACTTGCGCGAGGCGCTCGCGATCGATCACCTCGGAGAGTGCGCGTCGCAGCCCCGGACGATCCTTGAACGGCGCGCGCTCGAGGTTGAAGCCGTAGTAATACGTCGTGAGCTGCGGGCTCACGTGCAGCTGCGAGCCGAGATTCGCCTCGATCCAGTCGAATTGGCCGCGCGGCACGACGGCGGTCACATGCAACTGATCGGCGCGGTAGCGCGTGAGCTCCGCGTTTTCATCGGCGATCTGGAAATACTCGACGCCATCGAGGCGAGTGGCGGCGTCGTTCCAGTAGTTCCGATTGCGCTCGAGCACGATGTGCAGGCCCTGGACCCACTCCTTCAGCGTGAACGCGCCATTCGAAACCATCACACCGGGCTTGGCGACATCGTCGGGATGCGCGGCAAGTGTCGGCCGATGCACGGGGCACGTGCTCGGATGCGCCAGCAACGCGGGCAGGTACAGCGTCGGCGCGACGAGCTGCAGGACTACCGTGGACTCATCCGGCGCGCTCACGCCGAGGGACTCGGGCGGCTTCTTGCCGGCGATGATGTCGCTGGCGTTCACGACGGTGTCGATGATCTGCGCGTATTGGGACGCCGTCGCGGGATCGACCAGCCGCCGCAGCCCCGCGACGAAATCCGCCGCGACCACGCGATCGCCGTTGGACCACTTGGCGTTGTTTCTCAGCATGAACGTGTAGGTCTTGCCGTCTGCGCTGATGTCCCATTTTTCGGCAACGCCGGGTGCCGGACTCGCATCTTTCGCAAGCGTCGTCAGTCCTTCGCAAACATCGCGCAGGATGGTTTGCGCCTCGATGGCGCGCGCCCGTTGCGGATCGAGCGAGTCCGGCTCGGGCCCGTTGCCGCGCATCAGCACCGCGCGCGGCGGTGCGCCTGAAGCGGTCGACGAGCTCGAGCCGCCCGAGCACGCGGCGAGCGCGCCGATCGACAGGATGATGGCGAGGGCGCGCGCGCTAGCGGCGGCTCGCATTGATCTGATCGCGAAGCGTGGCGGTGGCTTGCCGTGCGGCGGCGGCGAAATCGGGTCCAGCGGAGGCGTAGAGAATGGCGCGCGAGGAGCTGATGACGAGGCCCGTGCCATCCCGCGTGCGGCCGTTGTGCACGGCTTGCGCGACATCGCCGCCTTGCGCTCCCACCCCCGGCACGAGGAACGGAATGTCGCCCGCAATTTCGCGAATTTCCGCGAGCTCGCGCGGGTACGTCGCGCCGACGACGAGCATGCAGTTGCCGCGCGTGTTCCAGCGTTGCGCGACCATCTCGGCGATCGCGTGATACAGGCGACGCGTGCCCACCTGCAGATCCTGCACGTCGCGCGCGCCCGGGTTGGACGTGCGGCACAGGATGACGACGCCCTTGCTCTCATGCCGCAGAAACGGCTCGAGCGAGTCGCGGCCGAGGTAGGGATTGACGGTCACCGCATCCGCGCCGTACCGCTCGAACGCCTCGAGCGCATAGCGCTCGGCGGTGTTGCCGACATCGCCACGCTTGGCGTCAAGAATGACCGGGATCGCGGGATAAGCGCGATGGATGTACTCGATGGTGCGCTCGAGCTGATCCTCGGCCTCGTATGCAGCGTAGTGCGCGAACTGCGGCTTGTACGCGCACACGAGATCCGCCGTGGCGTCGATGATGGCCTTGTTGAACTGAAAGATCGGCGACGGCTCGGCGGCGATCGCCGCAGGCAAGCGCTCGATCTCGGGATCCAGCCCGACGCACACGAGCGAGTCGTTCTGCGCCCACGCTGCGCGCAATTGTTGGATGAAGGTGCTCATGCGACTCGCGTGTGCGCAGCAAGGCTGCGCTTCTTCAGGTGAACGAGCAGGATCGAGATGGCCGCGGGCGTCACGCCCGGGATGCGCGCCGCCTGTCCAACCGTTGCCGGCTGCACCTCGGCCAGCTTCTGCCTCACTTCCGTCGAGAGCCCCGCAATTGCCGCGTAATCCAGATTCGCGGGCAGCAGCGTCTCTTCGTTGCGGCGCTGGCGCTCGATCTCGTCCTGCTGCCGCTCGATGTAGCCTGCGTACTTCGCCCGCACTTCGACCTGCGCGCGAATCTGCGCCGGCAGCCGATCGTCGACCGCCGCATTCGCCCACCAATCGGGAGCGCCCACGACTTCGAGCAACTCGTCGTAGCCGACTTCGGGTCGGCGCAGCAGCTCGAACGCCGACTGGTCGCGACCGAGCGGCGCCTTCAGCACCCGCTCCGCCCACTCGGGGGACAGCCGCTCCGGATGGATCCGCGCGCGCGTGAGACGTTCGACTTCCGCTTCCGTGCGCTGCTGCTTCTGCTGGAACAGCTCCCACCGTTCGTCGTCCACGAGGCCGAGCTCGCGGCCGATGGGCGTGAGGCGCAGGTCCGCGTTGTCCTCGCGCAGGAGCAGACGATGCTCCGCGCGGCTCGTGAACATGCGATACGGCTCGCGCGTCCCGCGCGTGACGAGATCGTCGATGAGCACGCCGATGTACGCGTCGCTCCGCTTCGGCGTCCACGGCGCCCGTCCGTTCACCTGCAGGGCCGCGTTGATGCCCGCGATGAGGCCCTGCGCGGCCGCCTCCTCATATCCCGTGGTGCCGTTGATCTGACCCGCGAAGTGCAGCCCTGCAACGAACTTGGTCTCGAGCGAGGGCTTCAGGTCGCGCGGATCGAAGAAGTCATACTCGATGGCGTAACCGGGGCGGGTGAGGTGCGCATTCTCGAAGCCGCGGATCGTGCGCACGAATTCGTACTGCACGTCGAAGGGCAGGCTGGTCGAGATGCCGTTCGGGTAGACCTCGTGCGTCTCCAGCCCCTCCGGCTCGACGAAAATCTGATGCGAGGACTTGTCGGCGAAGCGCACGACCTTGTCCTCGACCGACGGGCAGTAGCGCGGGCCGACGCCCTCGATGACGCCGGTGAACATCGGCGAGCGATCGGTCGCCGCCCGAATGATCTCGTGTGTTCGCTCGTTCGTCTGCGTGATGAAACAGTCGATCTGCTTCGGGTGCTCATCGGCGCGCCCGAGGAACGAGAAGACGGGAATGGGCCAATCGCTCGGCTGACGCGCCATCACCGAGTAGTCGATCGAGCGGCCGTCGATGCGCGGCGGCGTGCCGGTCTTCAGCCGACCCACGCGGAACGGCAGCTCGCGCAGGCGCGCCGCCAGCCGGTTCGAGGGCGGATCGCCCGCGCGACCGCCCTGGTAGTTGTCGAGCCCCACGTGGATGCGGCCGCCGAGGAAGGTGCCGACCGTCAGCACCACCGCGGGTGCCTCGAAGACGATCCCGGTGACGGTGACGACCGCACGAACCTGGCCCGCTTCGATCTGGATGTCCGCGACTTCCTGCTGGAAGAGCGAGAGGTTCGGCTGATTCTCGAGCATCGCGCGGATCGCGCGCTTGTAGAGCTGGCGATCCGCCTGCGCGCGCGTCGCCCGTACGGCCGGGCCCTTACTCGCATTCAGCGTGCGGAACTGGATGCCGGCGCGGTCCGTGGCGCGCGCCATGGCCCCGCCGAGCGCGTCGATCTCGCGCACGAGATGGCCCTTGCCGATGCCGCCCACCGCCGGGTTGCAGCTCATCTGGCCGAGCGTCTCGATGCTCTGGGTGAGCAGCAGCGTCTGCGCGCCCATGCGCGCGGCCGCGAGCGCGGCCTCGGTGCCGGCGTGTCCGCCGCCGATGACGATGACGTCGAATTTGCGCGCGAAGCGCATGAGGCTGATCCGGGATGCGAGAGATTTGGCCGGGTATTGTAGACGAGAGGCCCTGCCCGGCGGGCGACGCCGTGCGGCGCGAGGCAGGTCGCATCGCTCGGGCGCCGACATCGATTAGTCTTCGCCCGCCTTGAAAATCCGTCCGCTCGCTACAGTCCGGCGCTGGGGCGCCGCCATCGCGCTCGCCGTCGTCGCCTCGGCCGCCTCGGGAGGCGAGCTCGCGCTCGCGCCCTGCCAGATCGAGGATGCCGTGCATTTCTCGGTGCTGAGCGCGGAGTGCGGGACGCTCGAAGTGCCCGAGAATCCCGACGCCCGCAATGGCCGCAAGATCGGGTTGCGGGTCGCCCGCGTCCCGGCGATCAACCGGCGCAAACGGCCGGACCCGCTGTTCATCCTGGCCGGCGGTCCCGGCATGGCCGCGACCACAATGTACGCGGGCGCGGCGCCGGCGTTCGCGCGAATCCAGCGCAATCGTGACATCGTGCTGGTCGATCAGCGCGGCACGGGCGAATCCAACGTCCTCAACTGTCCCTTCGACGACGACGCCCTCATGCGTGCCAGTGAGGCGGAGGTGGAGGACGAAGCAAAGCGCTGTCTCGCGAGCCTGAGCACGCACGCCGACGTCGCGTACTACACGACGAGCGTCGCGGTTCGCGACCTCGATATCGTGCGCGAAGCGCTCGGCTACGAGCAGATCAATCTCTACGGCGGCTCCTACGGCACGCGCGTGGCCCAGCACTACTTGCGCCGGTTCCCGCAGCGGACGCGCGCGATGATCCTCGATGGCGTGGTCCCTCCCGACCTCGCGCTCGGCCCGCAGATCGCGCTCGATGCCGAGAACGCGCTGCTCGGCATTCTCACGCGCTGCGCGAACGACAAGGCCTGCGCGGAGCGCTTCGGCGATCCCGTGGTGACCTATCGCAGGCTGGTGGAAACGGTGCGCTCGAAATCCGTACCAGTCGACTTCACGGATCCAACCACGGGGCAGCGCTCGACCCTCGACTTCGGCCTGCTGCAGCTCGCGACGGTGCTGCGCCTTTCGACATACACGTCCGAGCAGGCGGCCGTGCTGCCGCTCTTGCTCCACACCGCCGCCAACTCGGGCAATTTCGCTCCGCTCGCCGGCCAGTTCGTCCTCATGCTGCGCACCTACGGGGACGTGCTCGCGTACGGAATGCATAACTCCGTCGTGTGTACGGAGGACGTGCCGTTCTACAAGCCCTCGGATATCGATCGTGCGGCGCTCGCGCGCACGTTTCTCGGCACCTCCCAGGTCGATGCGCTTCAGAGTCTGTGTCGCGGCTGGCCCCGCGGCCCAATGGATCCCGACCTGCACGCGCCCCTAAATTCCGATGTGCCGGTGTTGCTGCTCTCCGGCGGCAACGATCCGGTGACGTCGGCGGCGGGTGCGGAGCGGGCGCGCGTCGGCCTGAAGCACAGCAAGCACGTGGTGCTCGACGGCCTCGGTCACGGGCAGCTCGGCGCGCCCTGCATGGATCGCGTGATGGCGCAGTTCATCGAGACCGCCTCCGTCGAGCATCTCGACGTCTCGTGCACCAAGGCCGCGAAGCCGATGCCGTTCTTCCTGTCGCCCGCGGGACCGGCGCCGTGATCGAGGCACGCGAGCTCTCGAAGAGCTTCGGCGCGGTGAAAGCGGTGCGCGGCGTGAGCTTGCGCGCGGCGGACGGGCGCATCACGGGGCTGCTCGGCCCGAACGGCGCCGGCAAGTCGACGACGCTGCGCATTCTGTACACCGTCATTCGGCCGGATGCGGGCGACGCGCTCATCGACGGGACGAGCGTCGTGCGCGACCCGCTCGAGGCGCGCCGGCGAATCGGCGTGCTGCCGCACGCGGCGGGGATCTATCAGCACCTGTCCGCGCGCGAGAACATCCTGTACTACGGCGCGCTTCACGGCCTTTCACGCGAGCAACGCGAGCGGCGCGCTGACGAGCTGATCGAGCAGCTCGAGATGCGCGATTTCGCGACGCGCCCCGCGCGGAAGCTATCGCAAGGCCAGCGCATCAAGACCGCGCTCGCACGCGCGCTCATCCACCGGCCGCGCAACGTGCTCCTCGACGAGCCGACCAACGGCCTCGACGTGATGGCGGTGCGCAGCCTGCGCGCGTTGCTCGTCAAGCTCCGCGACGAGGGGCACTGCGTGCTCTTCTCGAGCCACGTAATGCAGGAAGTCGCCGCGCTCTGCGACGAGGTGATCGTCATCGCGCGAGGCACCGTCGTCGCTGCCGGGACGCTCGACGACCTTCGCGCACGCACGGGGCAGAGCAACCTGGAAGACGGGTTCGTCCAGCTCATCGGCTCCGCTGAAGGACTCGAATAGATGCGCGCCATCCTGACGGTGTTCGGCAAGGAGTTCCGCGAGAACCTGCGGGATCGGCGGACGCTGTTCACCGCACTCGTGTTCGGCCCGCTATTCGCGCCGCTGCTGTTCGCGGCCATCCTGTCGCTGATGATCCAGCGCGGCGACGCGCAGAAGGATCAGCCGCTCTCGCTCGCCATCGCGCATGCCGAGCGCGCGCCGAATCTCGTCAGTCAGTTCGTCGCGCACGGCGTGACCGTCGTACCGGTCTCCTACGAAGACGCGGAGGCGCGCGCGGCCGTGCAGCGGCACGATCACAAGCTCGTCCTGATGGTGCCGGAGGACTACGCGACGCGCTTCGCCGCCGGCCGCCCGGCGCCTCTGATGCTGTATTCGGATGCGTCGGACAACTTCGCCGAGCGCGACGAGCGGCGCGTGAAGGCCGTGATCGCGCAGTACAGCTCGACACTCACGCGCCTGCGGATGACCGCGCGCGGGCTCGACCCGATGATGCTCGCGCCGATCGCCGTTCAAGACGTCGACGTCTCGACGCCGGCGAGTCGCTCCGTGCTCGCGCTCGGCACGATGAGCTACTTCATCCTGCTGACGATGCTGATGGGCGGGCTCTATCTCGCCATCGACGCCACCGCCGGCGAGCGCGAGCGCGGCTCGCTCGAACCCCTCCTGACGACACCCGTGCGTCGTGAGCATCTCATCTACGGCAAGATTCTCGCGGCGTGCGCCTACATGACGCTGTCGCTCGTCCTGAGCGTCACCGCGCTGTCGATCGTGCTGCGCTTCGTCGGGCTCGAAGGCTTCGGGATGAGCGCGAACCTGGGGCCGCTCGTTGCCGTGAAGATGATCCTGTACTGTGTGCCGCTGATTCCGCTCGGCGCCTCGCTCATGACGATCGTCGCGGCCTACACGCGCAGCTATCGCGAGGCGCAAACGTACCTCGGTCTGGTGCTCCTCGTCCCGACGCTCCCGCTCGTCTTCGCGAGCGCCCTGGGCTTGCGGCCGACGTTGCCGTTGATGGCCGTGCCGTCCTTGAGCCAGCACTTCCTGATCACGAGCCTGCTGCGCGATGAAGCCTTGCCGCTCTCGCACACGGCGCTCTCCATCGGCGCGACGCTCGCGCTCGGGGTCGTGCTCGCGGCGATCGCCGGGCGTCTCTATCATCGCGAAGCGCTGCTCGGCTAATCCGCCAGGTTGATCCGCGCAGCCGGGAACCGACCGCGCGTGAGCAGCGCCCTGAAGCGATAGAGGTGATCGGCCGCGAACTCGCGCGCCTCGATTTCAAAGCGATTGTCCCAGTACCCCCGGCGCAGCCACTCGAGCACATAGCGCGCGGTGGTCAGGAGCCCCGGCTCCCATTGCTTGAGCACGTGACAGTACTCGTGGAGCATGAGGGCGGGATCGTCGAAGAACGCGGCGGCGCTGCCGCGCAGATAGATGCGACGCCGGCGCGTCGTCGCGGTGGCGCGAAGGTGCAGGCGGGCAAACAGCGAGTTCTCGATGACGCGCACCTGCGCCACTCCCGGACCGAAGATACTCTCGAGAGCGGCTTGCACGTTCGGCGGCACGGCGACCTGGCGACCCATGAGGACATACTAGTGACGGCCAGCACGGTGTACACAGTCGGGCACTCGACGCATCCGATCGAGCGGTTCCTCGAGCTGCTGCAGCCCCACGGCATTCGCGTCGTGGCGGACGTGCGCTCGACGCCCTTCAGCCGCTTCAATCCGCAGTTCAACCGGGCGAGCCTCGGGCAGAGCCTGGTCTCAGCCGGCATCCGTTACGAGTTCATGGGCGAGGAGCTGGGCGCGCGCACGAGCGATCCGTCCTGCTTCGAGAACGGCCGCGTGAGTTACGCGCGGCTCGCGGCCACGCCGCTGTTCCAGCGCGGCCTTGCGCGGTTGCGCGAGATGGCCCGGACCGCGCGGGTCGCCATGATGTGTGCCGAGCGCGAGCCGCTCGATTGTCACCGCACGATTCTGATTGCTCGCGAGATCGAGCGCGCCGGCGACGAGGTGACGCACATCCTTGCGGATGGCTCGCTCGAGCCGAATCGGCAGGCGCTGAGCCGCCTGGTCGCGCGGCTCGGCTTGCCGGCCGACGACCTGTTCGCCGATCCGGCCGAGCAGATCGAAGCGGCTTACGACGCCCAGGCTTCCAAGGTCGCTTGGGCGCCGAAGGCGGCGAAGGAGTCCGGCGTCCGTCGGAGCAAACCGAGCGCGTGATCGTGAACGATGCGGCGGACGACGGCGTTCGCCTGCTCGCGCAACTCCGGGATTGCCGTCACTTCCCACCGCGTCCCGCGCGTCAGCGCGCCGACCGCGTACAGATTGGCGTGCGCCCCGCCGCTCATCGACATCACTCGCGATTCGGCGTCCACGGCGAGGCCCAGCCCGAGCGCGTCCGGGCGAGCGATGCGATCGCCGATCAGGCCTTGGAGCAGGGGATTGTTCGCGCGACTGGGATCCGCCTCCGGTCCCGTACAGTTGATGAGCCGCGCCACGTCGATCGTCTGCGTCGCGCGTCCGTGACTGACCGAGACGCGCAAACCTTCCGCGGCGAGCGGTTCGATGTGCGTGATGCGTCCCTTGACGATGACCAGACGGCCATCGTTGATCGCGCGCTGGATGCGGGCGTGAACACGCGGCGCGAGACGGTGCCGATGCACATCCCAGAACGGACGAACGTGACGCACGAAGCGCTTCTTTTCCGCGAGCGTCCAGCCGCGCCAGAGTGACGGCGCGATCGCACGCAGTTCGGTGAACACGCGCCGCCACTTCTCGCCGCGCGGATCGTTGGCGCTGAGCTGGCGCACGTAGCGCACGACCCCGCGCAACGAAGACGGCAGCGCATGGACGAAGCCTTCAGGTGCGGCGGCCATCGGACCGTGAGCACGCGGCACGAGGCCACGTCGGGACACGGCGATGATCGGGCCGGCGTGCCCCTGGTGCAGCAGGTCGTTCACGATGTCGACCGCGGTCAGGCTCGTGCCGGCGATCAGCACCGCGGCCTTCTGCGGGATCTGTGCCTTCTGCTCGGCATCCCACGGGTCCTCGATGATCCATCGCTGTGCGGCCGGCGGCATGCGGCTGCCGAGCAGGCGCGGCGGCTCGTTGCCGGTCGCGAGCACGACGACGTCGGCAATCACCGGCGCACCCTGTGCGGGCACCACCTCCCACGAGCTGTCGTTCGCGGTCACGCTGTCTGCCGTCGAATGCAACCAGGTCACGCGAACGTTCGGCGAAGACCGGATGTCGGCGAGCCGCGCCTGCAGGTAATCCGCGTAATCGGCACGCGACGCGAAGTCCTCGCGCGTCCAGTTCAGAAAACGACGCGGCCGCTGCGTACGCAGCCAGCGCACGAAGTCGTCCGGGTCGTCGGTCACGGACATGTTGCACGCCCGCGTGTTGAGCAGGTGGAGCCGCGAGCCCGTCGAGTAGGCGACGCCGACGCCGAGGCGCGCTCGCGGCTCGAAGATCGCCACGTCGAATCGCTGTCGCGCCTGCTGCTTCAGCGCCTGAAGGAGGAGGACGGCCGTCGCGCCACCGCCAACGATGGCCAGGCGGACCGGCAACTGCGCAGACGAAGAAGTGAATTCCATGGGGAGCCCGTCCTGCTTTTCCGAGGGCAGGCAGCGTAGTGACCGCGCGGTGACAAAGTCGGTAGCTCCCCGATGCCAATCCTGTCACCCCGGCCGAGAACACGGCCGAGCCGGCGCTCACTTGCCGATGCAGAAGCTCGAGAAGATGCGGCCGAGCAGATCGTCGGTGGTGAATTCGCCCGTGATCTCCCCGAGCGCCTGCTGGGCGACGCGCAGCTCTTCGGCGACGAGCTCGCCCGCGCGCCGTTCCGCGAGCTGGCGCGCGGCCTCCTCGACGTGCGCACGGGCGCGCGCGAGTGCCTCGAGATGGCGCCGGCGGGCCGAGACCGTGCCGGCCTCCGCCGTCAGAAATCCCATGGACGACTTGAGGTGCTCTCGCAATGCGTCCATCCCTTGCCCCGACAGCGCGGAGATGCTGAGACGCGGTGGACCGGAGTAGGTGTCCGCCACCGGCAGGCCGCTCGCGAGATCGCACTTGTTGAAGACGAGCGTCACGGGGACATCAGGCGGTAAGCGATGCTGCTCTTCCTGGAAGGCGCGGCCATCCGGATCTGCGGGCGTGTCGATCACGAACAGGACGCGATCGGCGCGCGCGAGCTCGGCTTCGGCGCGGCGAATGCCTTCGCGCTCGATGTCGTCGGGGCTCTCGCGCAGGCCCGCGGTGTCCAGCACGTGGAGCGGCATGCCATCGATGTCGATGCGCTCACGAAGGATGTCGCGCGTCGTGCCCGGGATCGGCGTGACGATCGCGGCGTCGTAGCCGGCAAGCCGGTTCAGCAGGCTCGACTTGCCCGCATTCGGCCGCCCCGCGATGACGACGGTCATGCCTTCGCGCAGCAAGCGCCCCTGGCGCGCGCTTTTCTCGACGGCGTCGAAATGGTTGCGCACGCCCGCGAGGCGCTCTTCGAGCTGCCGGTCCGCGAGGAAATCGATCTCTTCCTCGGGGAAGTCGATCGCGGCCTCCACGTACGTGCGCAGGTCGATCACCGCTTCCGCGAGACCCTGCACCATCGCGGAAAACTCGCCTTGCAACGAGCGCATCGCGGCGCGTAGCGCCTGACGCGAGCCGGCGTCGATGAGATCGGCGACGGCTTCCGCCTGCGCGAGATCGAGCTTGTCATTGAGAAAGGCGCGCTGCGTGAACTCGCCCGGCAGCGCGCGACGCGCGCCGAGTTGCAGAACGCGCGAGATCACGGCGTCGATGGACACGGGTCCGCCGTGACCCTGAAGCTCGAGCACGTGCTCGCCGGTGTACGAATGCGGCGCCGGAAAGAACAGCGCGATGCCGGCATCGATCGGCTGCCGCTGTTCGTCGAGAAAGCGCACGAAGGTCGCGCGCCGCGCCGGCGGCACCTCGCCGACGATCACCGCGGCGATCTCCGGCGTCTTCGGTCCGGAAATGCGCACGATGCCCACGCCGCCGCGCCCGGGCGGCGTCGCCGCGGCGACGATGGTGTCGATGCGTGCCATGCCGCGCGAGGCTACGCGCGCGGCGCCGCGCAGAAAAGAGCGGCCGCTAGGTCTTCTTCGTCGACGCCTTGATGCGCCGGTTGATGTTCCACTGCTGCGCGATCGAGAGGAGCGTGTTCGTCACCCAGTACAGCACGAGGCCCGCCGGGAAGAACGCGAACATGAAAGACATCACGAACGGCATGAACATGAAGACTTTCTGCTGGACCGGATCGGCCCCGGGCGTGCCCTGCAGCTTGTACTGCGCGAACATCGCCGCCGCCATGATCGCCGGCAGGACGAAGAAGGGGTCGCGCGAGGACAGATCGTTGATCCAGCCGACGAACGGCGCCTGGCGCATCTCCACGCTCTCGAGCAGCACCCAGTAGAACGCAAGGAACACGGGGATCTGGATGAGCATCGGCAGGCAGCCCGCCACCGGGTTCACCTTCTCGCGCTTGTAGAGGTCCATCATCGCGCGACCGAGCTTCTCGCGATCGTCCTTGTACGTCTCCTGCAGCGCTTTGATCCGCGGCGAGAGCATCTTCATCTTCGCCATCGACCGGCCGCTCGTCTCGGAGAGCGGATAGAAGAGCAGCTTCAGTAAGAACGTGACGATGACGATGGCCCAGCCCCAATTGCCGAGCACGTTGTGCACCCACGACAGCACGATGAAGAGCGGCTTCGCGAGCAACGTGAGCTTGCCGTAGTCGGCGACGAGCTGCAGCTCCGGGCCGGCCTTCTCGAGTTGCGCCTGCAGCTTCGGCCCGACGAACAGCGTCTGCGAGAACGTCTGCGATTGCCCCGGCGCGACGGTGACCATGGGACCGGCCGCGGCGAGTCGATACTCCTGCCCTTCGGCGCGGAGCGTGAACCGATACTCGATGTCTTTCCTCGGCACGACCGCGCCGACGAAGTGATGCTGCAGCGACGCGATCCAGCCGTTCGTGACGGGGATGCTGAGGTTCCTGTCGTCCTCGTCCGTGATCTTCAGCTTGCGGTACTTGGTGCCGTCGTAGATGGCCGGGCCATGGAACGCGTAGTTCTCGACATTCGTCGTGAAGATGGTGCGCTTCGTGACCGGGTCGCGCCGCAGGATCTGCGCGTATGACGCCGCCTGCCAGGGCGCCGCGGACTTGTTGTCCACGCGCTCTTCGAGATCGATTTGGTAGCTGCCCGGCTTGAAGATGTAGGTCTTCGTCACCGTAATGCCGCCGGCGTCGTCCACCCACGTGAGCGGCACGCGGAGCTCTTGCGCGTTGCCGAGCCGATAGTCGGACTGTGCGCTGTGGAACGTGGCGAGGTGGTTTGGGCGCGCGCTATCCGCGGGTCCGGTCAACCCGGTCTGTAAGAGATACAGGGTGTCCGGGTTGGTGTTCATCAGGCGCACGAGCTCCGTGCCGCCTTTCACCTTGGGGTACTTCAGCAGGTCCGCGCGCTGGAACGTGCCGCCCTGAAGATTGATATCGAGATCGAGGACGTCGGTGCGGACGTGAACCACGCCGCCGCTCGGTGCGCCGTTCGCCGCTTCGACCTGTGGCCCTGTGGAGCTCGCCGGCACCGAACCGGAGGCCGGCGCCGGCGTCTTGTCGGCGCCGCTCGCGGCCGCAGGCGTCGAGGCCTGCGGAATCGAATCGCCGAGACTCGGCGCCTTCGCCTGACCGCTCTGCGTGCTCGCGGCGGGAGTGGGTGGCGTCGGGGGCGCATAGTCGCGCATCCACGCTTCCCAGTTGAGCCAGAGGACGAGCGCGAGCGCGATCCAGATGAAAACGCGAGGATTACCGGTCATGGACGATATTCAGGGTGGCCGTGCGATGGGCACGGTGGCGGATCGAATCCGCCGGGATGAAACGGGTGGCACTTGGCGAGGCGCTTCAGCGTGAGCCAGCCGCCGCGCAGTGCGCCGTGCAGATGTATGGCCTCGAGCGCGTAATTCGAGCACGACGGATAAAAACGGCAGCCGCCGCCCACGAGTGGCGCGAGCGTCGACTGGTAGAGCAGGATCAGGAAGCGCGCGAGGAGTCGCATTGTTCTCGCACCTTGCGCCACAGCTCTTCGATCTGGGCGCGCAGCTCGCGATTGGCGGCGCCGCGTGCCCGCGCACGCGCGCTCACCACGATGTCCACCGCGGGCAGCTCGTGTTGGTGAAGACGGAACGATTCGCGCACGACACGCCGGATGCGATTGCGTTCCACCGAACCGCCGGCCGTCTTCGAGGCCACGGCGAGCCCGAGTCGCGGACGGCCCACATCGTTCAAACGCGCAGTCACACCGAAGAACCCATTTCCCATGCGCCGGCCGCGCGCGTAAACCGCTTCAAAGTCCGGCTTCCGCCGCAAGCGCCGTTGCGCGGGAAGAGTCAGTCGCTGGGGATGCGCGCGGCCGTCGCTCAATGGCCCTCGAGCTTCCGCCCGCCGCTCGGCGACGAGCGGGGACTCTCCTGTTAAGGAATGAGCTTCTTGCGGCCCTTCGAACGACGCCGGCTCAACACCTTGCGCCCATTCTTCGTGGCCATGCGCGCGCGAAAGCCGTGCGTGCGCTTACGCCGCAGCTTGCTCGGTTGATAAGTACGCTGCATGGTAACGTGGCTCCAAGAGGCCGGCCGAAAAAAGGGTGGCAAGGCTAAGCCGCGCCCCTGCGGGTGTCAACACGGAAGACTTCAGCCAGCGCGTCTACGGGTATAGACTCCGCACCCCCTTTCGCACCTCCGCTGAAGAGCTCATTCGCGGGAGACCCTAAGCCTGTGGAAGCTACGCTCTGGACTCGATGTGTTCACGCTCTCGAAGCGGAGTTGCCTGAAGACCAGTTCAACACATGGGTGCGTCCCCTTCAGGTCGTCGAGCGCAACGGTTCGCTGAAGCTGCTCGCGCCGAATCGCTTCGCCGTCGAGTGGGTGAACACGAACCTGCTCGCGCGGATCGGGGAATTGCTGAGGGACAGCGCGACGGGTGATGCGCCCATCGTCACCGTCGAAGTCGGCTCGCGCGCGACGCTGAACGGCGCCACGAATGGCGCGTCGCATGCACTGCCGGCTGCGCCGGCGTCGCGGCCGCGGCGTACGGAGGGGCTCGTCGTCGGCGCGCGCATCAATCCGGACTTCACCTTCGCGAGCTTCGTCGAAGGCAAGAGCAACCAGCTCGCGCGCGCTGCGGCATACCAGGTGGCGGAAAACCCCGGCCATGCCTACAACCCGCTGTTCCTGTACGGCGGCGTCGGCCTCGGCAAGACGCATCTCATGCACGCGATCGCGCACCTCATCAAAGAGCGCGATCACGACGCACGCGTGGCTTATGTTCACTCGGAGCGTTTCGTCGGCGACATGGTGCGCGCGCTCCAGCACAACAAGATCAACGATTTCAAAACCGCGTATCGCTCGCTCGATGCGCTCCTCATCGACGACATCCAGTTCTTCGCGAACAAGACGGGCTCGCAGGAAGAGTTCTTCCACACCTTCAACGCGCTGCTCGAAGGGCAGCACCAGGTGATCCTCACGTGCGATCGCTATCCGAAGGAAGTGGAAGGGCTCGAGGAGCGCCTGAAATCACGCTTCGGTTGGGGCCTCACCGTCGCGATCGAGCCGCCGGAGCTCGAGACCTGCGTCGCCATTCTCATCACGAAGGCGCAAGCCTCGGGAGTCGCGTTGCCGGAAGAGGTCGCGTTCTTCATCGCGAAGCGCATTCGTTCGAACGTTCGTGAGCTCGAAGGCGCGCTGAAGCGCGTCATCGCGAACTCACGCTTCACCGGTCACCCGATCACGCTGGAGTTCACGCGTGAGGCGCTGAAGGATTTGTTGTCGCTGCAGGCGAAGCTGGTCACGATCGAGAACATTCAGAAGACCGTGGCCGACTACTACAAGGTACGCATGGCGGATCTGCTATCGAAACGCCGCAACCGCTCGGTCGCGCGTCCGCGGCAGGTGGCGATGGCACTCGCCAAGGAGCTGACGAATCACAGCCTGCCCGAGATCGGCGACGCCTTCGGCGGACGCGATCACACGACCGTGCTGCACGCCTGCAAGCGCATCAAAGAGCTTCGCATGGAAGAGCAGCGCATGACCGAGGACTACACGAACCTGTTGAGAACCCTGGCAGGATGATGTGAATTTCGCTGTTCATTTCCTGTGGATGAATCTGGGGATAAAGTTACGCACAGGGCATGCACAGGTGAACCCCAAGCCATCCCGGGATTTTCACAGGCGCACGCAACTCACAACGTCTTGATCCTGCTCGACAGTTCGAACGATCACCGTTATTCACAGGCCTTACCGCTACAACAATCAGGCTTTGAATCCTAAGAGAAAGAGTTATTCATGAAGCTCACGGCGACCCGGGAAGACCTTCTTTCGCCTCTGCAGAGTGTGATCGGCGTGGTGGAGCGCAGGCAGACGATGCCGGTGCTCGCGAACG
>DASZSS010000295.1:0-7567 GCA_035548535.1 Steroidobacteraceae bacterium
GCGAACCCCTTCGGGGTCGGCCGGCCGCAGCGGGCGCGGATTCTACATTTTTTTTCGCAGCCGGATCACCAGATCGATGCCGGCCACTTCCATCCCCGGCGGTGGGGGCGGCAAGCGGGCGAACTCCACGTCCGGGACGGCCACGTCCGTCAAGGCCCCGGTGGCTTCGTCGTGGAAGTGATAGTGCGGAACCACGTTCGAGTCGAACCACGCGCGCGCGCCATCCACCGAAAGCTGGCGGATGAGCCCATGCGCGGCGAACAAGTTCAGCGTGTTGTAGACCGTAGCCTTCGACACGCGCGCGCCCGCGCGACGCAGGCTCGCCAGAATCTGCTCGGCCGAGAGGTGCTGGGGCGCGGATAGCAGCAGCTCCGCGATCTGCACGCGCTGCGCCGTCGGGCGGATGCCGAGTGCCGCGAGCTTGCCCGCGCAGTCCTCGGAAGTGTGGGCGGCGTGGGCCTGGGCGTGAGTGGGCGCGTTGCCGTTCATGGGCCCGGATTATAGCCACGGCGCGGACTTGCGCACCGGGGTGCGGGCGGACCGGGGCCACGGTTTGGCCATCTCGACCCTGAATAATTCGCGATTTTGGCAATTTCGAGGGTCGCCGCGCCCGGAGCGGCGGGCGCAACCTTCCGGCGCCGGCGACGGGCCGGCGAAGGAGGCCACGGATGGATGCCAGGGATCGAATTGAAGACTCGCGCCCCAACGCCGGTGGCGCGCCGGCTGGGCACGATGTTGCGGCTGGGCGCGGCATTGCGGGTGAGCGCGGCATTGCGGCTGGGCGCGCTAGTGCGGCTGGGCAGGGCATTGCGAGTGAGCGCGGCAGTTCGGCTGACCACGGTGTTGCGGCTGGGCACGGTATTGCGGCGGGGCGCGCTGGCGCGCGGAGCCGGACCGATGCCGCAGTCGAGGCAATGCTCGAGCGTGGCGGTCTCGATGCGCGCACCAACGTACGGAGTCGGCTCACGCGCGCCGCGCGGCTTGCCGGCCTGACGCTCGTCGAGCTCCTCGCGGTGGTCGCCGTCATGGCTATTCTCGCGACCCTGGCCGTCCCCTCGTTCGGAAGCTTGCGAAGGACGGCGGCCGTGGGGGCCGTGACGACCGAGTTGGTCGCCGCGCTTCACTTCGCGCGCAGCGCAGCCGCACTCGACGCTCGCCCCGTCACGCTGTGCTTGTCCGCAGACGGTCAGACGTGCGTACCGTCGGCGCGGGACACCGCAACCGGCTGGCTCATCTTCGTGCAACCCGATGCCGGCGTGACGACGTCCGCGGTGGTCGTGCCACCAGTGCTCCGACAGTTCCGAGCCCCGGAAGGCGTCGCCGTACATGGCTCGCGAGCCGCAGTCACGTTCTGGCCGGGCGCTCGCGCCAGTCTCACGAGCACGTTCGATGTCTGCGATGTGCGCCGCGCTGTGGCTGGACGCGCCGTCGTCGTAAGTCAGACCGGAAGGCCGCGTGTTGCCGTCGAGGAGGCCGCATGCGCGCCCTGATACGCGCCCGAGGCCTGACGCTCATCGAGTGCATGATCGCTCTCGTCGTGCTCGCGATCGGCCTGCTCGGGATGGCGGGCCTGATTCTGCGCGGTCTGCGCGCCGGGCACGACGCGCTACTCCGGACGCAAGCGGTGAATCTCGTCACCGACATGGCGGAGCGCATTCGTGCGAATCCCGCGGCAGCAGGCGCGTACGATTGCGCCAGCTACACCGGCGCCCCAAGAGCGCAGGAGTGCGCATCCACCGAAACCGCGGCGGGCGCGAACTGCACGGCAAGCGAGCTGGCTGAGGATGACCTCGCCCGCTGGCAAGACGCCGCGCGTGCCGCCTTGCCCCTCGCGCAAGCCACGTGCGCCGCGAATGTCGAGTACACCGCGGCGAGTGCGATCGATGCGCCGGCGCGCTACCGCGTGAGCGTCTCGTGGATCGAGCGCGGCGAGCCCGAGCTGGCGACGTATAGCTCGGATCTGCTGCTGGTGCCGCCGCCATGATCCGTTCGAAAACATCGCGTGGCTTCACGCTCATCGAACTGCTCATCGCCATGACGATCGCCTGCGTGATCTTCGCCGGCGTGCTCGCCATGTACGCGCAGGCGAGTGGGACCTATCGCGTGAACGAACGTCTCGGCCGCTTGCAGGAGCAAGGGCGATTTGCGCTCGCCGTGATGGAATCGGACATCGAGCTTGCGGGCGACTACGGCTTCACGAACGCAGCGGACGCCGTGCGCTTCGTGGCGGGCGCAAGCCCGACGAGAACGCTCGCGACCGCGGCGCAACTGCGCCAATTTCCCGCGGAGCCCGGTGGCTCGTTGCCGGCGCCGCTCGCGGCGTTGCCGGTCTCGGCCCACGCTTGCGGCGTCAATTTCGCGGTGGATGTCGCGCTGCCCGTGCAGGGCTCCAACAACATCTTCGCGCTCGGACGTGGCGCGACGTGCGGGGCGTACCAGGGTCGTGCGCAAGTCGGCGCGGATACGCTCACTCTTCGGCGCGTCGAGACCGAAGCGAGCGCAGCCGAGGCCGGGCGCATTCAAATCTACGCATCGCGTCTGGCAAGTGGCGCCAATCAACTCATGTTCGCCGACGGCGTCGCGCCGGGAGTCGTCGACGACGATCACCGCGTGCACAACTTCGTGGTACGCGCGTACTACGTGGCGCGAGATTCTGTCGGTCAGAATGGCTTTCCGGCGCTGCGCGTGAAGTCGTTGACGCGCACCAGCGCGGGTGCGTCCTTCGTCGATGACGAGGTCATGCCTGGCGTCGAGGACTTGCAGGTCGAGCTCGGTATAGACGCGGACGGGGTGGACCGCGCGACGCGCTACGTGAATCCGGATTTCGCCGACGCGCAGCGCTCGCGGATCTACGCGGTTCGGCTGTGGCTACGCATTCGTGCCGATCTTCCGGAGGCGACCTTCGATGATGCGATGACGTATCGCTACGCGGACGTGGTGTACACGCCCGCCGGAGCAGAGCGGTCGTTCCGTCGCGTGCTCATGTCGCGGACCGTCACGCTGCGCAATGCGAGGCTGCAATGAGCGCCGTGAGGAAGTCCAATGTGCGCGGAGCGGCGTTGGTCCTCGCGCTCATTCTGCTGCTCATCGTCACGCTGCTCGCGACCACCGGCATGTCGCTGTCCATCGCGGAGCTGGCCATGGCGGGCAACGAGCAGTTTCACCGGCAGGCAGTGGATGCTGCGTCGGCGGGTATTGAAGCGGGCATCGCGCAACTCGCAGCCCGCGCGCACGAGCCGGCCCCATCTATCAGCATCGCAGACCGCACAGCTTCGGGCGACTACTTCGCCAGGGCGCGATACATGGGCGAATCCACGGTCGTGCCGGGCTACAGCGTCGGGCAGTTCGCTGCGCGGCACTTCGAGATCGAGAGCATCGGCGAGGCTCCGCGCGGCGCGAGCGATGACCAGCTCCAGGGCGTGATGCTCGTCAGCTCGGCGGCAGGGGTTGCGACCTTCGTGCAAAGGGAAAGTGGACTGCAAGGAGCAGCGCCATGACGACGCGGATGGACAGTTGTGCTCGCGAGCGGCGCTCTTCGTACGCCACCGCTTGGCGGAATGTACGCCACAGGACCGTGTTTACGCCGACAGCGGGGCTGACCGACTGCCGCACGGCGGATGCTCCAAGGCTCCTGCGATATCACGAAGTGCTCCTCTTTCTTGTGCTGGCTTCGTGGATTACCGGCGCGGTGGCGCAGATCTGCGCGCCCGATACGATGGCCCCCCATGCGCCCGTGAGAGTTGTCTACGATCACCCGGGTGGCGTGGCGCAGGCGACGATCATCACGCCCGCGAGCGATGGCAGCGTACGTGCCATTGATGCAGCGACTACAGCGCCGCTCTGGGCATTCACCGCGCCCGAGGTCGCCACTGCGTCGGCGCGGACCGGGCTGCTCACTGATGTTCGCGTTCTCCGCTTCGACGCGAATGGTGACGGCGTCATCGATGTCGGCGCGGGCGACAAGGTGTGGCTGTACTTTGGTCTGCGTCGCGCGGGCGCCGCGTACTACGGGCTGGACATCTCCGACCGCACTCATCCGCAACTGCTCTGGAGAGTCGACGGCGCGACGCTCGACGGCCTGGGCGATGCGTGGTCGACGCCGAGTATTGCGCGCGTGCGCATCGCCGGGGCCCGCCAGAACGGCGAGCACTTCGTCGTGATCGTGGGCGGCGGGTTCGACACGAATAGCGCGACACCCGGCGGCGCGAGCAGCCCTCCGAGCAGCGGCTCTCCGGGCGGCACTCCAGGCGGTAACACTCCAAGCGGCAACACCCCGAGCGGCGGCCCTGCGAGCGACAGCTCTCCCAGTCGCAACCCTCCGGGCGGCGGCACTCCAGCCGGCAGCACTCCAACTGGGAGCACTCCAGCCGGTAGCACTCCAACCGGCAGCCCTCCAAGCGGCGGCACTCCAAGCAGCAGCCCTCCGAGCGGCGACACTCCAAGCGGCAGCGCTTCAAGCGGCAGCATCCCAAGCGGCGGCTCTCCAAGCAGCGACCCTCCGAGCAGCGACCCTCCAAGCAGCGCCCCTCCGAGCACCCCGGCGACGCCTTCGTCCGCTGCCATCGGCAACCGCATCTTCATGCTGGACGCGCAGACGGGGCACTTGCTGTGGGAAGCAGGCCCAACAACTCAGGGAAGCCCTGCGCCCGATCTGCCGCTCGCGAACCTGACGAGCCCGATCCCGTCGGCCATCGAAGTGCTCGACACCGACGCGGATGGCTACGCCGATCGCATGTACGCAATCGACCTCATCGGTCGCGTGTGGCGCTTCGACATCTGGAACGGCCACTCGCGCGCGACACTCGTGACCGGCGGTGTGCTGGCCGATGTTCGCGACCCAAGAGCGCCGGCAGGCGACGCGCTGCAGTTCTTCACTGCACCCGACGTCGCGCTCATTCAGCCGCGTGGAGGCATGCCGTACTACAACATTGCCGTCGGTTCCGGAAACCCGCTGAGCGCGGCGAGCGGTACGGGAAGCGAGCGCTTCTACGCGCTCCGTGACCCTCTGCCGTTCGACGCTCGCTCGCAAGCCGACTACGAATCGGCGACACCGATTCTCTTTACGGACCTCATCGACATTTCAGCCGCGCCCGGCGCCGTACAGGTGCCGCCGGACGCAAGCGGATGGACTCTCGCGCTGGACGGCTCCGGTGAGAAAGTCGTGGCGAACGCCACCACCGTGAACGGCGTCGTGATGTTCACAACCTTCCAGCGAGCCGCCGAATCGGGCGACTGTGTGGTGAGCGGCTCCACTCGCATCTACGCGGCACGCGTTGACACGGCGCAGGCCGCCGTCGATCTCGACGGCGATGGCAAGATCACGCGCACCGATATCACGCAGCCCGTGCCCCTCGTCACGGAACCAGCCGCCGTGGCGATACGCCTGGGCGCGCCCGATTCCACCGGCGACGGTCCCGAAACGGGCGCGCCACTCACGCCCGAATGCGTCGTCGGCTCGATTCGACTGAACGCATGCGTGAGCGCCGGCGCGCTGGTGCGCACCTTCTGGCAACGCCGGGGTGTGAGATGAGTGCGCTACTTCTGCGCGGCGAGCTTCGTCTCGAGATGCTGCGCCAGCTCGGCGATGGTCGGGAAGTCGAACAGCTCCGTCAGATCCACGAGCCCGGGGTAGTCGCGATCGATGTTCTCGTGAATCTCGATCAGCTTCAGCGAGCTCGCGCCGATCTCGAACAGGTTGTCGTGCACGCCGACGCTCTTGCCTTCGAGCGCCGCAACCACGATGGTCTTGAGCTGATCTTCGATGGCCGAGCGCGAGGCGCCGTTGCCGGCGCCGCGCTGGGCGTCGCGCAAGGCGCGCAGCTCCGCGAGCTCCGCGTCGAATTCGCCCTGCACGTAACTCTCTTCGAGGAGATGGCGCTGTATCTTGCCGCTCGTCGTCTTCGGAATACGTTTGACCGGAATGACTTCAGCCACTTCGACGCCGGTGTGCTCGTTGATGAGCCGCGCCACCTGCGTCGCGGTCGGCAGGAAGTCCTTCATGTCGCCGCGATGGAGCACGAACACGACGAGCTGTTCGGTCTGCGCACCGCGCGGCTTCGCACCCGCGGCGACGACCTTGCCGAGCTCGAGGCCGTCGGCGCGCTGCGCGATGCTCTCGAGATCGTGCGGGTAGTAGTTCTGTCCGTTGACGAAAATGATCTCTTTCGCGCGGCCCGTGATGTACAGCTCGCCCTGGTAAATGACGCCGAGGTCACCCGTGCGCAGCCAGCCGTCGGCCGTCAGCGCCGCGGCATTCGCCTCGGGATTCTCGAAGTAGCCCTGCGTGACGTTCTGCCCGCGGATGTAGATGTTGCCGACTCGCCCGTCCGCCAGCGGCGCGTCGTCATCGCCTGCGATCCGCACTTCGCTGTAAGGGATCGCGCGTCCGACCGACATGAACTCCACCGCGTCGCGATCCGTCTTCGCGATCGGCATGGCCGCGTGGCCCACGCCGAGCTCCTGGCGCTTGAAGGCCACGGCGCGGTAATCGCGCGCGAGCGGCGGGAACGTCATGGCGAGCGATGCTTCGGCGAGCCCGTACACCGGAAACATTGCCGTACGCGCGAGCTTCGCCGGCTGCATGCGCGTCAGGAATTCTTCGACGAGGTCCACGGAGATCGGCTCGGCGCCATTGAAGATGAGCCGCACCGAGGAGAGATCGAGCCCCTCGACCGAGCGGTCGCCGAGCACCTTGAGGTAATGCTTGTAGCCGAAATTCGGCGAGCACGTGATCGTCACGCGCTTGCGCGTCGCGAACGTGAGCCACAGGAGCGGCCGGCGGATGAACAGCTCCGTCGGCATCAGGTGGCAGTGGATCCGGTTCGCGAACATGAAGATGTGAAAGCCGATGAGCCCCATGTCGTGCGTGAGCGGCATCCACGAGAGGCTCACGTCGTCCGGCGTGAACTGCGCGGCTTCCGAGGAGCCGCGCGAGTTGGCCAGGATGTTCGCGTGCGTCAGCACCACGCCCTTCGGCTCGCTGGTCGAGCCGGACGAGAACTGGATGAAGGCGATGTCGTTCGGCGCCGCCTTCACGGGCGTGCCCGGGCGCGAGATGTCATCGAGCGTGTCGACGAGGAACGCGCGCGACTTCAGGCCTTCGAAGATATCGCCCGCGCCCACGGTGGTCGCGAACGCGCCGATGCGATCGAGCGAGCGCCGATCCGTGTAGATGAACGGCTTGCCGAGCTTCTTGGCGATGCGCAGCAGCTTGTGCCGATGCTCGTCGCTGATGCCGAGCGCCACCGGCACGGGCACGATGCCGCCGAGCACCGCCGCCCAGAACGCGTCGATGAATTGCTCGTTGTTGCCGAGAAAGAGGATCAGCTTGTCGCCACGCTTCGCGCCGAGCTTCTGCAGGTGGTAGAGAATGCCGAGCGCGCGCTCGTACAGCTCGCCGTAGCTGACGGCGCGCTCCTCGTTCTCGCCTTCCAGATACGTGATGGCGCGCGGCGCCGTGCGGTTGCTGTCGAGCAGCTCCGTAAGCGTAGTCGCAGAGGTCATTCAGCGGCGTTCCAGCTTCATGTACAAGGGGTGCTTCGTGCGCAGGTTGATCTGCGCTTCGAGC
>DASZSS010000296.1:0-2316 GCA_035548535.1 Steroidobacteraceae bacterium
CCGCGGCGAGACTCATGCCGGGGCGGATGCCCCAGTGTTCCGCGCGCTCGCACATCGCGACGACGTACTGCGTCTGCCCCTGCAGCTCGACGATGGCGCGCGGCACTTCGGTGCGCGGTCCCAACGCTTCGATGGGAAGCCAGGGCAAATGCACTCCGATCCACAGCTCGCGCGCTTCGACCGCGATGCCGGCTTGCGGCGCAACGTGGATGTCCCGCGTGACCGGAAAGAGCGGAAGGGTCTCGGAGCGTTGCGGGCGAAGACGGGTGTCCGGCGCCCGAGCATGCTCGGTGCGGATGGGGCGGGAGCGCATCACGTGCTCCCGTGTGATCGAGCGTTAGGATCGTTCCAGGTGAGATCGATCGAACCGCGCTGGCCACCGCGGCTCTTTAGCAGTGCGACACGGGCACCATGCTCCGCAGGCTCGACCGCTACGCGCAAGATGGCGCTCGACGATTCACTCGCCGCGCTCCGCGGGCGAAACAAGACGCCGAGCGCGCGGCCTTTTTCCGCGGCGAGCTGCAAGCGGCGAATGTCACGCGCTTGAAAGCCCTTGACCGCGCGCGTCCGCGCGGAGCGCTCGCTCTTGCGCACGCGACTGAGCGCGGCAGCGCGGCGCCCTGCCCATCCGAGCACGACGTCGCACGCACCGGAGCTCAGAGCCTGCTCGAAGGCCCACTCGGGCGAATCCCCGCGCGTCACGAAGAGGCGATCGAGCACCACACCATGCGCTGCCAGCGCCGGCGCAAACGGCTCGAAGGGCGGTGAGATCCAGGCACACCAGCGAGCCGAAGTTCGTCGGGTGAGTGAGGCGAGCGCCGGCAGCAGGAGATACATCTCTCCCACGCCCAGCCGCGACACGAGGATCTCGATCAAACCGGCGCGCGGCCATCCTCGGCCCGGCAGTGCGCCATCCAGCGCGGCAAAGCCCGTCGCAACCGTCTCGACCTGCGCGACACTGCGCCCACGCCAGATTGCGGGATGCTCGAGAAGCCGACCGAGGCGATCCGGCCTGAATTCAGAATCGGCGGGAGACACTCCCGGTGATGCAGACGACAGGTGGGCATCCATTGATCGATCTCACGCAGCAATGCCACCTGTTACCGAACGTTGCGGCGAATTCCTTCGCGAAGGTCAGGCCATCCCGACCGTCTTGCCCCGGCGCAGAACGCCCACCACGATGCCTTCGATGAGTAGCTGCTGCTGCTTCAGGTCCACCCGCAAGGGCTCGAACTCCTCGTTCTCCGGCAGCAGCCACACGACCGAGCCTTCCTGGCGATAGCGCTTCACGGTGACTTCGTTCTCGAGCCGCGCCACGACGATCTGCCGGCTGCGCACCTCGGGCGTGCGATGCACGGCGACGAGATCGCCATCCAGGATGCCGGCGTTCTTCATGCTCATGCCGGTGACTTTCAGCAGATAGTGCGGCGCCGGCTGAAACAGCGCCGGATCGATTTGATACCGCGCCTCGATGTGCTCCTCCGACATGATGGGCCGACCCGCGGCTACGCGACCGATCAGCGGCAACCCGAGTTGCTCGCGCATCGTGTCCATGAGGCGAATGCCGCGCGAAGTGCCGGGCACCAGCGAGATCACTCCCTTGCGTGCCAGCGCGCGCAGATGCTCCTCGGCCGCATTGGCCGACTTGAACCCGAGCTCGCGTGCGATTTCCACACGGGTGGGCGGCATGCCGGTCTCGCTGATGAAGCGTTGGATGAGCCTCAGAATTTGCGTCTGGCGCGGCGTCAGGTCTGACATGGCTGGCCTGTTCGTTTATACAGTAGCTGTGATTATATCCAGATCGGCCGCCGGAGCAAGCTCGATTTTCGCGATCGAAAGGGCCCCGCCCGCGATGTCCGATCCCCGGCATTGGGGCGGCCCCCGCCTCGTTCCGAGCACGTCCCCGAGCTCGCATCCGTTTTCGCGACGGCATTCCTTACGCTCGGATTCGATCGTGACAACCCCGTGTACAAGCGTGCGCGTAGTCGTCACGCGACTCAGACAAGTCGCGCGCGCACGCAACCGACGCACCCACGCGCGCGAATGAGCACGAGCGGCGTTCGTGTCCAATGCGGCATGCGGGCCTTTTTCCCTGCACGAATACGACGAAGGTCGCACGCGACAGAGCGCGATTTGTGAGCATTTCTTTCACGAGAGTGGAGAATGTTCCCGATGGCCATTACACGTCATCGGAACACATGAGCAAGTGTCGCGACCGACCGACAAGAACACGGCTAAGTAGTTGCATTTGCGTGGCAAATTTGATGCAGTTGCGCCGCTGCGAAAGGCGGTACGTCGCTTGCGATCCGCCCACGC
>DASZSS010000297.1:0-10548 GCA_035548535.1 Steroidobacteraceae bacterium
CGCGCGCTGCGAGCGCACGACCACGTCCCCCGCCACGGCGGCACCCGCCATGGACATGTCATCGCTGAACACGACGCCTTTGAATTCGAGGTCCCCGCGGAGCACGTCGCGAATCCAGCGGGACGAGACACTGGCCACCGAGTCCTTATCGACCGCCGGAAACAAAACGTGAGAGATCATGACCGCGGGCAAGCCGTTGGCGATCAACCTGCGATACGGCATGAGGTCGTCGTCCAGGTCCGCGAGCTCGCGACGGTCAACGGGCGAGGCGACGTGCGAATCGGCGCGGACGGCGCCGTGGCCGGGAAAATGCTTTGCAGTCGCGGCCATGCCGGCATCCCGCATGCCGTGCATCCAGGCGATGGCGAGCTGGGAGACCACCGGCGCCTTCGCGTGGAACGCGCGGTCGCCGATCACCTCGCTGACGCCATAGTCGAGGTCGACGCAAGGCGCGAACGAGAGATCCACCCCGCAGGCGCGCAGCTCGGCGGCCATGAGCCAACCCAGGCGCCGCGCGAGATCGAGCCCCGCCTTGGGATCCAGGTCGTATTCCTGGCCGATCCGACGGGCCGGAGGCAGCACCGAGAACCCGCTGCGGAAGCGCTGGACGCGACCGCCCTCCTGATCCACCGCCACGATCAGCGGTGGCGAGCGGACCGCATGGATGTCGGCGACGAGCGCGGCGAGCTGCGCCGGGTCTCGATAATTTCGTGTGAACAGGATCACACCGCCGACGAGGGGATGGCGCAGGACCTCGCGATCTTCAGCCGCAAGCTCGGTACCGGCCACATCGATCATGAGGGGTCCGAGGGTCATGCGGTGCTCAGGAACGGCTGGGCGCAGGCTCGAACAGCGCGAGCGATTCGACGTGCGTCGTGTGCGGGAACATGTCCAGCACCCCGGCCGCGCGCAATCTGAATCCGAATTGATGAACCAACATGCCCGTGTCCCTGGCGAGACTGCCCGGATGGCAAGAAATATACAGCACGCGCTTCGGGGCCAAACGTGCGACGGTTGGCAACATTTCCCGCGCTCCCGCGCGCGGCGGGTCGAGAAGGATGTGGGTATAGCCCTCTTTCGCCCAGGCCGGCGCGGTCGCCGGGGTGTCGTCCGTCGCCTTCGCGAGATCGGCCACGTGGAATTCGGCGTTCGCGATGCCGTTGCGACGGGCGTTCGCCGCGGCTCGTTTCACGAGCTCGCGGTCGCCTTCGATACCCACCGCATGGGCCGCGCGCCGCGCGAGAGGCAGCGTGAAGTTGCCCAGACCGCAGAACAAGTCTAAGACCCGCGAGCGCAAGTCCACCGCGAGCAGGTCTACCGCCCGGGCGACGAGGGCCTCGTTGATGGCACGGTTGATCTGGATGAAGTCGGTCGGCGCGAATTCCAGGGTGACAGCGAAAGCCGGTAGCGCGTAGGTCAGCGGCGATTCCGCCGGCGGAGAGGGCTCGGCGTCGGGTGCGAGTCGGCGGACGGAGTCCAGCCCGCCGGGCTGCAGATAGATGCGAACGCCGTGGTCTCTTTCGAAGGCACGGAACTTCGCCAAGTCGTCGGGACTCGGCGGCTCGAGCACACGGAAGACGAGCGCGGTCGCATTGTCGGCCACGGCGACTTCGATTTGCGGCAAGCGCTCGCGAATGCTCGAGGCCGTGAGCATCTGCGACAGCGGCTCGATCAGCGCATCGGCAGGCGCTGCGAGCACTTCACAACGGTCCAGCGCGGCAACATACGGCGAGAGGCGTTCGCGAAAGCCGACGACGACGCGACCCTTCTTCGCAACGTACTTCGCGCCCAGACGCGCGCGGCGGCGGTAGTTCCACACCGGACCGCGCAACGGCTCGAGCCATTCGTCGGGCATCACTCGCGCGACGCGTTCGAAGTTGTCTTTCAGCTCGAGCTGCTTCGCGGCGAGCTGCGCTTCCGGTGCCAGATGCTGGAGAGCACAGCCACCGCAAACGCCGAAGTGCGCGCAACGCGGCTGCACACGCTCCCGTGCGGGCTCGAGCACCTCCAGAAGTTGCGCATCGTCGTGCTGGCGGTGGCGCTTCGTGCGGCGGAATCGGATGCGCTCGCCCGGCAGCGCGCCCGCAACGAACGCCGTCTTGCCCTCTTTGACGATGCCCTCGCCCTCGTGCGTGATGCCACTGACGACCGCCTCCTCCTCGAGTGGCGCATCGCTGGGGGCACGCTGAGCGTGCAATGAACGGCCCTGGCTCACGGCTGCACCGCCCGCGCACTTTGCGACCGTGCGTTCGTTGCGACTCGACGCATCATGTAAACGAACGCATCACGCACCGCCGGTTTCCCACACTCGCAGGAACTCCGCGAAGTGCGGCTCGGATGAGGCGCGCAGATATGCCTTCACGCGCTCCACCTCCGCCGCATAGCGCTCCCGCGAGAAATTGCCGCGCATGAGCTCGAAGCGCAGAAAGATGAGGTAGGTGTTCAGCACGTCGGTCTCGCAGTAGCGGCGAATATCGACGATCTGCCCCGCGAGAAACGCATCCGCCACTCGGCCGCCCGAGTATCCGAGCTTGCCGGGCAATCCGAGCAGCCCCGCGACATCGGTCAATGACGCGCGCGCACGCGCCTGATATCCGGACAACACGTCCATGAGATCGATGTGTCGCCAGTGGTAGCGCCCGAGATAGTTGTTGTAGCGGAAGCTCTGATCCTCGTCGCCCGTCTCCCAGTAGCGCGGCGCCTGCACGCCGGCCTTGAGCGCGCGATAGTGCAGCACCGGCAGATCGAACGAGGCCCCATTCCATGACACGACGCACGGCGAGAAGCGCTCGATGCCGTCGAAGAAGCGGCGCACGAGCTCGTCCTCGCCGGAAGTCGGCTCGCCCAGGCTCCACACGCGTAACGTGTCGCTCACGCGCAGAACGCACGAGATCGCCACGACGCGATGCTGCTCGTGAGGCAGGAACTCGCTGCCGTTGCGCTGTCGTTGCAGCGTGAACATCGCCTTCGCGACTTCCGCATCCGGCAGGCCGTCTAGGTTGTACAGGCGGCGACCGAGCTCCACGTCGGGCACGGTCTCGATGTCGAACACGAGGACGTTCATGCGGCCCTCAGCAATACCGCGACGGCGACGATCAGTCCCGCCTCATCCGTGAGCGTGACGTGCCCCTCGCCGATGCCGAGCGCACGGCGCACTTTGTCGCCGCGCTCCGAGTAGACCACTTCCGGCTTGCCCCACGCGTTCTGCACCACCCCGACGTCGCGAATCCAGACGCCGTGCGCGAAGCCCGTCCCCATCGCCTTCACGATGGCCTCCTTCGCCGCGAACCGCATCGCGACGAAGCGCTCCGGGCGGCGGGTCTTCGCGAGCTGCGCGTGCTCCTCGGGCATGAGCAAGTGTTCCGTGAATCGGGAGCCGAAACGCTCCAGCGTGTTCTTGACGCGTGCCGCTTCGAGCACATCCACTCCGATGCCGAAGATCATTGACGCGCGGCGACCATCAAGGCGCGCATGTCACGCACGGCGACGGACAAGCCGTCGAAGATCGCGCGCGCGATGATCGCGTGGCCGATGTTCAGCTCCACGATCTCCGGAATCGCCGCGACCGGCTGCACGTTGTGATAGTTGAGACCGTGCCCCGCGTGCACCTCCAGGCCGAGACTCGACGCGAGCCGCGCACCCGCGCGCAGCCGCTCCAGCTCCTGTGCCTGACGCGAGCCGGCCGATTCCGCGTACGCGCCCGTGTGCAGCTCCACCACCGGTGCACCGATCTGCACCGCAGCCTCGATCTGGTGCGGGTCCGGATCGATGAACAGCGCCACGCGGATCCCGGCGACGACGAGGATCGACGTCGCCTCCTTCAGGCGCTGGATCTGGCTCGCCGCATCCAGCCCGCCTTCCGTGGTGATCTCCTGGCGCTTTTCCGGAACGAGGCAGCAGTCTGGCGGCCGCACGGCCCGCGCGATCTCGAGCATCTCGTCGGTGACCGCCATCTCGAGATTCATGCGCGTCTTCAGCAGGTCGCGCAGCACTTTCACGTCCTGGATCTGGATGTGCCGGCGGTCCTCGCGCAGATGCAGCGTGATCAGATCCGCGCCCGCCATCTCGGCCGCCAAGGCGGCGTGGGCCGGATCCGGAAAGCGGCCGCGCCGCGCCTGCCGCAGCGTCGCGACGTGATCGATGTTGACCCCGAGCGCAATGAACCTGTTCGTCATGTTCGCGATCCCCGGCGAGCGATCGCACGCGCAACGGCGCGCGTGTTCAGCTCTCGCCCTTCGAGACATTGTGCCAGCGCCGCCTGCATCAGGCGGCGCGCATCGTCGAGCGCGCGCGCTCCCTCCAGCTCCTCGCGCGCGAGAGCGATGAGCGAAGCGCCCGCCAACGCGCCGGCGGCATCCGCCGCGGCCGGAACGAGCCCCTGCGCCGGCCGGAAATGATAGTACGCATCGGCCTCGATGCCGGCTCCGGTGCGCGCATCGATGTCGAGCGCAATGCCGTAACCGAGCGCATCGAGCAGCCGCTTCTCGAAGATGCGCAGGCTCGCCTCGAGCGGCGCCCCGTGCTTCAGCGCTTCGAGCGTACGGTGATACACGTCGAACACCGCGGGCACCGGGTCGTGACGATGCGTGAGCTTCAACAGAAGCTCGTTCAGATAGAAGCCCGACATCAGGCAGGCGGGCGGCAGATCGACGTGCTCGGGCGCCCCCTCGGCCGTGGTCAGATGCGGCGCCTCGCCCTTGCCGCTCCAGGACAGCAGCAGCAGCCGAAAGGGCTGCAGTTCGGCGGCAAGCTTCGCCTTCGGCCCACGTACGCCGCGCGCGAACAGCGAGAGCCGTCCCGCATCCCGCGTGAGCACTTCGAGAATCCGGCTGGTATCGCGGTAGGGGTGACTGTGAAGGATGTAGCCGGGCGCCAGTTGCACGCGGCGCGCTTGTGCCGTCATCACAGACCTGCGCTCATTCGAGACCGAGCTGCCGCAGCGATCGGGCGTTGTCCGCCCAGTTCTCGCGCACCTTCACCCACAGCGTGAGATGGAAACGCCGCCCGAGCGTCGCGTTCAGCTCGAGACGGGCCGCGCGGCCGATGCGCTTCAGCCGCTCGCCCTTCTGGCCGATGACGATGGGCTTCTGCCCTTCGCGATCGACCCAGATAGTGGCGTCGACTTCCACCTGTCCGCCCTCGCCTTCCGCCAGGCGCTCGACTTCGACCGCGATGCCGTACGGCACTTCCTGATTCAGCTCCATAGTGAGCTTCTCGCGGATCGTCTCGGCGATCCGGAACGTCTCGCCGCGGTCGGTCACCTCATCGGGCGGAAAGAGCGCCGGACCCGGCGGCAAGTGCCGCGCGATGGCTTCTTTGAGCGCGGCGAGATTGTCGCCCTTCAGCGCCGAGACGGGCACGATCTCGAGGAACGCATGCCGGGCGCCGAGCTCGGCCAGATACGGCAGCAGCTTCGCCTTCGGCCGCACGCCATCCACCTTGTTGACCACCGCCATCGCCGGACGGCGCGATTTCACGATACGCTCGAGCACCAAGCCGTCTTCCGGAGTCCAGCGCAGGGCCTCGACGACGAGCACGACGAGGTCCGCATCCTCGAGCGCGCTCGCCGCAGCGCGGTTCATCGCGCGATTGAGCGCACGCTTCTCGCCGCGGTGCAGCCCCGGAGTATCCACGAACGCGATCTGCGCGGCGGGCGAGTTCACGATGCCGAGGATGCGGTGGCGCGTCGTCTGGGGTCGCGGCGTCACGATGCTGATCTTCTGCCCGACGAGCGCGTTCAGCAGCGTCGACTTGCCGACGTTCGGACGGCCGACGAGCGCGGCGAAGCCGCTGCGAAAATCGTTACCGCCGGTCGGAGTGACCGGCTGCCCTTCATCGCCAACGCTCATGTTCAGGTTGTGCCCGCCTGCGATCCGATCTGCTGCAGGATACGCCCGGCGGCCTCCTGCTCGGCACGCCGGCGGCTCGAGCCGCTGCCTTCGGCGCGCACGCCGAGTCCGAGCACCTCGCAGCTCACCCAGAACACCTGGGCGTGAGCTTCACCCTCCACGCGCTCGACGGTGTAGCGCGGGAGCGCGTAGCCGTGCGACTGCAGGTACTCCTGCAACCGCGTCTTCGCGTCCTTCAGCGCATCCGGCGGCGGCAGCGACGCGATGCGCGACTCGAACAGCCGCTCGATGACGCGCCGCGCGACGTCGAGCCCGCCATCGAGGAACAGGGCGCCGCACACGGCTTCGAGCGCATCCGCGAGGATGGATTTGCGGCGGAAGCCGCCCGTCTTCAGCTCCCCCGAGCCGAGCTTCAGCACATCGCCCAGGCTGATCGAGGCGGCCACTTCGGCCAGCGGCTCGCTGCTCACGATGCGCGCGCGCAGGCGCGACAGATCGCCTTCGGTGCACTCCGGAAAGGCCCGATAGAGATGCTCGGCGACGACGAGGTTCAGCACCGCGTCGCCGAGGAATTCGAGGCGCTCGTTGTTGCGGCCGGATGCGCTGCGATGTGTCAGGGCGGCGACGAACAGGGCGGAGTCGCGCGGCTCATACGCGAGCTTCTCGCGTACCCAGGCGGCCGGCCAGTCCGCGTTCGTCATCTCATTGTCACGGCTCCGCGGAGCCTTTGCCGACCCGGGCGCTCTTGTCGAAGGTGGCCAGGAGCGAGACGTTGTAGATGAACGGAATCGGCTCCTCGTACTTGACCTCGATGACCCACTGCGCGCCGTCGCGACGGATGTCGAAGTCCTTGAGGTCCGGGAACTCGATGCTCTCGATGTCGAGGCGCTTGCCGAGCGCGACCCGCAGGGTGCCGGCGTTCGTCGTGTCATCGCCCCGCGCCTCCTCGGCGACCTGGGTGACGGTGCGCGCGACGCGCATGTAGTTCAGGTAAACGGGCGCCAGGCGAATGCCGGCGTACACGACGATGGCAACCGGGATCAGCAGGAAGATCCAGCCGAGAAACGTAATGCCCTGTTGCTTTTTGCGCATCGACCCCTCCCGCAAGCTCTCGCAACCTCATTCGATGCGGGTACCGATGCGACTCCAAATGGGCCCGCCCGAACGCTGCAGGTCCCAATTGAACCAGATTCGGGTGGCTTTTCCGACCAAATGGTTCTCAGGTACGAAGCCCCAGACGCGACCGTCTTCACTGTTGTCGCGGTTGTCGCCGATCATGAGGTACATCCCCGGCGGAACCTCTTTCACGCTGGTCGGCGACTCCCCGAACATGCCCGCAAAGGAGCGATCGCCGCAGCGGTACCCCCGGATCTCCTTGCGGTTGCAGCCCGGCAGGGGGGACGGCTCCATGTCGAGGGCGGTCGGGCAGAACATGGCCTGGTGCGTGTGCTTGCCCAGGTGCTCGGTGGCCTGGCTCATGCCGACGTAGCAGCCGTCGTCGTAGGGACGGATGTTCTCGAACGGCACGGGTTCGCCGTTGATGTAGAGCCGGTCGTCCTTCACGACCACCTTGTCGCCCGGCAGTCCGACCAGACGCTTGATGTAGTTGATGCTCGGGTCGCGCGGATAGCGGAACACGACGACGTCGCCGCGCTCCGGCTCGCCGATCGAGAGGAACTTCGTGTTCAGCACCGGCAGGCGCAGGCCGTACGCGAACTTGTTCACGATGATGAAATCGCCGTCCAGCAGCGTCGGCATCATCGAGTCGGAGGGAATGCGAAACGGCTCGAACACGAACGAGCGCAGGAGCAGCACGATCAGCGCGACCGGGAAGAAGCTGCGCGCGTAGTCCACCGTACCGGGCTCGCTCACGACAGTGGGCGCCTTGCCGGCCGCACGCGCCGCGGCGTCGCGCTGCTTGCGGAAGATCAGCACGTCGAGCCACCAGATCACGCCCGTGATCACCGTGATGAGCAGCAGCACCGCACTGAAATCGAGGCGCTCGGCGACGAGGAGCCGCAGCACCGCCGCACCGATGAGGATCGGCAGCACGCGATAAGCGAGCGTGACGACCCCCGGGTCGCGCACCGGTTGGGGCGCGGCCGCGATCTGCCGCTTCGGCCGCAGAAACCAGTCGTCGACGATCGCGAACAGGCCGACCGGTAGCGCAAGCCAGCTCAGCAGCACGATGAGATTCATCAGCATTTGTTGTTCACCTTGAAAACCGAGCCAGCGTGCGAAGCCCACCGCTGCACGCGCAGCCCCGGTCCGGACCCGCCCGCAGCGACCCTCGCGGCCGCGCCGGCCGCACGCGCCGCGGCCCTCACTTCCGTCCCACTTTCAGAACGGCGAGAAAGGCCTCCTGGGGAATCTCGACCTGCCCGAGCTGCTTCATGCGCTTCTTGCCTTCCTTCTGCTTCTCGAGAAGCTTCCGCTTGCGGGTGATATCGCCGCCGTAGCACTTGGCCAGAACGTTCTTGCGTAGCGCCTTCACGGTGGCGCGCGCAATGACCTGGCTGCCGATGGCCGCCTGCACGGCCACCTCGAACATCTGCCGCGGAATGAGCTCCTGCATCTTGTCCACGAGCTCGCGGCCGCGGGCATACGCGCTGTCGCGGTGCGCGATGATCGACAGCGCGTCGACGCGGTCGCCATTGATGAGGATGTCGAGCTTCACGAGGGGCGCGGCCTGAAAGCGCGCGAATTCGTAGTCGAACGAGGCATAGCCGCGGCTCACCGACTTCAGGCGATCGAAGAAGTCCAGCACCACCTCGGCGAGCGGCAGCTCGTACTGCAGCGACACCTGCGTCGCGACGTAGAGCATCTTCTTCTGCACGCCGCGCTTCTCGTTACAGAGCTTCAGCACGCCGCCCACGTAGTCCGGCGGCACGAGGATGTTCGCGATGATGATCGGCTCGCGAATCTCCTCGATCTTGTCGCTCGGCGGCAGCTTCGCCGGGTTGTCGACCGGCTCGACCGTGCCATCAGTCTTCAGCACCTCGTACACCACGGTGGGTGCGCTGCTCACGAGGTCGAGCTGATACTCGCGCTCGAGCCGCTCCTGCACGATGTCCATGTGCAGCAGACCGAGAAAGCCGCAGCGGAATCCGAACCCGAGCGCGCCGGACACTTCCGGCTCGTAGTGCAGCGCCGAGTCGTTCAGCCGCAGCTTCGCGAGCGCATCGCGGAATTTCTCGTAGTCCTCGGAGTTGATCGGGAAGAGCCCCGCGAACACGCGCGGCTTGATCTGCTTGAAGCCCGGCAGGGGCTCGGCGCTCGGCCGGCTCTCGTGCGTGATGGTGTCGCCGACCGGCGCGCCGTCGATCTCTTTGATGCCGGCGACCACGAAGCCGACGTCGCCCGTGTGCAGCGTCTGGTCCAGCACGGATTTCGGCGTGAAGCGCCCGAGCTTGTCGACCTGATAGCTGCGGCCCGTCGACATGACGCGGATTTTGTCGCCGACGTTGATCTGCCCGTTCACGACGCGCACGAGGGAGACGACGCCCACGTAGTTGTCGAACCACGAGTCGATGATCAGCGCCTGCAGCGGCGCATCCGGATCGCCCTTCGGCGGCGGGATGCGCTTGACCAGCGCTTCGAGCAGCGCCGCGACGCCCTCACCCGTCTTCGCGCTGACGCGCGCGGCGTCCGTGGCGTCGATGCCGATGATCTCTTCGATCTCGCGGGTCACGCGATCGGGATCGGCCGAGGGCAGGTCGATCTTGTTGATGACCGGCAGCACCTCGAGCCCCTGCTCGATGGCCGTGTAGCAATTGGCGACGCTCTGCGCCTCGACGCCCTGCGACGCGTCGACGACGAGCAGCGCGCCATCGCACGCCGCGAGCGAGCGCGAGACTTCGTACGAGAAGTCCACGTGCCCCGGGGTGTCGATCATGTTGAGCTGGTAGCGCTCGCCATCGGCGGCCCGGTAGTAGAGGGTGACGCTCTGCGCCTTGATCGTGATGCCGCGTTCGCGCTCGAGATCCATCGAGTCGAGCACCTGCTCCTGCATCTCGCGCGCTTCCAGCCCGCCGCAGAGCTGGATGAAGCGGTCGGCCAGGGTGGATTTGCCGTGGTCGACGTGGGCGATGATCGAGAAGTTCCGTATGTGCTTTGAATTTGCTGAAGAAATCACGGAACTCATACGTCGATCTGGGGTATCCCCGGGCACTGAAATGAAGCTCCCGTTGGCCGACGGCCGGGGAGCAGTCGCACGCGGGGGCACTTGGGGGCGCGATGATACCTTACCCGCGGCTCGCGCTGGCCGGGTTCTTGGAGCGGCACAGGAGCCCGCGGCCCACACTGGCCGGGCTCTTGGAGCGGCACGTGAGCGCACGGCCCACGCTGGCCGGGCTGTTGGAGCGGCACGTGCGCGCGCGGCCCACACTGGTCGGGCTGTTGGAGCGGCACGTGCGCGCGGCCTACGCAGGCCCGGCTTTTGGAGCAGCACGTGAGCGCGCGGCTCGCGCTGGCCAGGCTGTTGGAGCGGCACGTGAGCGCAGGAGCACCACACCTGTTGATCGATCGAGCGCGCGGGCGCCGCCATCGTTCGCCACCACATGTACCAGCCGGTGTCGAGCAGCTCTTCGCCTCTCTCAGCCTCTCTCACCGAGGGGGTTCGTGCCGAGGTTTCATCCCGAGGGGTTCGTGCTGAGGAATCCGCGCCGAGGAGTTCGTGCCGAGGAGTTCGCGCCGAGCG
>DASZSS010000298.1:0-8144 GCA_035548535.1 Steroidobacteraceae bacterium
ATGTAGCCGAGCACCCGCCTCATCTGCGCTTCGTCGACGATGGCGCCGAGCCGCGTCTCCGGATCGAGGGGATCGCCCGGGACCATCGAGCGCCCGATCGCCTGCACCTTCTCGAGAAAGGCGTCCTTGATCTCCTCCTGCACGAGCAGCCGCGAGCCGGCCGAGCACATCTCGCCTTGATTGAAAAAGATCGCGAACGCCGCGGCGGTCGCCGCGCGCTCGAGGTCGTCGTAGTCAGCGAGCACGATGTTCGGCGACTTGCCGCCGCACTCGAGCGACACGCGCTTAAGGTTCGACTGTCCGGCGTACTGCATGATCGAGCGGCCGGTCGCCGTGGAGCCGGTGAACGCGATGCCGTCGACATCCATGTGCAGCGCCAGCGCCTTCCCGGCCGGCATACCGAGACCCGGCACGACGTTGAGCACGCCGTCCGGCACCCCCGCCTCGCTCGCAAGCTCCGCGATGCGAAGCGCGGACAGCGGTGACTTCTCCGAGGGTTTCAGCACCAGCGAGTTGCCGGCGGCGAGGATGGGCCCGATCTTCCATGCGGCCATGATCAGCGGAAAATTCCACGGCACGATCGCGCCGATGACCCCGAGCGGCTCGCGCGTGATCAGCGCGAGCGCGTCCTGACCGGTGGGCGCGACCTCGTCGTAGATCTTGTCCACCGCTTCCGCGTACCACTGGATGCAGCGCGCGGTTGCGGGGATGTCGACGCTCAGGCTGTCGCGAATCGGCTTGCCCGTATCGAGCGTTTCGAGCAGCGCCAGCTCCTCGTGATTCGCGACGATGAGCTCCGCGAACCGCTGAAGCACTTTCTTGCGGCTCGCGGGACTCTGCTTGGACCACGACCCGGACTCGAACGCCGCACGCGCTGCCGCGACTGCCGCGTCGATGTCACGCGTGTCTCCGGCTGCGACCTCGGCCAGCGGCTCGCCGGTCGCCGGATTGATGCGCGTGAACGTCGCGCCGGAGATGGAATCGACATAGCGCCCGCCGATGAACGCCTGCGTGCGCAGGCTCAGGGTCTTGGCGCGGTCGTGCCAGGAAGGCGTATTGGCTGCGGCATTCATGTGCAGACTCGTCGAATGGCTCGGGCTTCAGAAAGTTGCGGGCGTGCTGGCGCTGACGATCTCGCACGGCTCACGGCCGACGTTGCGAAAGCGATGCGGCAGGTGACTCGAAAAATAGTACGCCTCGCCAGCCTGCAGAACCCGCGTGACGCCGGCAAGCGTGAGCTCGATGCGGCCGCGAACGACGATGCCGCCCTCTTCGCCCCGATGCGTGAGCATCTCGTCGCCCGTTTCGGCGCCCGGCGCGTAGCGCTCGTGCAGGAGCGTGAGCTGCCGGCCGGGCCGCTTCGCCGCGACGAGCCGCAGCGACACGTGCTCGTTGCCGATCTCGGTGAGCTCGTCGGCGTTGAAGACGGCCTGCGGCGCCGCCGCCAGATCGAGCGTGAAGAACTCGGCGAGCGACATCGGCACGCCATCCAGGACCTTCTTCAGCGAGCTCACCGAGGGACTCACTCGATTCTGCTCGATGAGCGAGATCAGGCCGTTCGTCACGCCGGCTCGGCGTGCAAGGGCTCGCTGCGAGAGGCCGAAAGTGATGCGCACGCTGCGCAGGCGCGCGCCGACGTCAATGCTCATGGCTGTGCAGAATCCTCGACGAAATGGCTACGAAGTCGCTCGTGATGGTGGGGGCCGTCTAGTTTCTTTATCATCGCGCTCCGTACCACGCTTGTCGAAAGAGCCGCACCATGCCATCGCCGGCCGCCCCCGCGCACCTCTCGCGCGCCGATCTCGAAGCGTACTGGATGCCGTTCACGGCCAATCGCCAGTTCAAGGCGAGCCCGCGCCTGCTCGAGAAGGCGCGCGGCATGCACTACTGGACGCCCGACGGCCGGCAGATCCTCGATGCGGTCGCGGGGCTCTGGTGCGTGAACGCCGGGCACGGGCGCCGCGAGATCACCGAAGCGGTCGCCAGGCAGCTCGAGACGCTCGACTTCGCGCCGGCGTTCCAGATGGGCCACGCGCCGGCGTTCGAGCTCGCGAACGCCCTGAAGAAGATCGCGCCACCGGGGCTCGATCACGTGTTCTTCACGAACTCGGGGTCGGAGGCCGTCGATACCGCGCTCAAGATCGCGCTCGGCTATCACCGCATGCGCGGCGACGGCGCCCGCACCAAGCTCATCAGCCGCGAGCGCTCGTATCACGGCGTGAACTTCGGCGGCACCTCGATCGGCGGCATCACGCCGAACCGCAAGCTCTGGTCGGCGTCGCTGCTTCCGGGCGTCGATTTCCTCCCGCACACGCACGACCTCGCGCGCAACGCGTTCTCGCGGGGCGCGCCCGCGCACGGCGTCGAGCGGGCGGAGGAGCTCGAGAAGCTCGTCGCTTTCCACGATCCGTCGACCGTCGCCGCGGTCGTCCTCGAGCCGATCGCCGGCTCGACCGGCGTGCTCATTCCGCCGCGCGGCTATCTGCAGCGCATTCGCGAGATTTGCGACAAGCACGGGCTGCTATTGATCTTCGACGAGGTGATCACCGGATTCGGGCGTACCGGCGCGCCGTTCGCCGCGCAGGAGCTCGGCGTGACGCCGGACATCATCACGTGCGCCAAGGGCCTGACGAACGGCTGCGTGCCGATGGGCTGCGTGATCGTGAAGAAGGAAATCTACGACGCGTTCATGCAGGGGCCGGACGGCATCGAGCTCTTTCACGGCTACACGTACACGGCGCATCCAGTGGCGTGCGCAGCGGGCCTTGCCACGCTCGATATCTACGAACGCGAGGGATTGCTCACGCGCGCGAAGTCGATGGCGCGCTACTGGGAGGATGCGATTCATGCGCTCGAGGGCACGCCGCACCTCATCGACATCCGCAACTACGGGCTGATCGGTGCGCTCGAGCTCGAGTCCATTCCCGGCAAGCCGGGGGCGCGGGCGTTCGAGGCGTATCTGAAGTGCTTCGAGAAAGGCTTGCTCGTGCGCCAGACCGGAGAGGTCCTCGCACTCTCCCCGCCGCTCATCATCGAGCGCATGCACATCGATCAGATCTTCAGCACGCTGCGCGAGGTGCTGCAGAAGCTGTAGCGCTCGACGCGTTCCGGGCGAATGGAGTGCGCCCGGCATCGCAATGGGCCCGCGCCGTCGCCGCGACGGGGCCCCGCCGGCCGAGGGGTGAGTCTGAAACGCTCCGTCGGGACTATTCGCCCCAGGGGAACGTCGTCGCGACCGTCACGACCACCTTGGAGCGCGTGTCGAACACGTTCGTACCCGGAACGTCCTCGAGATCCGAGCCGTCGATGAACTTGGCGGCCAGTTTGAACTTGCCTGCCGAGTAGCCGAGGCCGATCGAGTAGTCGAAGTACTCCGAGTCGGCATCGCTCCAGTAGTCGCCGAAGCTGTAACCGGCATGGGCATCGAGCGAGAAGCCCGCCGGCAGCGGGTAACTGAAGTCGGCCTGGATGTATTCGCCGGGCGTATTACCCCGCGTGCTCGAGCCGCCGAAATCGGGCGAATACCAGAACTTGCCTTTGATGGACATGCCCGACTTGTCCGCATAGCCGAGACCGGCGTACAGCTCGACGTAGTCCGCGCTCGGCGACGGCGACGAGTGATAGGTGTAGTAGACGCCGCCGAGGTCATAGTTCAGGCCGCTATCGAGGGAGCGGGTGAAGCCCGTGTAGAGGTCCACCTCGATGTTCGGATCGCCCGCTCCGAAATCGACGTTGCTGCCCCACGCGCCGATATACCAGCCGCTGTCGTGCGCGTAATCGAGGCTGGCCTGCAGCGCCGGATCTCTCGCGGTTTGGGTGATGCCGCGGAAATCGTAGTCGCTCGCCAGCGTCCACGAGGATGTGACGCCTGCTTGTGTTGCGCCCGCAACACCCAACAGACCGACGAACAAGGCCGTGCCTCTGATTAATTTCATGGACCCTCCGGGTTGATGTGCGATTCAGGTCGGGTCGGTACAAAGCAACAGGTATGCCAGTGCACCTGCCCTCTCGTAGGTCATTGAATTGCATCAAGAGAGCGCGATTTCCAACCCCCGTGGGGGGAGCCGGTGCACAGTCCAGGTGCGAGATTCAAACAGGGCGTCGATTTTGGTGCAGGATTCGAGCGCAGTCTAGTGCGCGGCTGACGGCCGAAGCGCGCCCGGTCTCACGCACGCATCGACGGGGTCCGGGCCGAAAACAGCGCGCCGACGTCTTTTTTTGCGATCACCCGGGTGTGCCAGGATTGATCCCGGTGTCGCGGAGATGCCACGTTCGCAAGCGGGCTCCGGCCCGCGGCCCGCCTCCCTCGCCACCCGGGGGTGGCGCCGCGGAGAGGCGGGCCGCTTCGTCCTTCACTGTCAGTCGCGTCACTCGCTCAGTTCTTCGCCACCTGCGCACCGCCCGCGTCTGGTTCGATCTTCACGGTCACGCGACGATCAAAGGCGTAGCCGTCGAGATCTCCCGCCGCCGACTTCGAGTCGGCCGCGCCGTGCGCTTCGACGACGAGCAGGCTCGCATCGACACCCGCCTGGATCAGCACGTGGGCGACGGCGTCGGCCCGGCGCTCCGACAGCGCCGCGTTGAATTGCTCCGAGCCCCGCGGATCCGCATAGCCCGCCACACGCACCTTCACCTTGCCTGCCGCATTCGCGAGCGCACCGATCTTCTGCAGCCGCACGACGTCTTCATCCGACAAGGTCGCGTCGCCGGTACGAAAGCCGACAGTGGTTTCGAGATCGCGACTCGCGCTGCCGAGCCTGGCGCTCTCCTCGCGCGTCTGGGCCAGATCGCCGGCCAATCGAGTGCTGACGGCCTTCGATTGGGACAGATCCGCGGCCAAACTCTTTTTCTCCTCCAATTGCCGGTGATAGCGCTCGCCGAGCAGCGCGCCCGTCGCCGCGCCGATCACGGCGCCGAAGGGCCCGCCGGCCAGCGCACCCACCGTCAGTCCGCTGACCACGCCGATGTTTTCCTGCTTCGAGGCGGGCTTGGCCGCTGGCTCGGTAGCCTGGGATGGACACGCCACCGCCAGAGCCGAAGTGAGAGTCAGCCCGAGAACCGGCCCGCGCAGCTTGGTCGTCCACACGCTCATGTTCGTTCTCCGTTCGCTTTCAGTTGAGCTCGAGGAGCACCGCGCTCCTCGCTTGGGACCCAGTTTCGAAGCACTTCTGAAAATTCGACGGGCAAAATTCAGGCGATTGCGCGAAGATTGGTGGCCGAATGTGGCGACGGACCGCCGGTTGCGGGAACGGAAGCCGACCCCGTCGCAGTTCCAAAGCCCAACGATCGTCACGATCAGGAGAGGAGACCATGAGGAGTCACTCGCTTTGGGTGCTAGGCACGTTCGCCGGCCTGGCCCTCGTTGGATGCGCGACCCAGGGCACGAGCCAGCGCTACGAGCAGGCGAGCCTGCAGACGAGCCCTGTCGATGCCGGACTCATGAGCTATCGCATCCGTAACTGGACCGCGCTCAACGATCATGAGCTGATGCTCGAGTCGATGGATGGAACCCGATATCGGGCCGAGACACTGGGACCGTGTTTCGGCTTGGACAACGCCATGCGCCTCGGCTTCGAAAACCGCGGCGGCTTCCAGCAGATCGATCGCTTCTCGAGCGTCGTGCTGCCGGATGGCTCGCGCTGCTCGTTCCAGAACTTCAGCCGAGTCGTCTCGCCCGCCTCGCAGGCGCTCGACAGCTTCGGGCGGATTGGAGCGGACGATCCCGCCAAGCGCTGAGCGCGAGAAGAGCGGCGAGCGGAATTGGGAATTTCGAGCCGCGCCGCGCGCGGTGGCGCGGCTGCAGTGATGCGCGCGAACGGCCTCACGCCCGTTCGGGCGCTCGCGTGTGAGAAATCGAAACGAGCGCCGCAATCACGCGGCGCTGCCATCACCTCGAACAGCTAAACGACTCACGCCACGAGCGGCGGCGCAGAGAACGATCGGGTCTCGGTCAAGGCGGGCCGCAGCCGATTCACGCTCTCCACGCTGCCGGCCGCGGAGTTTCCCGTGGTCGATGAGATCAATGCTCCATCGCCGAGCGGCGAGCGTTTGTCTATCACCTCGAACGGCTAGCGACTCACGCCACGAGCGGCGCGAGCGGCGGCGCATCGTCGAGCGGCGAGCGTTTGTTGCTGTTGTCGTTCGGCAGACGCTCGCCGCCATCCGGGCATCCCTTCGGCACCGTCTTCGCGCCGGGGGCGCGCTTGCATTTATCGCGCGGAGGATTCTCGGACTGCTTGCCTTCGCCCGCGAGCCGCGCGGCGTGCGCCGACTCGGCATCGCAGGTGAGCGCGGGCGCTGCAGGCAGTGCCAATACCGCGCCAAGCAGCGCGGCCTGCAAGACGACGCGAGGAATTTGGCGGAGTCCTTCCATCAGGCGGACGAGCTTACTCCGCCCGCCGCCCCGAGTCACCGTGTGCTTTTTTGCATCACTTTGCGCGGTGAGCTATTGCGCGCTACGCCAGACGTGTCGCATTGCGCGCCACTTCTGGCCCCAGGCGAGGCGGGTGTCCGAGATCACATCGAGCACGTCGGCGAGGCGCTTGGAGTGCGCCACCGTGACCATGGTCAGCAGCCCCGTAAACGCCAGAAAGACAAGGAAAATCCCCACTCTGATCGATAGCGGCCGGTGCGCCTCGTCGATGATGTTCATGCCGAGCAGGCCCGAGACGATGGTCCCGATCAGCCCGAAGATGGTGACGACGGTCAGGCGCAGAATCGTGTTCGCCTGGCGCCGGGCGCTGTCCGAGTCCAGGTACTCGTTCATGTCCGTCACTTCATTGCGCACCTCGTGATAGAGGTCCTCGTTGCCGAGCGCGCGCGTCAGGCGCGCGAACACGCTGCGCGCGAGCGCCTGGTTCGACACCTCGTGGAACCAGTAGCGGTGCGTGAAGCGCAGGAACACCTCCATCATCTGGCGGATGGTGCGCTTGAACTGCTTCACCGATTAGGTGTTGCCCACCGTCAGGCGATTCATCGCGACGGCGAGCTCGTCGGACATCGACACGAGCGCAGCCTTGTGGAAGTGCGCGATCAGGAACAGCAGAAAATATTGATGGCGGAACTGGCCGAGCAGCCCCGTCTGCGGCCCCGAGAAGAAGGGATCGTCGTGGCGGCCGATGATCGAGAACGTCGCGCCCGTCACGATGATGCGCGTGTCGCCTGAGAAGCGCTCGCCCGAGCGGCCCCAGAAGCGGTCCTCGCAGTAGTCACGCTCGAAGTCCGCAAGCGTCGCCGATGAGTACGGGAGCGTGTCCGGCTCGCCGGGCCGCGTCACCATGCCGATGCGGACGAAGTCCGCGCGCGTGAGCTGCGTCGGATCGTCCAGCGCGAAGAACGACATGAACGGCATGCGGTTGTACTCGAGCAGGCGGTAGCGCAGCTTCCCGGTCTGGCCCGGGTACTCGAGCATCAGCGGATGTAGGAGAAAGTCCCAGTGATGCGCGAGACACGGCGTGCGGTAGCGCGCGACGAATGCCAGGTACTTCGCCCGCGCCGCGAAGTCCGACGCCGCGAGCACTTCGCCGTCCTTGCTCAGCCACTCGACCGAGTACGGACAGTTGCCGCCCTGCCCGTTGCGCTCCCAGTAGGCGGGATAGGCGCGACCGAAGCGGAACAGCGTGTCCTGCGCGACGTGCAGCGGGATGTCGTCCGTGTGCATCTCGAACGCCAGCACGGCGATGTCGGCATCCAGGAAGAAGTAGAGATCGACGTGCGCGACCTCGAACAGCGTCGGCGGCTCGCCGGGCTGGAAGACGATGCGCACGCGCGCCACGTCGTCGCGCCGGAAAACGTGCAGGCTCCCCTGGGCCTTCGCGGCGGCCGATTCCTGGCCGGCGGTCGACCCGTACAGAAAGCGCTGCACGTACGGCAGGAACGTGACGAATTCCTTGTAGTGCCGCTCGTGAAAGTCCGAAGGATCCTCGAACTCGTCGACGACCTCGCGCCAGTGGTTGTCGCCCTTCATGGACTCGAGCGCTTCCCAGTGCCGCTGCACCTGCTGCCCGGGCCGCAGCGGCATGAGCTGCAGCGGCCACACGACGATCTGACGGAAATGTCGGACGACCAGATCGCGCGTCATGCTCTTGTTCTCGTTAAATGGCGGCGGGTCGGCGTCATCGGGCAGCGACTCTGCCGATGTGGTC
>DASZSS010000299.1:0-5564 GCA_035548535.1 Steroidobacteraceae bacterium
CTACGAGGAATTCAAGGGCACGGGCAACAGCGAAATCCACCTCGACCGGCGCATCGCCGAGAAGCGCGTCTTCCCCGCGGTGAACATCAACCGCTCGGGCACGCGCAAGGAAGAGCTCATCACCGATCAGAGCGAGCTCGCGAAGATGTGGATCCTGCGCAAGCTGCTGCACCCCATGGACGAGCTGGCGGCAATCGAATTCCTGCTCGACAAGATGAAAGATACGAAGTCGAACAGCGAGTTCTTCGAGGCGATGAAGCGCTGAGAGTGCCGCTGAGGCGGCGGCCACCGCGCGTGGTGCCGCGCTGATTTCGGTACCTCTTCACACTTCCAGCGTCGTAAACCGACGACGCTGGCGTGGCTGCACGGCATATAAGAAGATGCCCGACGCTTGCCTTGGTGGCCCGGGAGTCTTCCGCATGCGTTTGAGCCTCGCGCTGTCCGCGACGCTGTTGGCCGTGGGTTTGAGCCTGAGTGAGGCCGCTTCGGCCGCGGACGAGGATCAGCCCTCGCAAGCGCCGCGCGCGCCGGCGGCGAAGCCGCGCGCCTCCGACACCTTGAAGCCGCCGAAGAAGGGCAACGCCAGCCCGATCACGGATCGGTTCGCGCTGCGCGTCCTGTATTGGCCGGCGGACATCTCGACGGACATGCGGCTCGATCCGCGCACCGGCGACCCGGGCACGGAGCTCAGCGCGGAAGACGATCTCGGCATGCCGGACAGCAAGTCCGAAGGCCGCGCCGAGATGACCATCCGGCTGCGCGAGAAGAATCGGCTGCGCGTCGACTACATGAAGCTCTCGCGCTTCGGCGACAAAGTGCTCGACCAGCAGATCGTCTTCGGCAATCGCACGTTCAACATAAACGATCGGGCGCAGACGCAGCTCGAATGGCGCCAGCTCACCTTCACGTACACGCGCTCGCTCCTGTATCGGGATCGATTCGAGGCGGGCCTTGGCCTCGGCGTTTCGTTGATCGAAGCGCGCGCCCGCGGCGAGGTGACGGCGCGCAACATCCGCGAGCGTCAGGAGGCGGTCGGCGCGTTCCCGACCATCGCGGTCGACGCGGCCTGGCGCATCTCCAAGCGCTGGTCACTCACGGCCCGCGCACAGCGCTTCCAGGCGCACGTGAATGAGTTTCGCGGGTCGCTCGCGGACTACCACGGCGACGTGCAATGGCGCTGGCACGAGAACCTCGCGCTGGGCCTTGGCTGGACGCGCATGCACTCCCTCGTCGACGTGGGCAAGGACAACGCTCAGCCCGGCGACCTGACCGGCCGGTTCGACCAGTCGACGCGCGGCCCGGAGCTGTTCCTGCGCGCGAGCTTCTGACGGCTCAAGCCTCCGGGATCAAGCCCTTCAGCGTTTCCATCTGCTCCGCGTGGCTGAGCCACGTTGCACGCGCACGTGCGATCCGCACCGGTGACACGGTGGCATCTTCCAGCAACTCGAAAAATTCATTGCGCGCGAGCAGGGTTGCCGCCACGGACCTGCAAAACTGCGTTTCGAGCCAGGACACCGGAGTGGTCATGCATTCGCTCCCCTTGCATGGGCTGTTCGTGTACTTGCTTCCGGTGCGGGATCTTGCAACGTGCGTGCCATCGGGCCCGAGCGTGCGCCAGTGAGCGGCAAGGCGGCGTTGTATCGTCTGTTAACCGTTTGCCGAGCGTTTTCGGTGCGTGTGAGCGCGTACGGGCCCGCCTCGGGTGCATGCCCCTGCACGAGTTACAACGGGTGTAGGACAACGCGAAGCTTGCATTGTCCGCTTGCCTGATGGAACGGCCGCCGTGGTTGCGGATTAATCACGGCGCCGGTGGCTGACGCGACCTGGCTCGGCGGCAAGTACCACGCTTCTTGCCGCTGGCGCCCGGGTAGCGGCTCGAAAAAATCGCCACAGGCGATTTTTTCCAATGCAGAAGGGGAAGCCTGTATGAACATCATTATCTGGCTGGTGGTAGGTGGCGTGATTGGCTGGCTCGCGAGTCTCGTGATGCGTACCAGTGGTCAGCAGGGAATCCTGCTGAACATCGTGGTCGGGATCATCGGCGCGCTGCTCGGCGGCTGGCTGATCAGCCCGCTCGTCGGGGCCGGGACGATCAATCAGGGCGATTTGAGCCTCGCGGGGCTGGGCGTCTCGTTCCTCGGCGCCATCATCCTCCTGGCCATCGTCAATCTGTTCCGTCGCGGACGGGTCCGCTGAGCCACGAGCGCCGGCGACGCAGCTCGCCGGCGCCTTTCCGCAGGGTCAGGGCTGGTAGCGCAGCGCGGCCACCTGCGCGCGTAAATTCTCGAGCGTCACGCTCTCCGGCGGCACCGGATCGCCGACGGCGAGCGTGATGCGCGCCAGATATTTGCGCGGCAGGCGTTGCACCAGCGCTTTCGAGTAACGCGAGAACATCGAGCCCCACAGGTTCGAGACCGCCATCGGCACGACGGGGACCGGCGTCTCCCTCAGGATGCGCAGCATGCCGGCGCGGAACTCGCGGATCTCCCCGTCGGCTGTGAGGCGGCCTTCCGGAAAGATGCACACGAGCTGACCGGCCCGCAGCTCGCGCGCGGCGCTCTGGAAGGCGCGCTCGTAAGTCTCGGGATCCTCCTTCTGCGGCGCCACGGGAATGGCCTTCATCCCGCGGAACACAAGGTTCAGCACGGGAATGCGGAAGATCGACGCCTCCATGATGAAGCGCACTGGCCGCCGGCACGCCGCGGAGATCACGATGGGATCGACGAAGCTCACGTGATTGCAGATGAGCAGCGCCGGCCCGCGCTCGGGAATCTTCTCGATGCCCTCGACGCGGAGCCGGTACAGCACGTTGATGAGAATCCACGACAGGAAGCGCAGCAGGAACTCGGGCACGAGCGTGTAGATGTAGATTGCGATCGCCGCGTTCATGACGGCGATGGCGATGAAGAGCTGCGGAATGGTGACCCCATTCGCCAGTGCTGCCGCCGCGAACAGGGCTGCGGCGACGATGAAGACCGAATTCAGAACGTTCGCCGCGCTGATCACCCGCGAGACCACTTCCGGACGCGAACGCTGCTGCATGAGCGCGTACAAGGGCACGATGAAGATGCCGCCGAACACGCCGATGAAACCGGCGTCGGTCAGGAGGCGCCACGAGCCCGGCGCGTGCAGGAACGCCGCTGGGGTCAAGGTCTGAGCGGCGGATTGCGCGGGCGAGGCAAGCGCCAGGTCGAGCGCGAAGACGGTGAGGCCGATCGAGCCGAACGGCACGAGGCCGATTTCCACCTTGCGACCGGAGAGCTTCTCGCACAGGAGCGAACCGATGCCCACCCCGGCCGAGAACACAACGAGGAAGAGCGTGACGACTTCCTCCGTGCCGTTGAGCACGGTCTTCACGAAGAGCGGTAGCTGCGCCAGCACGACCGCGCCGTAGAACCAGAACCACGAGTTGCCCAGCACGGACAGGAACACGGTGCGCGACTCGCGCGCCGCACGGATGCTCGTCGACGTGGAGCGCCACGGGTTCCAGTCGATGCGCAGGTTCGGATCGGCTGCCGGCGTGCGCGGCATGGCGAGACTCATCGCGAGGCCCGCAATCGCGATTCCGAGCAGCGTGCCGAGGATCACCGCGACGTCGTTGCCGGCTGCGAGTACGCCGCCGAGCAGCGTGCCGAGCAGGATGGCGAGGAACGTGCCCAGTTCGAGCAGCGCGTTTCCACCGACGAGCTCCGCCGTCCCGAGCACTTGCGGCAGGAGGCCGTACTTCGCAGGCGCGAAGAATGTCGAATGCGTGCCGAGCAGGAACAGCGCGCCGAACAGCAGCGCGAGATTCATCGTCGCGAGCCCGACACCGGCGAGTGCCATGATCAGCACTTCGAGCGCCTTGATCGTCTGGATCACGCGCGACTTGTCGAGCCGGTCCGCGATCTGCCCGGCGAGCCCCGAGAAGAGCACGAACGGCAGGATGAAAAGGCCGCCCGCGAGATTCGTGAGCAGCTCCGGCGCGAGCGTCGTCGCGGCCGACGCGTGATACGTGATGAGAATCACGAGCACGTTGCGATAGACGTTGTCGTTGAACGCGCCGAGCGCCTGCGCGCCGAAAAACGGCAGGAAGCGACGTTCGGCGAGCAGGCGGAACTGATTGGGCCCGCTCAAGCGCGAGCGCCTCAGCGCCCTCGTTCGCGCTCGACGGCGCGATAGCCGATATCGCGGCGGTATTGAATGCCGAGCCAGTGGATGGCATCGGCGAGCGCATAGGCTTCGCGCTGCGCCTCGCGCACGGTCGCGCCGAGGCCCACGCAGCAGAGCACGCGGCCGCCGTTCGTCACGATGCGCCCCTGGTCATCGAGCTTCGTGCCCGCATGGAATATCTTGCCGGGCAGCTTGGCCGCGGCATCGAGCCCTTCGATCACGTCGCCGCGGCGCGCGCTGTCCGGATAGCCGCTGGCGGCGAGCACCACGCCGAGCGCGGCGCGCGAATCCCACTTGGCCTGCACCTGGTCGAGGCGGCCCTCGAGCGCGGCCTCGATCAGCTCGGTGAGATCGGACTCGAGCCGCATCATGATCGGCTGCGTTTCGGGATCGCCGAAGCGGCAATTGAACTCGAGCACGTTGGGCGTCCCGTCCGGCGCGACCATGATGCCGGCGTAGAGGAAGCCCGTGTAGGGCATGCCGTCCTTTGCGAGCCCGCGAATCGTCGGCTCGATCACCTGCTTCATGATGCGCGCGTGCATTGCAGGCGTGACGACGGGGGCCGGTGAGTACGCACCCATGCCGCCTGTGTTCGGGCCGTGATCGCCGTCGTCGCGGCGCTTGTGATCCTGGGAGCTCGCGAAGGGCAGGATATTCGTGCCGTCGGCCATCACGATGAAGCTCGCTTCCTCGCCTTCGAGGAACTCCTCGATGACCACTTCGCTGCCGGCGTCCCCGAATTGCCCGTCGAACATCGCGCGCGCGGTCGCGATGGCTTCCGCGACGGAGTCGACGATGATGACGCCCTTGCCGGCGGCGAGCCCGCTCGCCTTCACGACGATCGGCGTCTTCTGCTTCTGCACGTACGAGGGGTCGAAGTTGTCCCGCGTGAACGTGGCGGACTTCGCCGTCGGAATGCCGTGCCGCTTCAGGAAATCCTTGGTGAAAGCCTTCGAGCCCTCGAGCTGCGCCTGCTTGCGACCGGGGCCGAAGCACTTGAGCCCACGCTGCTTGAAGGCATCGACGATGCCCATGACGAGCGGCCCTTCGGGCCCGATGATCGTCAGGTCGACGCCTTCGGTCTGCGCGAGCCGCACGAGCCCCGAGACGTCGTCGGCCATGATTTCGACGTTGCGAACTTTCGGTTCCTGCGCGGTGCCGGCGTTGCCCGGCGCCACGAGCACTTCCGTGACGCGCGGCGACTGCGCGCACTTCCACGCCAGCGCGTGCTCACGTCCACCGGAACCGACGACGAGAACCTTCATGACTCAATGACGGAAATGGCGCATGCCGGTGAACACCATCGCCATGCCGTGCTCGTCGGCCGCGGCGATGACCTCCGCGTCCTTCTTCGAGCCGCCCGGCTGGATCACGGCCTTGATGCCGAACCCCGCGGCGACATCGAGGCCGTC
>DASZSS010000300.1:0-6243 GCA_035548535.1 Steroidobacteraceae bacterium
AGCACGGCGTCGAGATGGTCCGGGCGCGTGTTCTTGAGCTTCACGTGCCCGCGCGTGATCGCGCCCGCAACGAGATAGGTACCGCCTTCGATGCGATCGGGCAGCACCTCGTAGCGGGTGCCGCGCAGCTTCTCGACACCCTGCACGACGATCTTGTCGGTCCCGGCGCCGGCGATCTTCGCGCCCATCGCGATCAGGAAGTTCGCGAGATCCACGACCTCGGGCTCGCGCGCGGCGTTCTCGATGACCGTCTCGCCCTCCGCGAGCGTCGCCGCCATCATCAGATTCTCGGTGCCGGTGACGGTGACGGTGTCGAGCACGAGGCGCGTGCCCTTCAGCCGGCCCGCGCGCGCGCGGATGTAGCCGCCTTCGATGTTGATGTCCGCACCCATGGCCTGCAGCCCGGCCACGTGGATGTTCACCGGCCGCGCGCCGATGGCGCAGCCGCCCGGCAGCGACACATCCGCCTTACCGAACCGCGCGACGAGCGGACCGAGCACGAGAATCGACGCGCGCATCGTCTTCACGAGCTCGTAGGGCGCGACCGTCTCCCGCAGCGTCGAGCTGTCGACCTCGATGCGGTTGCGCTCGTCGACGGTGACCGTGACGCCCATGCGCCCGAGGAGCCCGATGGTCGTCGTCACGTCCCGCAGGTGCGGCACATTGCCGACCACAACCGGCTCGTGCGCGAGCAGCGCGCCCGCGAGAATGGGTAGCGTCGCGTTCTTCGAGCCCGACACGCGCACTTCGCCCTCGAGGGGCACGCCTCCTCTGATCTGCAGCTTGTCCACTCAGGACCTCCCGGCTTCCTCGGGTGTGAGCGCCTCGATCGACATCGCGTGGATCTCGCGGCCCATGAGCTCGCCGAGCGTCCGGTAGACGAGCTGGTGACGGGCAATCGCGCGCTTGCCGGCGAACTCGGCCGACACGACGCGCGCCGCGAAGTGGGTGTTGTCGTCGGATTCGACCCGGACTTCGGCCCCGGGAAGGCCGGCGCGGATCAGCTCCGCGACTTGCTGGGGGTTCATGAGCGTCGTGGTGATGTGACCGGATGCGAAAGGTGAGGCGCCGCAGTGTAAGGGTTTCGCGCTAGCATTGGCGACATGCACCCTGCCCCCGTCGCGTCGGCCGCCGATGCCGACCTGCTCGCTTCCGCGCGCAAGGCCCTGACCATCGAGGCGAAGGCCGTCGAAGCGCTGCTGCCGAAGCTCGACGGCTCGTTCGCCGTGGCGTGCCGGCTCTGCCTCGGCTGCACGGGCCGGGTCGTCGTGAGCGGCATGGGCAAGTCCGGGCACATCGCGGGCAAGATCGCCGCCACCCTCGCGAGCACCGGCACGCCGGCGTTCTTCCTGCATCCCGCCGAGGCCGGGCACGGCGATCTCGGCATGATCACGAAGCTCGATGTAGTGCTCGCCATCTCGAACTCCGGCGAGACGCAGGAGCTCGTCGTGCTGCTGCCGCACTTGAAGCGTCTCGGTGTGCCGCTCATCGTGATGACGGGCAAGCCGGGCTCCGCGCTCGGCAAAGCCGCGAACGTCGTGCTCGATGTGAGCGTGCCCGCGGAAGCGTGCCCGCTCAATCTCGCGCCGACCGCGAGCACGACGGCCACGCTCGCGATGGGCGATGCGCTCGCCGTCGCGCTGCTCGAGGCGCGCGGCTTCACCGAAAGAGACTTTGCGCACTCGCATCCGGGCGGCAGTCTCGGCCGGCGCCTGCTGCTGCACGTCGAGGACCTGATGCACAAGGGCGACGATGTCCCGCGCGTGCGCGCCGACACGCTGCTGCGTGACGGCCTCATCGAGATGTCGCGCAAGAAGCTCGGGATGACGGTCGTCGTCGACGCGGACGACTGCATCCTCGGGGTGTTCACCGACGGCGACCTGCGCCGCGCGCTCGACAAGACCTCGCTGGATATCCGCACCACGCCCATGAAAGACGTGATGACTCCGAATCCCAAGCGCATCGGGCCGCGCGAGCTCGCCGCCGAAGCGGTGCATCTCATGGAGACCTACGCCATCACCGCCCTGCCGGTCGCCGAGGCGAACGGCAAGCTCGTCGGCGCGTTGAACGTGCACGATCTGTTTCGTGCCGGCGTGGTCTGAAGCCTCGCGCGTTGTCCGCCTCCATGCCCGCCAAGCGCAGCGATCCGGCCGCCATCGAGCTGCTGGTGCTCGACGTGGACGGCGTGCTCACCGATGGGCGGCTGTACTACGGCGCGCGCGGCGAGGTGCTGAAGGTGTTCGACGTGAAGGACGGCCTCGGGATCAAGCGGCTCATGCGCGCCGGCGTGACGGTCGCCATCATCTCCGGCCGACGCTCGCCGATGGTGAAGCGCCGCGCGCGCGATCTCGGGATAAAGCACGTTTTTCAGGGATCGTCCGACAAGCTGCCCATCTTCGAGCGCCTGCGCAAGCGCCTGAAGCTCGAGCCCGCGGCGTGCGCGATCGTCGGTGACGACCTGCCCGATGTGCCGCTCATGCGCGCGGCGGGACTCGCATTCGCAGTCGCCGACGCGCACCCCGCGGCGATTCAGGCTGCGGACAGGGTCACGCCGCAGGCAGGCGGGCGCGGCGCAGTGCGCAGCGTCTGCGATCTGTTGCTCGCCGCGCGCGCCCGCGCTGTCGTAAACGGATCCGATGAGCGCCCGCAGCCTGCATCGAGCACACGCCGCGCGCGCGCGAACCGCTCGGAAGCCTGATGGCTCGCCTTCTCATCCTCGTCGCGGTGCTCATCCTGGTCGGCGGGATTTACTACTTCAGCGGCGGAACCGGCGTTTCGCCCGCGCCGAAAGCGACCCAGCAGCCCGCCGAGGAACCCGGCTACTCCGCGCGCCAGGCCGAGCTCATCGAGACCGGCGAGGATGGCCGTCCGATGTACACGCTCATCGCGGATCGTATCCGCCAGCACCCCGACGACAACCGCACCCAGCTCGATCAGCCCCGCATGACGTTCGTCGCCTCCGACGGCAACACGTGGCACGTGCAGTCGCGCGCCGGCCAGATTCGCGACGACGGCGTCAATGTCGTCCTCTACGGGGACGTGCACGTGCGGGGCGAGCTGCCCGGCTCCGATGCGCCGGCGGTCATCGACACGAGCATCCTCTCTTTCGACACGAAACGAGAGATCGTGACGACGCACGCCCCGGTAACGCTCGACTGGAATGGGCGTAAATTGAGCGGCACGGGGTTGACGGCTAAGCTGCCCGAACATCAGGTTCGACTGGAATCTCGTATCCATGGCTCGTTCCCCGCTCCGGCCAAGTAGCCTGCGCGCGCGGCGCCTCGCTCTCGCGGCGCCCCTCGCGCTCGCGTTCGTCTCGCATGCCGGGGCGGCCGCCACTGCGCCGGCCGCGGCGGCCGGCAAGTGCAACGAGCCGATCAACGTCGACGCGAAGACCTTCGATGTCGACTACAAGGAAAACACGACGCAACTGCGCAATGTGGTCATCTCCCAATGCGACATCCGCGTCCAGGCCGAGCACGCGAGCGCGACCGGGCTGAACTTCGACAATGCGCGCTGGACGTTCGACGGCGACGTGAAGGTCGATGCCGAAAACCGCGGCAGCCTGCGCTCGGATCGCGCGGTCGTCGATTTCGAGAACAGCCAGATCGCGAAGGTCACGATCAGCGGCTCGCCCGCCCAATTCGAGCAGCGCCAGAACGACACGAACATGGTGGCGCGCGGCCGCGCGGGTGAGATCGTCTACGAGGTCGGCGCCGGCACCGTGCGTCTCGTGAACGATGCATGGTTGAAGTACGGCACGACCGAGACGGCGGCCCCGAGCCTCGTCTACAACATCCGCCAGGAACAGGTGCAGGGCGTCTCGCAGCCCGGCCAGAGCGGCGGGCGCGTGCACATCCGCATCAGCCCGAAAAAGCCTTCCGCGCCGCCGAAGAGCGCACCGGGCGATGCCGGCGCCAAGCCGGGCACGCCTCCCCAGTCCCCGTGATCGCACCGGCTGCATGACTTCATTGACGGCCACGGGCCTGGAGAAGAGCTACAAGTCTCGTCAAGTCGTCCGCGGGCTCTCGCTGCGCGTGAACGAGGGCGAGGTCGTCGGGCTGCTCGGGCCGAACGGCGCGGGTAAGACGACGGCCTTCTACATGATCGTCGGGCTGATCCCGTGCGATGCCGGACGCATCATGCTCGACGACATCGATCTGACGCACCTCGCCATGCACAAGCGCGCCCGCCTCGGCCTCGGCTACTTGCCGCAGGAGGCGTCCGTCTTCCGCAAGCTCTCGGTGGAGGACAACATCATGGCCATCCTCGAGACGCGCGGCGACCTCGACAGCGTGCAGCGCGAGCAGCGCCTCGCAGAGCTGATGGAGGAGCTGCGCATCGGGCACGTCCGCAAGAGCCTCGGGCTGTCTCTGTCCGGTGGCGAACGTCGGCGCGTCGAGATCGCCCGCGCGCTCGCGGCCGAGCCGCGCTTCATGCTCCTCGACGAGCCCTTCGCGGGCGTCGATCCCCTGTCGGTCCTCGACATCCAGCGCATCATCCGCGAGCTCACGAGCCGCGGCATCGGCGTGCTGATCACCGACCATAATGTTCGCGAGACGCTGGGTGTCTGCAGCCGCGCTTACATCGTCAATCAGGGCGAGGTCATCGCCTCGGGGAGTGCGGAAGAAATCCTTGCCAATCCCCAAGTCCGTGAGGTGTACTTGGGGCAGTCGTTCCGCCTCTGACGCCCCCTCGGGGCGCGGCAGAACACCGCGAATTTCAAATAGTTAAGGATTTAAGGAGCCCGGCTCCCGCTTCCACATGCTCAAACCCTCTCTGCAGCTCAAGCTGGGTCAACAGCTGACCATGACCCCGCAGCTGCAGCAGGCGATCCGCCTCCTGCAGCTGCCCGCGTTGGAGCTACAGGCCCACATCCGGGAGCTGCTCGAAAGCAACGTCATGCTGGAACCGGTCGAGGAGACCGACCAGACGGGCGCGTTCGAAGAGCCCGAGATACCCCAGACCGCCGCCCAGCCCGAACCTCAGGATCGGGCCGCCGAGAGCACCGTCGAGGTCGTGGACGACGGGTGGGGCGAGCAGAGCGTCGGGGCGTCCGAGACGCCCTGGAACAGTGACGACGACGACCGCCAGCAGGAGTTCGCCGATGACTCCGGCCAGTCCCTGCAGGAATACCTCGTGTGGCAGCTCGAGATGGCCAAGCTCGAGCCGCGCGACCTCGCGATAGCGCGCGCCATCGCGGACGCCATCAGCGAGGACGGCTACCTCACCGAGACGCTGGATGAGATCGCGCGCACGCTGCAGCCCGAGATCCAGACGGACGCGGCCGAAGTCGAGCGCGTGCTCGGATTCGTGCAGGCGCTCGATCCGCCGGGCATCGGCGCGCGCAGCGTCGGCGAGTGCATCGAGCTGCAGCTGCGCCAGCTCGATCCCGATACGCCGGGCCTCGCGCTCGCCATCCAGATCGCGCGCCATCACCTCGAGCTGGTGGCCGATCGCGAGATCTCCCTGCTGCGGCGTGAGCTGCGCGCCACCGACGAGGAGCTTTCGGAGGCGCTCGCGCTCGTCCGCGCGTGCCATCCGCGGCCGGGAGCGACGGTCAGCCCCGCCGCGTCCGAGTACGTCGTCCCGGACGTCTTCGTGCGCCGCACCGAGCACGGCTGGGCGGTGGAGATCAACGCGGCCACGCTGCCGCGGGTGCGCCTGAACCAAGGCTACGCGAGCCTCATCGGCCGCAATGCGAGCCACGCGAGCATGCGCGCCCAGCTCCAGGAGGCCCGCTGGCTGCTGAAGTCGCTCGAGATTCGCAACGAGACCTTGATGAAGGTCGCGCGCTCGATCGTCGAGCGCCAGACGGCCTTCCTCGAGCACGGCGAGGAGTTCATGCGGCCGATGATCCTCAAGGACATCGCCGAGGCGGTCGGCATGCACGAATCGACGATCTCGCGCGTCACCTCCGGCAAGTACATGCACACGCCGCGCGGGGTGTTCGAGCTGCGGTACTTTTTTTCGAGCCAGGTCGAGGGTGCGGACGGCTCGGGCACCTCTTCCACGGCCATTCGCGCCAAGATCAGAAAGCTCGTCAAAGAAGAGAACGGCGAGGCGCCGCTCTCGGATGGACGGATCGCAGAGATTCTGTCGAGCGAAGGTATTCCGGTTGCACGGCGGACCGTCGCGAAATATCGCGAGGCGATGGGCATTGCGCCCTCGAATGAGCGCCGCCGGGCGGGATCGAAGCCTATGTAAACGCTTCTCGAGTCAACCCGAAGAATGGAGACGGCT
>DASZSS010000301.1:0-2241 GCA_035548535.1 Steroidobacteraceae bacterium
ACTGCGATGCGTGACGGCGACACCATCGCCGGCGGGCGCAACGAGGAGGCGATCGTCACGTGCCGAGAGCAGCACGTTCGCGAGGAGCGCGTCGCATGGCGACGACTGCGGATGCTCCTCGCCGTGCTTCATATCGGCGGCTCCCGCGTGGTCGCGGTCCGCAGGTCATGGCGGACGTTTCGGAAAGGAGGCACGTGCTTGAGTTCTTCTCGCTGCCGAACGAGTTGTTCGCAAGTCGTTCACCGGCTGTTCGTTCACGGGCGCCATGCCCGCATACGCGTCGCGAAATGCGTGGCGCGCGCTCACCATCCTCTCGGGGGAACGCAGGATGTGCGGGCCGCCGCTCAGGCGGCATCGCCGCTGGGAGGCAAGAACTCGATGGGCGCGTAGTGACTCAACCACATGGCGTGCCGACCCGCGCCCGAGGTCAGCTTCTCGAGCGCAGCCCGGTAGCCGATGAGACACGCAAGCGGGGCGCAGGCCTGAAGCAAGCATCGGCCCGCGTACGTCTCACAGACCCCGATGGTCGCATTCCGGACGATGAGATCGACCTGCACCGGCTCGAGATACTCGACCGGGCAGCGCACCGTGAGACCCATCCACGGCTGCTCGAGCGTCACGCCGTTGTGGTAGCGAATCGTCGGCGGCCCGATGTCGAGCTGCGACCCATAGTAGTCTTGCAACGCTTCGAGCGCGGCGGCGATCGCCTCCTCGGTTTCACCCCGAATGGTGAGTCCGCGATGCGAGGCGCGGAGCTCGACATCGTCGCGCTCACGGAGCAGCTCCTGCGCCTGCCGCGCGAAGCTCAGCTGAAACGGCTCATGCCGATGAGTGCAGCGGCGCTCGAGCGGATACTCCGGAAACCTGGACGATTGCTGGTGCGCCACGCGCTCGGGCGCCGCGAGCTCCTCGCGCAGACATTCGCGCCGAAGCGCGACCACGTTGCTTTGACGAGCCTCATCCGTGCGCGGGTGGACGGCGCCGCGCTCATCTTCACGTCGCATGTTCCCTACTCCTCCATTCATGGCTCCTGAGCCGGAGACCCGAGGCAGCGGCTCGCGATGAGCCGCGCTATCCACGGCGTCCTGCATGAACCATGGCAGCGCGAATGCCGCGCGATGGACCTCCGGCGTCTCGTAACGCGCTTCGATCCGCGCCGCCGCGAAGGGTTCGATGAGATCCGTCGCACACAGAATTCTCATTGCACTCTGCGGCGGCGGTCCGACACGTCGCCGTCAGCCGAATTCGGCAGTCAGCTCGCAGGCGGGCTCGGCGCTCGCGTCAGGCTGAATGACCTTGTCGATTCGCAGCCGACGCAGGCCGCCCGGCGTCGGCCACTCGACTTCGTCGCCTTCGCGGTAACCCAGGAGCGCGGTGCCGATCGGCGCGAGCACGGACACGCGCTGCGCGCGGACATCCGCCTGCCCCGGGAACACCAGGACCAGCTCGTGGCGCTCGCCGGTCGTCAGATCCGTGACCTGAACGCGCGAGTGCATCGTGACGACATCACCCGGCAGAGCGCCCGCCTCGACGACTTGCGCACGCTCGAGCTCGAGCGCGAGCTCTACGAGATGATCCTGATCCCGCCGCGCTCTCCCAAAGACACCGAGCAGACCGCGCAGCTTGGCCGCGTCGAGCTCGGTAACGACAATCGGATGATCTCGCATCACCGTTCCTCCAAAACGCGAAAGCGGCATACGTCGCAAAGACGCCATACCGCCCATCGTGCCGCCATGGTGGGTGCGCTCCGCCATTAGATCAATTAGAAATATTCAGACGGAGAGTTCGCTTTATCAAAACCATGCCGCGAGCGCTGCTATGCTCGCCGCCAGAACATCTGGGCCTTCATCGGAACGGCGAGGCATGGCGACGCTACGGCGGCTCAACTACCAACACCTGCTCTATTTCTGGTCCGTCGTGCGCACCGGAAGCCTCACGCGCGCGTGCGAGGAGCTGGCGCTCTCCGCGCCGACGATCAGCGCGCAACTGCGCACGCTGGAAGAGCGTTTCGGCGAGAAGCTGCTCGCGAAGTCGGGACGCACGCTCGTGCCGACCGAGGTCGGCCGGCTCGTCTACCAGTACGCCGACCAGATCTTCACCCTCGGCAACGATCTCCTCGAGGCGCTCGAGCATCGACCGAGTGCGCGGCCGCTGCGGCTCGTCGTCGGCATCGACGACGTCGTGCCGAAAGAAGTGGCCTATCGCATCCTGAAACCCACTCTTTCGATGAAGCGACCCGTG
>DASZSS010000302.1:0-5914 GCA_035548535.1 Steroidobacteraceae bacterium
CACGAACTGCGCGCCTTGCCCGACGCCGTCGCTGTGCGCGCTCACGCGCCCGCCCGCGAGCTGCATCATGCGCCGGACGATGAAGAGACCGAGGCCCGTGCCGTAGTAGCCGCTGCCACCGGCGGGATGCAGGCGGGAAAACTTCTTGAAGAGCTGTGCGCCGTCGTCCGGACGGAAGCCGACTCCCGTATCGCGCACGGCGAGCTCGATCTCGCCATTCACGCGGCGCGCGCTCAACGTGATCGTGCCGCCGCCCACGGGCGCAACCGCGGCGATCGCATTCTCGACGAGGTTGCGGATCACGACATCGACGGCGAGCGGATCGGCGAGCACGGTGAGCCCGCGCGCGACGTCCGTCTCGAAGCTGATGCGCTCCTTGCGCGCGCGCTCGCCCACCTGGCCGACGACGCGACTGACCGCGGCGGCGAGATCGATGGGCTCGGGCTTCAGGTCCACGCGGCCGCGCTCGAGTCGCACGGTGTCGAGGATGCGCGTGACCAGCGTTTCCATGCGCGACAGATCGGAGAGCATGCGATCGATGAGCGGCCGCTGCTCGGCAGGCGACAGCGTGCGCATCGACATCGTTTCGAGCGAGAGCTGCAGGCTCGCGAGCGGCGTCTTGAACTGGTGCGACACGAGCGCGAGGAAGTGATCCTGCTCGGCGAGCACCTTCGCTTCCGCGCGCAGTGCGCGCCAGATGACCGCGATGCACACGCCGAGCGCGACGAGAAAGAAGGCGCTCTCCCACGAGTAGCGCCGCAGCCGGCTCACGCGCTCCGCTTCGAGCTGGCTCACGATCGGTTCGGACACTCCCGCCTTGCCGCCGCTGATCGTCACGCGCGGCAACAGCTCTTTGACTCTCTGCTCCGGCGTGCCGGCGTCGAGCAGCGCCTGCGCGGCCGCCACTTCCTGCAGGTAGAGCTGCCGCTCCTCCCGCGCCTTCTCGACGGTGAAATTGCGTTGATCGATCACCCACCAGCCCACTTGCACGACCGAAACGACGACGAGGACCAGCGCCGTGATCTGGAACACTCGGGTCGTTCTCGGCTGCGCGCTCATACCGTCACTTCACACGCTGTGCAGTGAGCTCGAGCGATTCGGCGAGCGCCGTGGTGAAGCGCTCCATGTCCGCCGTCGTGTGCGCGAGCGAGAGGAAGCACACCTCGTACGCCGACGGCGGCAGATAGATGCCGCGCGCGAGCATCGCGTGAAAGATCGAGGCATAGCGCTCGGTATCGAGCTCGCTCAAAGTGACCGCTGCGCGAGGCGCTGGGCCTTCGTGCAAAGCCAGCCAGAAGAGCGACCCCGCGCGCACGAAGCGTACCGGGAATTTTGCCTTCGCAAGCACGGGCTGCAGCATGCGCTCCAGCGCCGCGCCGAGCGCTTCGAGCTTCTCCCAGCCCTGGTCACGCACGAGCACGTCGAGCGCGGCAATGCCCGCGGACATCGCCACGGGATTGCCGGATAGCGTGCCGGCCTGATACGTGTCGCCCTCGGGTGCGAGGCGCGCCATGATCTGCCGCAAGCCGCCGAACGCGCCCACGGGCATCCCGCCACCGATGATCTTGCCGAACGTCGCGAGGTCCGGCGTGATGCCCGAGAGCTGCGCGACACCGCCGCGCGCGACGCGAAAGCCCGAGATCACCTCGTCGAAGATCAGCAGCGCGCCGTGCTTGCGAGTGATCTCGCGCAGCGCGCGCAAGTACTCCGGACGCTGAGGCAGCAGCCCATGATTGGCCGGAATGGGCTCGATGACCACGGCCGCGATGCGCGAGCCTTCGCGCTGGAACAGCTGCTCGAGCGCCTTCTCGTCGTCGAGCGGCAGGACGCGTGTGCACTCGACGAACGCCGCCGGCACGCCTGCCGAGGAAGGCTTGCCGAACGTCGCGAGCCCCGATCCGGCCGACACCAGGAGGTGATCCGCGTGGCCGTGATAGCAGCCCGCGTACTTCACGATGAGATCGCGCCCGGTGAAGGCGCGCGCGAGCCGAATCGCGCTCATGACCGCTTCGGTTCCGGACGAGACGAAGCGCACCTGCTCGAGTCCCGGATACGACGCAACGACGCGCTCCGCGAGCTCGACTTCCGCCGGGCAGGGTGCGCCGAACGTCGTGCCGAGCGCGCTCGATTCGACGATCGCCTTCACCACTTCGGGATGGGCGTGCCCGAGGATCAGCGCACCCCACGAATTCACGAGGTCGAGATAGCGCCGGCCGTCCGCGTCGTACAGCTGCGAGCCGGCGCCGCGCACGATGAATCGCGGCACGCCGCCGACGGCGTAGAACGCGCGCACCGGCGAGTTCACCCCGCCAGGAATGACTTTCTCAGCGCGATCGAACAATGCGATGGACTGGGTCGGCGCTTCGGCCGGTACTGGATTTCCCCTCGGTGCGCGCATCTACGAGCTCTTCTCGATGTGAACGGATGGTTGCGATGTGGCCTTTTCCGGCTGCGCGGCCTGCGCGGATTTTGCGGCCGGTGAGGCCGGCGCGGGCTGCCAAGCCGCGGCTGGCGGCGAAGTATGCGCCGGAGCGGTGCGCAATGCGCGCTGCAACCGCGCCTCGCGGAAGAAGGCGTCGACGGTCTCCGGGCTGGCATGTGCGGCGGCCGCTCGAATTCCGGCGAGCGGCAGATGCGCGAGCCGTTGCGCGATGGTCGTGGCGACGCGGCGCACCTGTTCCTGCTGCTCGACGCTCAGCTTCTGCAACTCCTCGTTGAGCGCGCGATCCGCTTCGGCGGCGGCGATGCGAACGAACTCGTTTCGCAGATCGGCAAGCTGCTTGCCAATGGCGCGCGTCGCGAGCTGGGTGCGCAATTGCGCGAGGCGCTCGTCGATGGCCGCGCGCATGGGCGCGAGGCGCAGGAGCTGCGCGACGCGACGGTCCTGGGTGGCGCGGATCATCTCGTCCATCCCGATGCGGGAGAAGCCGACGGCGGCCGCGGCTTTCGGATCGACGTTCGGTGGCAGACCGAAGTCGATGATCAGCACCGGCGCCGTCGCCACCGCAGCGAGACGGCTGAGCGCATCAGGGCTGAGCACCGGCTCGTTGCCGCCGGTCGCGACGACGAGACCGGCGACATTGCGCGGCTGCGCGCGAAATTCGGCGAGCGAGACCGCGCTCGCGCCGAGGGTGCGCGCGAATTCTTCGCCGGTGTCGGCCGTGCGATTCACGACGAGCACGGCGATGCCCGCTTCGTGGAGCAGCTCGCCGCAGCGCTTGGTCATGGGCGAGACGCCGACGAGCGCCACGGTGCCCTGGCGCTCGGCGATGTGCAGGAGCATGCGATCGGCCGCGAGGTCCGCGAGCGAAGGCGGGCGTGAGTCCGCCGCGAGACGCTGGAGTCGGCCGGAAAGACTGAGCGCGTCGCCGATCACGCGATCCAGCCACGGGCCGGAGACGCCGGCTTCGCGCGCCATCTCCCACGCACCGCGAAGCTGCGCGACGATGTCGCGCTCGCCGGCCAGAGCGGAGTCGAGGCCGCAGGCGATCAGGAACAGATGCTCGACGGCGGCCTCGCCCGTCCACGCGCGCAGGCGGGCGCGCGCCTCGTTAGGCCGCGGAGCTTGGCCGGTGAGGGCCTGGAACACCTCCGGGCGCAGGTCGCGCGCGTCCTCGCCCTCGGGCATGGCGAACGCCACTTCCACGCGATTGCAGGTCGCGAGGTAGACGACTTCCGCCGTACCGATGGCATCGCGAAGCGCGGCCAGGCGCGCCGCGATCTCGTCCTTAGGGAGGGTGAACGCGGCGATTTCGTCTGCGGTGGCGTGGCGATAGGAGAGGCCGACTACCCCTATTTGATCCATCCCCCAATGGAACCATGGACGGGGCCGGGAAGTGTCATCGAATGGTCATCGGGCCAATGGGGGATGGCCCGGGCTGGACGTGAGCGACCCTACCGCCGGTACCCGTGCCCCCGGCGCTCCTCGAATCGCCGTGATATGTCCAGCGTCAGCGGCGGCCCGCCTGGGCCAGCGTCGTGATGAGCACGCCCGCGATGAACCCGATCCCCAACGCCCACGCTGCCGCCTTGTAGGGCTCGGCCTCGACTCGCTCCTGCAGTTGCGAGTATTGCGACTGCGTCCAGCTTCGCGCCTGCTGCGTGGTGCTGCGGACGGTATCGGTGGCCGCGTCTTTGGCCGCTCGCAGATGGTCCTTCACTTCGCTCGCGCGGCGGCGCGCATCCGCGGTGCCTTCACCGTCTCGGCCCGTAGCAGTCCCGGTATTCTCGTTCATGTTGCGCTCCTCGAATCGGACCCACCGCGAACTCCGACGGCGGAATACCGGAGAACGACGGGGGCCACGTAAGGTTCCAGAGCTCACAGTGCTGTCAGATTGCCACGGATGCAATTCGTATAAAGGCGCTCGAACTGGTTTGTATCCATGCGCACCGGATTGCCGCCCGTGCACAGATCGGCGAATGCCTGAGGCGCGAACGCTGCCGCGTGCTCGCTGCGCACGCCGAGCTCCGCGAGCGTATGGGGAATGCCGATCGCGCGGCGCAGCTCGAGCACCCACTCGAGCACACCGTCGAACGACTGTTTCTCGAGGCCCAGGTACGCGGCGAGCCGCGCCATCTTCGATTCGATCGCGTTGCGGTTCCACACGAGCACGTACGGCATCACCACCGCATTCGTCAGGCCGTGATGCGTGTTGAGGTTGGCGCCGCACGGGTGACTCAGGCTGTGCATGGCGCCAAGTCCTTTTTGAAACGCGGTTGCGCCCATCGAGGATGCGATGAGCATGTGCGAGCGCGCCTCGATGTTGTTGCCCTCACGAACGGCAACCGGCAGCCACTCCTTGATGAGGCGCGTGCCTTCGAGCGCAATGCCGTCGGCCATCGGGTGATAGAACGGCGCGCAGTAGGCCTCGAGACAATGGGAGAGCGCGTCCATGCCCGTGGCGGCGGTGAGCTGCGGCGGCAGACCGACGGTGAGCGCCGGATCGCTGATCACGACGCCTGGCATCATCCGCGCATGAAAGATGATCTTCTTCGCGTGATCGCGCGGATCGGTGATCACCGACGAGCGCCCGACCTCCGACCCGGTGCCTGCGGTCGTCGGCACGGCAACCACCGGCGCCATGCCGCTCACGTCGACACGTGTGTACCAGTCCTCCCGGTCCTCGAAGTCGAAGAGGGGCCGCTTCTGACCCACCATCAGCGCCACCGCCTTGCCGACATCCAGCGCGCTGCCGCCGCCGAACGCGATCACGCCGTCGTGCGCGCCCTTGCGAAACACCGCGACGCCGTCCGTGACGTTCTTCTCGACCGGATTGCCCTGGATATCCGCGAACACGGCGCTCGGCATCGCGGCGGCGCTCAGCACGCGCACGGCCTCCGCAATGATGGGCAGCTTCGCGAGCCCCGGATCAGTGACGATCAGGGGCCGCGAGATGCCGAGCGTCTTGCACGCATCGGGCAGCTCGCGAATGCGGCCCGCGCCGAAGCGCATGAGCGTCGGATAGTTCCAGTTGCCTTTGAGCTTCATGGTCCGCCCTTCAGGTGCGCGTGCGCAGATGGAAAGACTTCGGGCGCGTGAGGTGCTCGTAACCGACGCGCGAGAGCGTGCAGCCGCGGCCCGAATCCTTCACGCCGACCCACGCGAGAGCGGGATCGAGATAGTCGCAGCGGTTCATGAACCACGTCCCCGTTTCGACACGGTCGCCGAGCGCGAGCGCCGCATCGGTATCCTCCGTCCAGATCGCGGCCGTGAGACCATACGCGCTGTCGTTCATGAGCCGCACCGCCTCATCGTCGCTGCGAACTTTCATGATGCCGGCGACCGGGCCGAAGATCTCTTCGCGCATGACGCTCATGCGGTGATCGACGTTCAGCAAGAGCTGCGGCGCCACGTAGGGCGTGCCCGCGCGGCTTGCCGGGAAGTCACGCTCGTCGATGGCGGGCTGCGCACCGG
>DASZSS010000303.1:0-12986 GCA_035548535.1 Steroidobacteraceae bacterium
AGTCGCGATGCCGGTGCACGAGTCGGAAGTCGAAGTGCACGACACGCTCAATCAGCACGGCTGCCGACCTCTGCAGCGCCTCGCCAATCTCGGCCTGCTGCGGCCGGGCTTCACGGCGCTTCACATGAACCGCCTGGATGAGGCCGATCTCGAGCTCGCGCGCCAGACAGGCATTGCAGTCGTGGCGTGCCCGCAGTCGGACCTGCGACTCGGCAGCGGCAACTGCCGCGTGCGGGACCTGAAAGAGCGCGGCGTGCAGGTGGGACTCGGCTCGGGCTCCCCGGTGAGCGCGGGCGCTTTCGACCTGCTCGCCGAGGCGCGCGTCGCGGCGCAGATCGATGCCGGCGCGAGCGCGCGCCTTCGCGACGAAGATTCCGCGCGCGCCGCGGAGCCTCGACCGTCCTCCTTCTGGCTCGAGCTGGCCACGGCCGGCGGGGCGGCGGCCCTCGGCCTCGGCGACACGTGCGGATCGATCGCGGTCGGCAAGGCGGCGGACCTGGTCTGCATCGATCTTGGCGCGCTCGCCTGCGGAGCGGCCGAGTCGATCGCGGATGCGGTGTTGTTTTCGACGACGCGCCGGGACGTGAGCGATGTGTGGGTCGGCGGGCGTGCCGCCGTGTCCGCGGGACAGCTGCTCGCGTTCGACCCGGGCGAGCTGCAACGGCTTGCCAAGCAATGGCACACGAGGATTCATTCATGAGCGCAGGCGCTTCGCAGAGCACCGCGTCGGCCACGGCCGATGCGGCCGAGGTCAACAAGTTTCACGCGCTGTCCCACAAGTTCTGGGACCCGCATGGCGAGTTCAAGCCGCTGCACATCCTGAACCCCGTGCGCGCGCGGTTCGTCGCGGAGCGAGCGCAGCTCCGCGGCGCGCGCGTGCTCGACGTCGGCTGCGGCGGCGGGCTGCTGTGCGAGGCGCTCGTTCAGGCGGGCGCGCAAGTGACGGGCATCGATCTCGCCGAGGGCATGATCGAAGTCGCGAAGCTGCACGCAGCCGAGCAGTCGCTGAGCATCGACTATCGCGTGGCAGACGCCGAATCGCTCGCTGCGACGGAAGCGGGCACATTCGATGTGATGACGTGCATGGAAATGCTGGAGCACGTCCCCGCGCCGCAAGCCACCCTCGCGACTCTGGCGCGGCTCGTCCGTCCCGGTGGCTCGGTGTTCATCTCGACGATCAGTCGCAACTTGAAATCGTTCCTGCTCGCCATCGTCGGCGCGGAGTACGTCATGAACCTGGTGCCGCGCGGTACGCACGAATACGAGCGCTTGATTCGACCCTCGGAGCTGGCCGCGTGGGGTCGCGCGGCCGGGCTCAGTCTCATGGACCTGGCGGGACTCGACTTCAACCCGTTCACCGAGACGTGCCGCCTCACGCGCGATCCGTCGATCAACTACCTCGTGCACTTCGAACGCACGGGGCCGGCGTCGTGAGCGCTGTGCCTTTGCTCCGTGTCCGCTCGGCACGCCGCGTGTTCGAAGTGAAGCGCGCGGCGCACGCGCGCTCGGGCAGCGCGTTGTCGCAGGGCGCCACGTCATGAGCATCGCCCTGCTCCTGATCTGCGTGATCCTCGCGCTCCTCGTCGGGGCGGCCCTCGGCTACTTCGTCGCCGCCTCGCGGGCGAGCCGCGCAACGCACGCGCTGCAAATCCAGCTCGAAGCCGAGCGCGTCCGCCGGGAAGCCGAAGCGGCGCATGCCAGCGAGCGGGTCGCGCTTCTCGAGCAGACCGAGGCGCGCCTGCGGTCCGCCTTCGATTCGCTCGCGAGCGACTCGTTACGCGCCAACAGCGAGATGTTCCTGCGCCTCGCGAAGGAATCGCTGAGCCGCGATCAGGCGCTCGCGCAGAGCGCGCTGAAGGAGCGCGAGGCCGCCATCGCGCAGATCGTCGAGCCGCTGCGCGCGGCGCTCGAGCGCACCGAGGCGCAGGTGCGCGCCCTCGAGAACGAGCGGCGCGATGCCTTCTCGACGCTGCGCGTGCAGCTCGAAGGGCTCGCCGAGGGCCACGCGCAGCTCCAGCGCGAGACCCGCAATCTCGTCACTGCCCTGCGCCGTCCGGAAGTGCGCGGGCGATGGGGCGAGATGACCCTGCGCCGCATCGTCGAGATCGCCGGGATGACCGAGCATTGCGACTTCACCGAGCAGCTGCACCTCTTCGGCGAGGAAGGCGCGCTGCGGCCCGATCTCGTGGTGCACATGCCCGAGGGGCGCGATCTCGTCGTGGACGTGAAGACGCCGCTCGATGCGTACCTCGAAGCCATCGAGGCGGGGACCGATGAAGCGCGCGGCATCGCCCTGCGGCGCCACGCGCAGCAGGTCGAGGCACGCGTTCGCCAGCTCGGCGCGAAGAACTACTGGGCGCAATTCGAGCACAGTCCCGAGTTCGCCGTGCTGTTCCTGCCGGGCGATCAGTTCCTCGCCTCCGCGCTCGCCGAGCGCCCGGAGCTGCTGGAGAACGCGCTGAGGCTCGGCGTCATCATCGCAACGCCCTCGACGCTGATTGCGCTCCTGAAGACCGTTGCCTACGGTTGGCGCCAGAGCGCCGTTGCGGAGAACGCGGCCACGATCCGCGAGCTCGGCCAGGAGCTCTATCGCCGCCTCGGAAACTTCATGGGCCACATCGCCAAGATCGGACAGCAGCTCAACAGGGCTGTCGAAGCGTACAACTCGGCCGTCGGCTCGCTCGAGCGGCAGGTGCTGCCGCAGGCGCGCCGCTTCCCCGAGCTGGGCGTGACGACCGACGCGCCCCTTGCGACGCTGGAGCCGGTGGCGCAGCTCGCACGTAAGACGACCGATACGGCGGCGGGGACAGCGACCCTCGACGCACCCGCGGCGCGCACGGCAGCCGCATCCGCTGCGGCGAGCGCTGCCGCGAACGACCCTGCCCAATCCGAGTCCGCCGCCGCGGCGCTCGCGAAGCCGGGCGCAGAATCCAGCCGACATTGAGGCCGCATCGACCTTGAGCACGAGTCCCGTTTTCGATCCCCGCGCGGTCACGCTGAGTCCCGACGAGCTGGCCGGCCGCGTCATTGCCATCACCGGTCCGACGCGCGGGCTTGGTCACGCCGTTGCGCTCGCGTGCGCGCGACATGGCGCGAGCGTCGTGCTCGTCGGCCGCAACATCAAGAAACTCGAAGCCGTGCACGCCGAGATTGCCGCGCTGGGCCGTGAGGACGCGACAATCGCGCCCTTCGATCTGGAGAAGGCGGTGGCAAAGGACTACGACACGCTCGCCGCCGCGCTGCTCGAACGATACGGACGACTCGACGGGTTGCTTCACAACGCGAGCTTGCTCGGGATGCTCGCCCCGATCGAGCATTACGACGTCCCCACGTTCTATCGCGTGATGCACGTGAACGTCACGGCCGCATTCGCGCTCACGCAGGTGCTGCTGCCTGCGCTCAAGCAGTCGGCGGATGCATCGGTGCTCTTCACCTCGAGCAGCGTTGGGCGCAAAGGGCGCGCGTACTGGGGCGCGTATGCGACGTCGAAGTTCGCGATCGAAGGGCTCACGCAAGTGCTCGCCGCGGAGCTCGAAAACACCACGAAGATCCGCGTGAACGCGCTCAATCCGGGACCCGCGCGCACCGCGATGCGCTTGCAGGCTTACCCGGCCGAGAATCCTGAAACGCTGCCGCCGCCCGAAGCGCTCGTCGGGCCGTATCTCGCGCTGCTCGGCCCGGCAAGCCGCGGCGTGACCGGGCAGAGCTTCGACGCGCAACGACCGCGTCAGGCGTGAGGACACGCGCGCCCGCAGCGATGCCGTTCGCTTCTATGCCGTCCGCTGCGAGTTGTCTGCCTTCGAAGACATCGTCACGGTCCGGAGACATTACGTCGCAACGCGAGCCGTCGCTAAGATGCTCGCATGCTCATACGTCGCGGCACCGTTGTATGTCTCGTAGGCGCTCCGGTCGCGCTGTGCTCGCCGTGTCATGCTGATGTCATCGCCGCGGACCCGGGGAGCTATCTCGCGCAGCTAAAGCGCTTGCAGCCGGGCGACGTGCTGGAGCTTGCGCCGGGCCGCTACACGCAAGGGCTGGCGCTCGCTGGGATCGTGGGCACCCGTAGCGCCTCAATCCTGATACGGGGGCCGGAGGGTCAATCTGCAATCTTCGCGGCGACGGATTGCTGCGGCACCATTCGGCTCGATGCCTCGAGTTACGTCACGCTCTCCAATCTGCGACTCGAAGGGAACGGCGCACCCGATTCCGCGGGCGTCGACGCGCGCGGCGCTTCGCACGACGTCACGATCGAGAATCTGCAGATCGTCGACTATGCGACGGGCATCGCGATTGCGGCTCCGACTTCGAGCTGGGTGATTCGCAACAACACGATCATCCGCGCCGGCACGGGCATCGATCTCGCCAGCGTCGAGGGCTCGCGTTCGCTCGTCGAGGCGAACGCGATTCTCGATTCAGAGGTCGGGCTGCGAATTGCGGACCGCCGTACGGCTGCGCGTAACAACCTCGTCGCGACACGCGAGCTTGCGGGCGGCGACGCGCAGCGGGTGAAGATCGCGGCTGCGGTGCCGAACCCGACGGTCACGATTACGGCCTCACCCGCCGCCGTGCGTGTAGGCGAGACATCGCTGCTGTCCTGGATATCGACCGATGCCGGCGCGTGCGCCGCCAATCAGGGGTGGACGGGAACGAAGCCCGCCAACGGGACGCAAGTCGTGGGACCGCTGCAGGCCACCACGACGTTTCAGCTCGATTGTTTCGGCAACGGCGGGCAGGCGAGCTCGACGGTGACGGTGACGGTCGGTGCGGGGACGCCGACGCCAACTCCCACTCCGACGCCGACTCCCACTCCGACGCCAACGCCGACGCCGAGCCCGACCCCAACGCCGACGCCGTCACCAACACCGAGCCCTACGCCGTCGCCCACTCCGACGCCGAGCCCAACGCCGAGCCCGACTCCGACGCCAACACCGAGCCCCACGCCGACGCCAACTCCAACCCCATCCCCGACGCCGCCTCCTTCCGACAACACGCCTGCGCCCGGTGCGGGCATGTCCGATGGCGGCGGTGGTGGCGGCGCATTCGATCCGCTCAGCGTGATGGCGCTCTTGACGCTGGTGCTCGTCGCATTTCGATCGAAATGGGACAGCGCACGGCGAAACGCCATGCGCCCGGCACACACTGCGGAGTGCGCATGTAGCGCGGTCGAGAATCAGACGCCGACGCGCGTCACGCCTGAGCCGGCGGCGACCTCAGCGACTCGATCTCGTCCTTCGTGAGCGGCCGAAACTGTCCGCGCGACAAGTGCCGGTCCAGCTCGATCGGCCCGACGCGGACGCGCAGAACGCGACTCACCAGCGCGCCCTGCCGCTCGAAGAGCTGACGCACGTCCTTGCCGCTACCGCCGCGCGCGACGAGCGTGTACCAGCGGTTCGCCCCTTCCCCGCCGCTCGGCTCGCAGCTCTCGACTTGCAGTCTTGCGCCACGATCCAGCGTGCCTTCGAGAATGCCGCGCAGTTGCATTTCGTTGAGCTCGCCGCGCACGCGCACGCTGAATTCGCTCGCGAGGCGGTGGACGAGTCGTTGCAGCGTGGCGGCCAGCTCGCCGTCGGACGTCACCAGCTCGAGGCCGCCGTCGATGCGTGGCATGGGGCTCACGGTGATGAACCGATTTCCCGCGCGCCTCGGCAAGCGCTCGACCAGCGCCTGATGTTCCGAGGGCTCATCCGGCGTGCGCAGATTCTCGCCGGGCGAGCGATGGCAGAGATACACCTGACCGGCTGCGATTTCGTGACGATGGATCAGCCGGCCGTCGAGGCGCAGGCGATCGGAGCGCCCGACGCGCGTGCCCAGCACGGCCACGGCGCCATTGACGGTGATGCGGCCGGCGCGAATCCATTCCTCGGCTTCGCGACGGGAGGCCACGCCGAGGCGCGCCAGCACCTTCTGCAGCCGTTCGCCCTCGCCGGCCGGTGCGCCGCGATCGCGCACCTCATTCCCTCGCGGGCGGCGGTCGTCAGGCTTGGGACGGCGGCGCGCCTCGCTCGCGGGCGGGCGCGCACCGTGTTTGGGATAGCGCTCGTGCGCCTCGCGCTCGGGTGCGCGGCCGCCGGGTTTGGGATCGCGCTCGTGCGCCTCACCAGCGGAGGATCGGGCGTAGCCCTTGGTATGACCGCCCTGCGTCTCAGCTCCGCGAGCGCGGCGGGCATCACGGCCAGGATGGCGCTCGTGCGCATCACGCTCGGGTGAGCGGTCGCCGGGTTTGCGATGGCGCTCGTGCGCCTCACCCGCGGAGGATCGGGCGTAGGACTTGGGATGGTTGCCCTGCGTCTCAGCTCCGCGAGCGCGGCGGGCATCACGGCCGGGATAACGGTCGTGCGCCTCGCCTGTGGGCGGGCGGCGGGCACCGGGTTTGGGATGGCGGCCGCGCGCGGCCATAGGCATTAGTCGTCCAGGTGGCGCGGACCGGCTACCAGCTCGCCGGAGCCTTGCGAGTCCGCGGAGAGCTCGTCGTCGTCGCCGGGATCCTCTTCGCCGCTCGCGGACTCGGCCTCGTCGTCCGCTTCGAGCTCCGCGACGAACGCTTCGGCCGCGCGCTTCTGCGGGCCGGCTTCGAGCGCATCGCTCGGCTCGTCCGCGCCCTGCGCGTCGAGCTCAGCGACGCGCTCGTCGCGATCCGCCTCATCGTCGTCGTCAGCGGCGTCGGCCTCGCCCGCAGCGACGCGGGTTTCGACACTGGCGCTTTCGCCGCCCGCTTCCGAGGCTTCGAGCAGCGCATCGACGCTCGCATCGTCCTCGACGCCCGAATCCTCAGCCGCGCCGGCCGCGACAGTCGCCTGCGCCGCTTCGCCGCCCGACTCACCGGCCGCGGCGCTCGCGGGTGCCTCGCCAGCAGCGGCTTCGGTGGCACTCGCTTCTGCCCCACCCGCTTGGACAGCACTCGCTCCCGCAGCACCGGCCGCCGCAGCGCTGCCGTTGCCCGCGGAATCTTTCGCCAGATCGAGCTGCAGGTTCACATCGCCCATCGCCTTCAACTCGGCGAGCGGCGGCAGCTCATCGAGGCTGCGCAGCCCGAAGTAATCCAGGAAGTCTTTCGTCGTGCCCAAGAGCTCCGGCCGCCCCGGCACGTCGCGATTGCCGACGACGCGCACCCAGTTGCGCTCGAGCAGCGTCTTGATGATGTTCGGATTCACGGCGACGCCGCGCACCGCTTCGATCTCGGCACGCGTGATCGGCTGCCGGTACGCGATGAGCGCCAGTGTCTCGAGCAGCGCGCGCGAGTACTTCGCCGGCCGCTCGGGCCACAGCCGCGACACCTCGTTCGCGACGTCGCGACGCACCTGAATGCGAAATCCGGTTGCCGTTTCCTTCAGCTCGATGCCGCGCCCGGCATAGTCCTGTTCGAGACTCGCGAGCGCGGCGCGAACGGCGGCCGGGCTGGGCCGGTTCGTCTCGTCGAAGAGCGCGGCGAGCTCGGTGAGCGGCAACGGCCGCCCGGCCGCGAGCATCGCGGCTTCGACGACATTCTTGATGTACGACTCGTTCATGAGCGCCCCTCGTCTGACGGCGGCTCATCGCCCGCCCCGCTCGCTCCGTTCTCGATGTCGGGAGCGTCGCCTGCGACCTCCGCGTCATCGTCGTCGAAGTCCTCCGCGCCGGCTGCGTGCGTTACGCCGGCTTCGTGCACTGCGCCGGTTTCCTGCGCCGCGCCCACCTCGCGCGTCGCGCCGACTTCATGCGTCGCGCCGATTTCATCGCTCGCGTCAGCTTGCGCGGCGGCCGCGGAGTCGCTCGGCGCCGCCGCCTCGGCGGTCTCGTAGACATCCTCGCCACTGGCGATGGCCGCCGCCGCATCCTCCGGCCGATCGTTCGCGGCCACGAGGCGCAGGCCGCGATTTTCGCTGGCGCGCCGCACGTGCAGCGGCGCAAACGGCTCCGACTGCACGATCTCGATCAACCCTTCGCGCATCAGCTCCAGCACCGCAATGAACGTCACCGTGACGCCCATGCGCCCCTCCTCGGGTTTGAAGAGGCGCACGAATTCTACGAAACTCGCGCGCTCGAGTGTCGAGAGAACATCCGTCATGCGCTCGCGCACCGACAGTCGCTCGCGGGCGACATGGTGGTGGGAGAACATCTCGGCGCGGATCACCACGTCCTTGAACGCGAGCAGCATCTCCTGCAGCGTCACCTGCGGAACGAGGCGCACGACCTTGCGATCCTTCAGCTCCGCGCCCGCATTCCACGTATCGCGTTCGAGACGCGGCAGGCGATCGATGTCCTCCGCGGCGCGCTTGAAGCGCTCGTATTCCTGCAGCCGCCGCACGAGCTCGGCGCGCGGATCCTCTTCGTGGCCTTCCGCATCGACCTTCGGCCGCGGCAGCAGCATGCGCGATTTGATCTCGGCGAGGGTCGCCGCCATCACCATGTACTCGCCGGCGAGCTCGAGCTGCAGGTCCTGCATGAGCTCGATGTACGACATGTACTGCCGCGTGATCTCCGCGAGCGGGATGTCGAGGATGTCGAGATTCTGCCGGCGGATGAGATACAGCAGCAGGTCGAGCGGCCCCTCGAACGCTTCGAGAAACACCTCGAGCGCCTGCGGCGGGATATAGAGATCCTTCGGCAGCTCGGTGACCGGCTCGCCATTGACGACGGCGAAGGGCATTTCCACTTGTTCGGGCACTCCTTCTGCAGGCGCCGGCGGCGCCGGGGCGTTGGAGGCGACGAGCTCGAGTTTCGGTTTGACTGCCAAGGCCAGCGCCTCAATCCACGCGCAGGTGCATCACACGGCGCACTTCGTCCAGCGTCGCGCGCGCGGCTTCGCGCGCTTTGTCGGCCCCCTCGGTGATGATGTTCCGCAGCAGCTCCGGGCTTTCCTCGAACTCCTGCGCGCGCTTGCGCATCCCGCGCAGCTCCTCGACGACCTTCTCGATGACCGGCTTCTTGCAGTCGAGGCAGCCGATTCCCGCAGTGGTGCAGCCTTCGTGCACCCACTTCTGTGTGGCTTCGTCCGAATAGATCTTGTGCAGGTCCCACACCGGACATTTCTCCGGCGTCCCCGGGTCGGTGCGACGCACGCGGGCGGGATCGGTCTGCATGGTGCGCATCTTCGCCGCCACGGTGTCGGGGTCTTCGCGCAGGCCGATGGTGTTCCCGTAGGACTTCGACATCTTGCGGCCGTCGAGTCCCGGCACCTTTGGTGTCGCGGTGAGCAGCACCTGCGGCTCCGGCAGGATGGTCACACCCGAGCCTTCGAGGTAGCCGAGCAGCCGCTCGCGATCCGCTACCGTGATGCGATTGTTCCCTTGCACCAGCGCGCGGGCGCGCTCGAGCGCTTCCGCGTCCCCGCTCTCCTGGTACCGGCGGCGCAGCTGGCGATACATCTGCGAGTTGCGGCCGCCCAGATTCTTTACCGCGACCTCGGCCTTCAGCTCGAAATCCGGCTCGCGACCGTACAGATGGTTAAACCGCCGCGCGATCTCGCGCGTGATCTCGACGTGGGACACCTGGTCCTCGCCCACCGGCACGTACGTCGCGCGATAGATCAAGATGTCCGCGCTCTGCAGCAGCGGATAGCCGAGGAAGCCGTAGGTCGCGAGATCCTTCTCCTTGAGCTGCTCCTGCTGATCTTTGTACGTCGGCACGCGCTCGAGCCAGCTGAGCGGCGTGATCATCGACAGCAGCAGGTGCAGCTCCGCGTGCTCGGGCACGTGCGACTGGACGAAGAGCGTCGCGACGCCCGGGTTGAGCCCGGCCGCGAGGAAATCGATCAGCACCGTGCGGATGTTGTCCGGCAGGGACGAGGTGTCCTCGTAGCCGGTGGTCAGCATGTGCCAGTCGGCGATGAAGAAGAAGCACTCGTACTGGTACTGCAGCTCCACCCAATTGCGGAGTGCGCCGTGGTAGTTGCCGAGATGCAGGGGCCCGGTCGGCCGAATGCCGGACAGAATCCGGCGGGCTTGCGGATTCGCGCTCACGAGGGATCCAGCGGGAAGTGGAAACGGATTCGACGATAGGGACGCAGGTGGCGACTGGGCACGCTACTTTCTTCGATGAGGCCGCTGGTAGTGGAAAGCGCGCGGAGTATAGCCCAAAGCCGTCGGCTCACTCAGGATGACGCCTCATCCCCGCTCGCTGCCCATGATGCGGGCCAGGTCGCCTTTGCCTTTGCGCACGATCACCGGGGGTGAGACCGCCAGGTCGACGACCGTGGTCGGCTCGACCCCGCAGTTACCCGAATCCAGCACCGCGTCGATCTGATGTTCGAGCCGGGCGCGGATCTCCTGTCCGCTCGTCATGGGTGTCTCATCTCCCGGCAGCATAAGGGTGGAGCTCATGAGCGGCTCGCCCAGCTCCTCGAGCAGCGCGAGCGGGACAGGATGATCCGGCACGCGGATTCCGATGGTTCGCCGCCGCTCGTGCTGCAGCCGGCGCGGCGTTTCTCGCGTCGCCGGCAACAAAAACGTGTAAGCGCCCGGCGTACAAGCCTTCAGCATCCGAAATTGCCAGGTGTCGATGCGGGCGTAGCGCGCGATCTCCGTCAGGTCGCGGCACACGAGGGTGAAATGGTGGTTGCGGTCCGCCTGCCGTATCCGGCGGACGCGCTCCAGCGCGTCCTTGTCGCCAATGTGACAGCCGAGCGCGTAGCACGAGTCCGTCGGGTACGCGATGACGCCGCCCTCGCGCACGATATCGGCCGCACGGCGGATCAGCCGGGCCTGTGGGTTGACCGGATGGACCTCGAAGTACTGGCTCAAGAGAGGCGACAGGAGCTTTGAAGTATTTGGGCTATGATACGCGGCCCTTTTTCCCGGCAGGTTTTTTCCGGCAGGTTCCAGTCGCCGCGTCCATGCAGACGGTTCTCGAGCTCCTTCCGCTGATCGCCTTTTTCGTGGCCTACACGCTGGGCGGCATCTACGTCGCCACCGCGGTGCTCATGGGCGCGATGGTGCTGCTGCTGATCGCGGACTACGCGCGCACGCGCGCGATTCCGAAGATGCACGCGCTCAGCACGGTGCTCGTGTTCCTGTTCGGTGCGGCGACACTGATCCTGCACAACCAGCGCTTCATCCAGTGGAAACCGACAGTGTTCTTCTGGCTGCTGAGCGCGGCGCTGCTCGCAAGCATGTGGATCGGCAAGCAACCGCTCGTGCAGCGGCTGCTCGGCACGGCGCTCGATGGTCAGGTGCACGTGTCGGACGACACCTGGCGCCGCCTGAACCTGCTTTGGGTGGTGTTCTACGCACTGCTCGGCGTGGCGAATCTGCTGGTGGCGTTCAACACCAGCGAGGCCACCTGGGTGAAATTCAAAGTGATCGGGCTGACGGCGGCAACGCTCGTCTTCACTGCGGCTCAAATCGCGTGGCTGCTGAAGCGGCCACCCGCACAGGCGCCATCGACGCAGGCTTGATGTGACAGAGGACCGCACCAGCCGCATCCGTGCGGCGCTCGAACGCGAGCTGGCGCCGACGCAGCTCGATATCTACGACGACAGCGCGAAACACGCCGGTCACGCGGGCGCGCGTGAGGGGGGCCACTTTCGCGTGCGGCTGGTGTCTGAAGCGTTTCGCGGCAAGAACGCGATCGAACGACACCGACTCGTGTTCGCGGCCGTGGGGGACCTCATGGGGCGCGGCATCCACGCGCTCAACATCGAGGCGAAGACGCCGGAAGAAATCGGTTCATAATTATTACTTAACTCACTGAGAAACAAGCATGAAACTTCAATGGACGCTCGCCTCAGCGGGGCTGCTGATCGCACTCGCCGCCTGCCACCCGAAGACCGGAACGGATAGCGGCGCGAATCTTGGGCCGCCGGTCGCCACGGTGGACGGTCGGCCGATCGAGAAAGAGGTCTACGAGTTCTACGTGAAGGGGGTGGCCGGCAAGCCCTCGAGCGAGCTCACGGCCGAGCAGCGCGATCAGGCGCTCGAGAACCTCATTCGCGCCCAGGTCATCGCCGAGCAGGCCGAGAAGGAAGGTCTGACGAAGGACACGAACACGGCGGCGCTCATCGAGCTGTCCCGGCTCAACGTGCTGCAGCAGGCGCTTTCCGACAAGTACCTGAAGGACAAGAAGCCGACCGAGCAGGAGCTGCGCGCGGAGTACGAGACGCAGGTCGCCACCATGTCGCGCAACGAGTACCACGCCCGGCACATTCTCGTCGCCACATCGACATTCGCGGAGAAGCTCGTGAAGGATCTCGAGAAGGGCGCGAAGTTCGAGGACATCGCCAAGCGCGAGTCGATGGACAGCTCGAAGGACAACGGCGGCGATCTCGGCTGGTTCACGCCCGATCGCATGGTGAAGCCGTTCTCCGACGCGGTCGTCGCACTGAAGCCCGGCGAGTACACGCACACGCCGGTGCAGACGCAGTACGGCTGGCACATCATCAAGCTCGAAGAGACGCGCGAGCTCGCGCCGCCGCCGTTCGATCAGGTGAAGCAGCGCCTCGATCAGGTGATTCAGGCGAAGAAGTTCAAGGCGTACGTCGATGGGTTGCTGAAGACCGCGAAAGTGGAGAAGAAACTCGAGGCGCCGGCGGCCGCCGCCCCGGCTGCGGACTCCGGCGGCTCAGCGCCTGCGGCACCCGCGTCTTCCGACAAGCCGGCCGGACAGAAGTAATCGCGGAAACTAAACGCGTAGTGAGCCCCGCCTGCCCGGCGCGGCGGGGCTCTTCGGTGCGGCCCAGTCGCGAACCCCGGCCTGCGCCGGCGGTCGCCCGGCGTCGGCGGTTGGGCCGCGGCTTGCGGTGTGGCGCGGCGTCGAAAGCCTGCGGGTTGCGAGCCGCCGCGCGGCTCGCTCACTCGAATCGATTCGACCACACGGCCACACCCGCGCCGTCGATCTGCTCCCAGACGACGGTGACGTCGCCCGCGGAGTCGATCGCCACGCGCGGCTCCGCAGCCGAATCCGTGTTGTGCGCGTCGACCGCCGCAGCCCATTCAGTCGTCCCGGGCAGGAGGCGGCTCGACCGTACGCGCACCTGCACGCCGTCGTCGTGCTCCCACACCACGTGCGCGACG
>DASZSS010000304.1:0-14940 GCA_035548535.1 Steroidobacteraceae bacterium
GGACGAGCGGCTCGAGATTCTCACGCAGGTGTTCTGCGAGTCGAAGCGCGAAGGCGAAGCGCCGTTGCCGCCGGGGCTCGTGATGGCCGTGATCATGGTCGAGAGCCGCTTCGATCGCTGGGCCGTGTCGAGCGCGGGGGCGGTCGGGCTGATGCAGGTGATGCCGTTCTGGCCGGAGCAGCTCGGCATGCGTCGGTACGAGCTCACGCGCACGGCGCAAAATATCCGCATGGGCTGCGCGATTCTGCGTTTTTATCTGCAGAAGGAGAACAACAGCGTCACGCGCGCGCTCGCGCGCTACAACGGCAGCGTCGGGCGGCGGCACTATTCCGATCTCGTCATCAACCAGTGGACGAAGTGGAACGGTGCCGACGATCTGGTCATGACCGCAGGGCGCTGAGCGCTGCCCTTTCGCGAAACGACGTTTGATGCGCGGCGCGGCGGCGGCTCGACCGCGACGCCCGCGTGACAAGAGCGGACCCCGCCAGGAGCGTTCAGCTCCGACCTGCTGGTAAATCGGCCTCGAAGATTGGCCCCAAGACCATGACTACCGCGGTTCGCACCACTTGATCACGGCGACAGCGCCGCGTGACCGCCCGCGCCCGCGGGTGCGTCAACCCGTGCGGAAATGCTTCGGCCGTTGATGCTCCGGTAGCTCGATGTCGATCACCTCGACCGAGGTGACCTTCGAGCCGGACGAGCCCGTCCACAGCCACTCGACGAACGTCTGCACCGCGCCCGGCTCGCCGTGCGCGAGCACTTCGACGCGGCCGTCCGGCAGGTTGATCGCGTGGCCGTGGACGCCCAGCTCACGCGCGCGGTTCGCGGCCGTGGCGCGATAGAACACGCCCTGCACGCGTCCGGCAACGATGCATTTCCTGGTGATCACGCGCGGTTCTCCTCTTCGAATCGCGATCCTAAGCCATCCGTGCGCCCGCCGGTTGCGGCGGTGCAGGCATTTCTCGGCGTTCGCCGCACATATGCGGGGCGCGCGGCGTCGCCTCGTCCGTCACACTTCTCCCCGCTCGCGAAGCGAGCACCATCCATCAACCCCGTACTCATGGAAGGAGTGCATCGATGACTTCTGACGTTTCCCAAGCTGACGCCGCGGCAGGCTGCGAGGCCCCCGCATTCTCCATCGAGGAGCTCGAAGCCCGCTTCGAGATGGAGGCCATTGCCGGCCCTGCCGGCATTTCCCCGGGCGAAGACTGGACGTGCAGCTGCACGTTCGAGTTCTGAGCCCCTGCGGCCCGCCGGGTCATACCGGCGGGCCCTTCTCCCGAGATCCATTCGTTCGTGTTGCGGATCGACCATGCAGCATTCACTCGCTCCCCGCCTGCGCACCGAAGTCGCGGTTCGCCCGTTCGACGCGACCGAGGGCGATCGCCGCTTCGTCGTGGCGGTGGACGACCGGCACTTCGTCGTCACCGCGGCAGTCGCCGCCATTCTCGAGGAGAGCCGCGAGCCGGCCACCTTCGCCTGCCTGGCGCAGCGCGCCTCGGCGCGGCTCGGTGTGCACGTCTCGCCCGAACAGGTGGGGAAGCTCCTGCGCGAACAGGCCCCCGCGGTGCTGTTCAACGCGGAGGCGGCGCGGGCCGTACGCGGACCCGTCTGGCTTCGCCGGCGCGTGCTGAGTGGCTCGCGCCTCGCGCCGCTGCTGACGTGGGGTGCGCGCCTCTTCTGCTGGCGAATCGCCGCCGCGCTCATCGCGTTGCTCCTCCTCGTCGAAGTGTGCGTGGCCACCCGTGCACGGGGAACGCCGGTGAGTAGCCCGGCGACGCATGACATCGCGGCCGCGTTTGCGCTCACCGTCGCGGGCGTGATCGTTCACGAGCTCGGCCACCTTGCCGCGTGCCGGCGGTTCGGAGCGCATCACGGCGGCATGGGCATCGGCTTGTACTGGTGTTTCCCCACGCTCTACGCCGAAGTGCACGGCGCCTGGCTGCTGCCGCGAACGCAACGCGTCCTCGTCGATATCGGCGGCGTGTATTTCCAGAGTGGATATGTGCTGGCGCTCGGCGCGATGTATCTCGCCACCGGCGCGGATGCGGTGCTCGGGGCCATCACGTGGAGCCATTGCCTGATGCTTCACACGCTGAACCCGGTGCTGAAGTTCGACGGCTATTGGCTGCTCGCGGACCTCACGGGCGCCCACGATTTTCACGGCTGGATTCGCTCGATCGCCCAGCGAGCGTGGCGCGCGATGGCGCTGAGCGAGCAAAGCGCGCTGCCTGCGCCGCGTGAGCTGGCGGTGCTGATCGCGTTCGTAGCCATCGCCGGCGTGTACTTCGCGTACGTGCTCGCGATGTTCGGCAACAGCATCGCCGCCGCCGCGGCGGAGCTTTCCCATTCGCATTCCGCTCTTCAAGCGCTCGCCGGTTCGGCAGTGCTCGGCATGTGGCTGGTCATGGCCACGGGACTGGCGCTTCTGCTGGCTCGCTCGCTCAGGATTTTCGCACGGGAGAAATGCTGATGATCGCTAGACTCGGCCGCTACATCGCCCACACGCGCTCGATTCAGCAGGGACTGGCCCTGCTCGAGAACGAGCACGCCCACGCGCTGATCATCGCGCCGAGCACGCTCGGCGCATTCGCACTCGCGCGCGCGGTCTGCAGGCGGCGCCCGTGTTACGTCGCTGGCGGCCCGATCTCGTCCCACGCGGGGCTGCGCCTCGCACCGCACGTGCGCGCGCCGGCCGAAATCGTTAAGGCGTTCGCGGGCCAGAGCGTGCTGCCGAGAAGCGTCATCTCGTTTCCGGATCAGCAGGTCGGGACGGGGGCGTCGTCCTTGATCATCCCGTTTCTCGGCAGCCGATATGCGTTCTCGTCGTTCGAAGCGCTACTCGTCGCACGTCACCGTCCGCCCGTGTACGCGCTCGCGAGCACGTCCCGCAGCGGCGGCTTCGCGCTCCACGAAGTCCACTACGCCGAGCTGTTCACAGCGGATGGTCGCGTCTTGTCTCTGCCGGGGCTGTTACGCCGCCTGCTCATGTTCCTCGAGCAGGACCTCGCGCATCCCGGCGCGGATTGGCTGGCGCAGGATTGCATGCGGCTCATGTCGGAGCCCGTGCGCTGGCTGCGCCTGCGGGAAGAGCTCAAGGACGTGGAATGTCTGCTGCGCATGCACTTGCAATCGCGCTACTGCGACCGCTTGCGCACCGAAACGGCGCTCGATGCCGTCATCGCGCGGCAGAAGCTGATCGCACGCTGCGCGACGCCGTGAGCGGGTCGTGATCATGGGCTCTCCAATGACATCGCTCATCGTGTTGCTCGCGCTGATCGCGCTGTGCTTCGCGCAAAGCGGCTGCATGACGGCCGACGTGCGCCTCGCCAACTTCATGTCGCGAGACCGCGCGCCGCGCACGGCTATGCTGCCGCGCGGGTACGCCGTGCAGGACCTCGTCATTCATCGCGGAGACCGGGCCATCGGCATGACTCACGCGCATCATCCGGCGAGTCGCTCCGTGGTGATCTTCTGCGGCGGCGACACCTTTCATCGATCGATCGATGGCGCGGAGGCGCTGGAGTCCCTCGCTCTCGGCGCGGACGTCGTCCTGTTCGATTATCCCGGCTACGGCGACTCGAGCGGCTCGCCAACACCGGCGTCGCTCATCGAGACCGCGCTCGCCGTGTACGACTACGTCGACGCACTGCAGACATCCGCCGGCAAGAAGCGCGTGCTCTATGGCTTCTCGCTTGGCGGCCTCGTCGCCGCGCGGGTGGCGCGCGAGCGCGCCGCCGACGGGCTGGTGCTCGAGGCCACTGCAGCGAACGCAATGAGCTGGGCGCGGAGCCGCATTCCCTGGTACCTGAAGCCGCTCGTGCGCCCGCGCGTCGAGCCGGCGCTTGCCGATGTCGATACACCCAGCGCGCTCGCGAAATTTCGCGGGCTGGTGTTGGTGCTCGGCAGTCGGGCGGATCGGCACGCGCCCGAGGCCCTCTCGCGCGAGATCTTCAAGAAGCTCGTCCGTCAGGGCGTCGCCACCTCACTCGTCGTGTTCGCGCGCGCCGCGCACGGCGAGATCAACCACTCGAAAGCGTTCGCACCCGTGTTCCGTCACTTTCTTGAGAGCCTGCAGGAGCCGCAATGGGCATCGCTGCGAGACTGATCGCCGAGGCGTATGGCGCGGTCGACCTTGCGATGGCGACTGTCGTGCCCTTCGTGCCGAAGCGGTTCCACAAAGGGTGGCGCACCTGTCGCGCCCTCAGCGGCGTGCGCGATGCGCCGAGCGGCCCCTACTTCGCGCGTGCGGTGCTCGCGTCGCGCTGGCGCTGTGCGCTGCTCATCCGCTATGCACTGCGACTCACGCGGCCGCAGCTCCGCACGTTTCTGGAGGATCGCGTCACTTACGAGGGTGCCGCGTACGCGCAGCACGTGTTCAACGGCACGCGGCCCGTCATTCTCGCGGCGCCTCACTATGGCCCCGCGCCGCTCGGCTTCGTCGCGGCCGCTCATCGGCTGAGCGGCCACCGAGCGCTGAACCTGTTCTACGACACGCGCGCACTCGCCCCGCAGATCGCATTGCTGTTCGAGCGCGGCGGCATCGATGCGACGACGCTGCTCGATGGCTTGCCCGGCACCCTCGCGGCCAGCCGCGCCCTGGGTCGGAACGAATTTCTCGTGATGATGCCGGACGCCTTCGAGGACATGACCTCGACGCTCGCCCTGCCCTTCTTCGGGCGCATGCTGCGTGTTGCGCCGGGCACCGCGTTCTTTGCTCTGCGAACGAACGCCTGGGTCGTGCCGGTGGTGGCCGCACCCGCGCGCGAGCTCGGCGTGCACGTCACGATCGGGCGCCCGATCGATCCGTCGCGCTTTGCGAATCTGGAGCAGGCGCAGGCGATCTTCCTTCTGAGCCGCGCCGTGTTCGCGAGCTTCGAGCGCGAAATCCGCCGCGCCCCGGAGCACTGGTACAACTGGGAAAGCTTTCCGCGCGTCTCGACCGGCGTCCCGCCACCCGGTCGCCTGGACGATGACGCGCCGCTGCGTCTGCTGCGGGACAAGTGCGAGGCCTCGCCCCACCTCCTGCAGGACGTGCCGGAGCTCGAAATGCTGGTCAGATGACGATTCGCTAGGACACCACCAACACCAGGGAGGCCGCGCCGGAACGCGCGGCGAGTTGCCATGGATACACTCACGACGATTCAACGCCTCGCGGCGGAACGGCTCGAGGTTTCGATGGAGACGGTGCTGCGCGCGCGCACCTTCGCGGAAGCGGGCATCGACTCGCTTACCACCCTCGACTTGATCACGTCGATCGAGGCCTCGTTCGGTATCACCATCGCGCCCGAGGACCTCGCGGACGTTCGGTCCTTGCGCGATCTCGCGACGGTCGTGGACCGGCTGGTCACGCGCAAGTCGCACGCACTCGAGGAAGCGCTGGGATGACGCACCGGGTCGCCGTCACGGGTTGCGGAGTCGTCAGCGCGATCGGCAACTCCTATACCGATCTCGCGAAGGCGCTGCGTGCCGGGCAATCGGGGGTGCGGCTCGCCGCGCCGGGGACGCGGCACCGCGCGGTCGCTGCCGCGTGTCCCTCGCTGGAGAGCAGCGACTTCGATCTGTCCGGAGTGGAGCGCGCGCTATTCGATCCCGTCACTCGCTTTGCCGTGCTGGCTGCGCAGCAAGCACTGGACGAAAGCGGTCTCGGCAAGGATCCGGAACGGTGCCGAACGGCCGCGCTCTACATGGGTACCGCGCTGGGCGGCGTGCACAGCCTGGAAGATGCCTACCGTGACATCTGGTATCACGGCGCGCCGCCGAAGCCGCTCACCATCGTGTGCGCGATGACGAACGCGCCGGCGGCGCACCTCGCCATACGTTTCGGGATTCAAGGGCCGAACATGACGTACTCCGTGGCGTGTGCGTCGTCGGCCATCGCGATCGGCGAAGCGTTCCACGCGATTCGTGCGGGGCGCATCGCATGCGCGGTCGCCGGAGGCGCCGAAGCGTGCGTGACGACCGGTGTGGTCCGCTCGTGGCAAGCGATGCGAATGCTCGCCACGGTGGATCACGACGCGCCGGAAGAGACGTGTCGGCCTTTCTCGCGCGATCGCACGGGCATCGTGCTGGGCGAAGGGGCCGCCGTGCTGGTTCTCGAACGGCTGGAAGATGCCATCCGGCGAGGCGCACCCATCCTGTGCGAGCTGCTCGGCTACGCGTCCAACGCGGACGCCACTCACATCTGCATTCCGGCGCTCGAAGGCCAGGCCTTGGCGATGGCCGGCGCGCTCGCGGATGCGCAGCTCGCGCCGCAGTCCATCGACTATCTCAACGCGCACGGCACCGCGACTCGCGCGGGCGACATCACCGAGACGCGCGCGATCCGCGAGGCATTCGGTCAGCACGCGGACGCGCTGCCCGTCAGCTCGACGAAGTCGGTCCATGGTCACCTGCTCGGGGCGGCGGGAGCGCTCGAGCTCGCGGTATGCATCGTGGCGCTGCGCGAGCGATTGCTCCCCGCGACCATGCATCTGCGGCAACGCGATGCGGAGTGCGACCTCGACTTCGTCGCCAACGCGCCGCGCCCGAACGTCGAGGTCCGGCGCGTCATGTCCAACTCGTTCGCATTCGGAGGCAGCAATGCGGTACTCGTGGCCGCCCGGGTCGACTGACCGCTTCGTCATTCCACGCGTCACGCTCGACGTGCGCTCGCCGGCCGCGTTAGTGTCGCAGCTCCCGCCCTACGACATGGGCCTCGAGGTTTTCTTCATGCCGGAGATTCTGGTGCTCTACTACTCGCGCAACGGCTCGACCGCCGAGTTGGCGCGACACGTGTGTCGCGGCGTGGAGAGCGTGCACGGTGCCGCCGCGAAGCTGCGCACGGTGCCTCCGGTGAGCGCCGTGAGCGAAGGGCCACCGCGGCCGGTGCCGGACAGCGGCGCTCCCTATGCCACGGTCGAAGACTTGCGCTCCGCCGCCGGGCTGGTGATGGGCAGCCCCACGCGCTTCGGGAACATGGCCGCCCCGCTGAAATATTTCCTCGACAACACATCGAGCCTGTGGGTTTCCGGCGCGCTCGCGGGCAAGCCGGCGGGCGTGTTCACGTCCACGCAAACGCTTCACGGTGGGCAGGAGGCCACCTTGCTCTCGATGATGCTGCCGCTCTTGCATCACGGCATGGTGCTCGTCGGTCTGCCGTACACGGAACGCGCGCTCTCCTCGACGCGCGCCGGCGGCACGCCTTACGGCGCATCCCACCATGCCGGAGCCTCCGACTCGACGACGTTGAGCGAGGAAGAGAAGTCTCTGGCGCACGCTCTCGGGCGGCGCGTGGCGCAACTGGCCGTGCGCTTGGAGGAGCGAGCCCCTCTGAACTGAGAGCCCTCTGAACTGAGAGCCCTCTGACTTAGAGGCCCTCTGGACTGAGCGTGCCTCGCCCGGCTCAGTGCGCCAGGCCACTCAGTGCGACGCGCCCGGCACCCGACGCCGCGGACCGTGCAACTGCTTCGGCGAGCGTCATGTCCGCCGCCCGGCCTCGTGCGTAGTGCAGCTCGCGATCCCCAAGCCCGTCAGCTCGTGAACCGCCGGTCACCGAGTGCGGCTGCAGCAGCTCGATGAAGTCGCGGCGGATGCGTCCGCCGCGCCACTCAATGCGACGCGCTGCTCGCCGTCGGCACCGCGGCGCCTTGCGGTGGCGTGACGGCGCGAATCGTGAGCTGCAGCTCCCGCTTGTCGCGCTTCGCCTGCTCGGCGCGCACCGGCAGATAGCCGAGGCTCGGCGCGATCCACAGGCGCGTGTAGCGGCTCGAGCCGGCTTTCTGGCTGCGGTAGATCACCGTATCGAGCTTGCCCACCGCCGTATCGAGCTTCGCCTCGCCCTCGCGCGTGTACTGGTATTCCTTCACTTCGTCCTTGTCGATGAGGCGGAAGCTCGCCGGCACATCGCCGCGTGCGAGGGCGCACATGAGGGCCACCTGCACCGACAAGCTATCCTGCACACCCGGCGTGATCGGCTGATCGACCGGGCTGTTCTCGGCCGTGCCCGTCACGCGCTTGGCGTCCCAATCGAAGCGCAGCGAGACGTCGCGACGGGTGTCCGATGAGCCGTCGTCGCCGACGTAGGTCAGCGGCAGGACCGTGCTGTCCTCGATCTTGAAATGACTCACCTGCGTGATCGTGTCCGGCAGCGCGAGCCGGAACAGCCCGCGCGCCGTGTTGCTCGACTTGTACGTCCATTCGTCCGGACCCTGCCGCACGAGCTCGAGGATGGACGTGCCGGCGCTCATACCGTGCCACTCCACGGCGAACGTGACTTTGAAAGGCTGCGGACAATCCGCCGCAGCGTGCGCGGCCAGAGGCCACGCGCACACCGCAAGGATCACGAGCAACGCCGCACTATGCGCGCGCGGGCTCAATGAAATCGCTCCACGACCGGTGCATCGAGCGGCTTGCCATCGAGCCAGCCGCGTCCCTCGCGCCACACGAGCCGTCCGTCCGCAAGCCAGCCGAGCACGCGCGGCAGGATGACGTGCTCGGTCGCGAGCACGCGCGCCGCCAGATCTTGTTCCGTCTCCGCAGGTCGCACATCGAGCCTCGATTGGAGAATGACCGGCCCGCCGTCGAGTTCCGCCGTGGCGAAGTGGACGCTGGCGCCATGCTCGGTGTCGCCCGCATCGAGGCAGCGGCGATGCGTATTCAGGCCACGATACTTCGGCAAGAGCGCCGGATGAATGTTGATCAGCCGCCCGGCGTACGCCTCTGCAAACTGCGGCGAGAGGATGCGCATGAAGCCCGCGAGCACGACGATCTCCACGCGATGCTCATCCAGCACTTGCGCCAGCGCGCGCTCGAAGGCCGCGCGATCGGCGAACTGCTTCCACGCCACCACGGCAGTCTTCAGGCCAAGCTCGCGCGCGATGGCGAGCCCGCCTGCGTCCTCGCGATCCGCGATCACCACGACGACCTCCGCGTTGATGCGCTTCTCGCGACAGGCGCGCGCAATCGCCTGCATGTTCGAGCCGCGCCCCGAGATGAGCACGCCCAGCCGCAAGGGCGGATCTAGAGGACGTCGATCGGAGCGCACAGGTGTCGGACCGTGCAAGTCCGCGAGCAAATCGCTGACCGCGTCATTCGACGATCACGACGCCCGCGCTGCCGCGCCGGACTTCGCCGATGATGCTCGCGGTCTCCCCGCGAGCGGTGAGCAGGCGCAGCGCCGCGTCCGCGTGCTCGGCGGGCACGATCGCCACCATGCCGATCCCGCAGTTGAAGGTGCGATACATCTCCGCGCTCTCGATGCGGCCCGTGCGCTGCAGCCACTCGAACACCGGATCGCGATGCCAGCGCGCGCGATCGAGAACGACTTCGAGCCCGTCCGGCAGCACGCGCGGAATGTTGTCCGTGAGCCCACCGCCGGTGATGTGCGCGAAACCGCGCACCGGCAGATTGCGCGCGAGCTCCAAGGCCGATTTCACGTAGATGCGTGTCGGTGTCAGCAGACGCTCGAACAAGGGGCGACCGTCGAGAATGGTCGACGCATTGGCGCCCGAGAGCGTGACGAGCTTGCGGATGAGCGAGTACCCGTTCGAATGCGCGCCGGACGAGGCGAGACCGATCACCGCATCGCCCGCCTGCGTGCGCGTGCCATCGATGATGCGGTCCTTCTCAACGACGCCGACGCAGAAGCCCGCGAGGTCGTAGTCCTCGCCGTGATACATCCCCGGCATTTCCGCCGTTTCGCCGCCGACGAGCGCGGCGCCGGCCTGCGCGCAACCTTCGGCGATGCCGCGAATCACCGCGGCGGCGACCTCGACGCGCAGCTTGCCCGTCGCATAGTAGTCGAGGAAGAAGAGCGGCTCGGCGCCCTGCACGACCACGTCGTTCGCGCACATCGCGACGAGATCGATGCCGATCGTCTCGTGCTTGCCGGTCTCGATGGCCAGGCGTAGCTTCGTGCCGACACCATCCGTGCCCGAGACGAGCACGGGCTGCTTGTAGCCGGCAGGGAGCTCCACCAGCGCGCCAAAACCGCCGATGCCCGCGAGCACTTCAGGCCGCTGCGTACGCTTGACGAGCGGCTTGATGCGCTCGACGAGCTCATCGCCCGCGTCGATGTCGACGCCGGCATCGCGATAGGTCACGCCGGAAAGCTTGTTCATAGGTGTGGTATTGTACAGGCCGCTCGGCGCTCACGTCCTTGCGCAGGAGCCTAACGAATCCCGACATGTCCCACAGCGTCCGCACTCCGCCGCCTGCCGATCGTCGTGGCCGGCACCTTTCCGTCGCCTGCGTAGCGCTCGTGATCGCGTTTCTGCTCCTCGCGCCGCAGGCGTGGGCCGGGCGCGTCGTGCATCTCTACGATGTGGTCGTGAAGGGTGACGCGAGCGGCCCCGTCCTTCAGGACGCCATGCGACGCGTGCTCGTGCGTGCAACCGGTCGGCGCGAAGCGGCCACGGACCCGGCACTCTCCGCCATCGTCGCGGAGGCGGCGAAGTACGTGCAGAGCTCCACGCGCGTCGCCAACGGAGATACCCGCGTCAGCTTCGACGGCAGCGCGCTCGAACAGGCCATCGCCGCCGCGGGTCGCAGCGTGTGGGACAGCGAGCGACCTTTCACGCTGGTGGTCTTCTCGCCCCCGCTGAGTGGCGCCGTTGCGGAGACCGCGCGGGTCGAGCTGGAAAAGGCCGCGGAGACTCGCGGTCTGCCGATCTCGCTCGCACCTGTCCCGGTGACCGACCCGAACGGCGTCGAGCTGCCCAAGGACGTCGTGCTGCAGGGCGCACAGCGCCTCGGCGGCGACGCGGTGCTGATCGCGCGCGGCGACAGCGCGGCACTGAACGGCGTCTATCAGTGGACGCTGCAAACGCAGTACGGCACCGAGAACTGGAACGGAGCACTGGATGCAGGCGTGAACGGCGCAGTCGACGCGCTGGCCCGCGTGCAGGATGCCACTGCGCCGCTCACGGAGCTCGAAGCCGTCGTCCAGGTCGGCGGCGTCGCCACGTTGAATGACTACGCCGCCGTGAGCCGCCTGCTCGAAGGCATTCCCGGTACACGCCGCGTGAATCTCTCGGAGGTGAACGGCGGCGCGGCCACGTTCACCGTGCTCGTGCGAGGGGGCGCGGAAGCGATTGACCGCGCACTCAGCAACTCCGGGCGACTCACGCGCGCCGGCGCGGGCAGCGGCGGTCAGCTCGTCTACGAGTACCGGCCGTGAGGACGGCCGAGTAGCCGCGTCGCGAGGCGACCGTGCGGCACCTTCCCAATCTCATCTGCCTCGCGCGCATCGCGCTCGTGTGGCCCATCGTGGCCGCGCTGAGCGCGGGCGATTACGAGCTTTCCGTCGTGCTGTTCGTGTTCGCGGCGGTCTCCGACGGGCTCGACGGCTATCTCGCGAAGCGCTTCGGCTGGACCTCCGAGCTCGGCAAGTTCATCGATCCTCTCGCCGACAAGCTATTGCTCGTCACCGTGTTCATCACGACGACGTGGCTCGGGCTCGTGCCGTGGTGGCTCGCGGCCGCGGCCATCGCGCGCGACGTGATGATCGGCCTCGGCGCGCTGATCTTCCGCCTGTGGTTCGGGCCCTTGAATGGCCGCCCCACCATCGTGAGCAAGATCAATACGCTCCTGCAGCTCGGCTACCTGCTCGGCGTCATGCTGAAGGCGGCCGTCGAGTTTCCGCCCGCGGAGGTGCTGGCGGCGCTCGCCGTGATCACGTTCATCACGACCCTCCTCTCCGGCTGGGACTATCTGTTCGCATTCACCCGGCGCGCCTGGGAGGAGTCGGCGCCACGCTCCTCGTCCATCAGCGCAGCGACCTCCGCCGGCAAGGCGGGTCGGCAGTAGGAGCGACGACGCGTGCGGCAGATCCCCCTCGGCGTTCGCATTCCCGATCGCGCGGTGTTCGCGACGTTCCTGCCGGCGCGAAACGCGGAAGCCACCACGTATCTCGAGCGGCTCGCGAGCGGTGCGCTCGCGGGCACCGCCTGGATCTGCGGACCGCACGGCGCCGGCAAGAGTCATCTGCTGCAGGCGGCATGCGTGCGCGCCAGCGAGACGACGCGCGCCGGATACTTCCCGCTCGGCGAGCTGCGCGCGCTCGGCGCGGAAGTGCTGGAAGGCGCGGCACAGCTCGATTGCTTGTGCCTCGACGATCTGGACGCCGTTCTCGGCAACCTCGAATGGGAGCACACGCTGTTCGGCATCTTCCGCGAGATCGACGAGCGCGGCGCGCGGCTCGTCGTCTCCGCCGCCTGCCCGCCCTCGCTCCTGAAGTGGGCGCTCCCCGACCTCGGCTCGCGTTTCACCGCGGCCTTGGTGTTCCAGCTCCGGGCGCTGGATGAAACCGAGCAGCAGGAGGCGCTGCGCCTGCGCGCTCACACGCGCGGCTTCGAGCTGCCGGACGAAACCTCGCGCTGGCTGCAGCGTCGCTTCCCGCGCGACATGCGCGCGCTCTATGAGCTGCTCGACACGCTCGACGAGGCCGCGCTCGTCGCGCAGCGACGGCTGACCGTGCCCTTCATCCGCTCGGTGCTGCGCGAGCAGGAGTCGCCGGCCCCTTGAGGCTCAGGTCTTCGGCAGCGTGACGCCCGTCTGCCCCTGGTACTTGCCGCCGCGATCCCGATACGAGGTGGAGCACGCCTCGTCCGACTCGAAGAACAGCATCTGCGCGACGCCTTCGTTCGCGTAGATCTTCGCGGGCAGCGGCGTCGTGTTCGAGAACTCGAGGGTCACGTGGCCCTCCCACTCCGGCTCGAGCGGCGTCACGTTCACGATGATCCCGCAGCGCGCGTACGTGCTCTTCCCGAGGCACACCACCAGGACGTTGCGCGGGATCCGGAAGTACTCGACCGTACGGGCCAGCGCGAACGAGTTCGGCGGGATGATGCACACCTCCCCGTTGAAGTCGACGAAGCTCTTGGCGTCAAAGCGCTTCGGATCGACGATCGTCGAGTTGATGTTGGTGAAGATTTTGAACTCGCTCGCGCAGCGCACGTCGTAGCCATAGCTCGAGGTGCCGTACGAGACGATCTTCCCCCCGTCCGCATGTCGCACCTGCTCGAAGGCAAAGGGCTCGATCATGCGGTGATCCGCCGCCATGCGGCGGATCCAGTGATCGGACTTGATTGTCATGGAGTGAGGCTCAGCTTTCTTCTACGACGATCTTCGGAAAGAGGCTGCTGCGATCCCGCGCGCGCCGGGCGAGCGCCGCAGCGGTGCGTCGGGCCGTGTCGAAATAGGCACGGCCCCGCGGCGTATCGGGCGCGGCGACCACGGTCGGGCGGCCGCCGTCGGTTTCCTCGCGGATCTTGGCATCGAGCGGCAGCTCGCCGAGCAGCGCCACCCCGTATTGCTCGGCCATCCGCTCGCCGCCCCCGGCGCCGAAAATGTGCTCCACGTGCCCGCAGTTCGTGCAAACGTGCAGGCTCATGTTCTCGATGATCCCGAGGACCGGCACCGACACCTTCTCGAACATCTTGAGACCCTTGCGGGCGTCGGCGAGCGCGATGTCCTGCGGCGTGGTCACGATGACGGCGCCCGCGACAGGTACTCTCTGGGACAGCGTGAGCTGTATGTCCCCGGTGCCGGGCGGCATGTCCACGACCAGGTAGTCGAGCTCCCCCCAACGCGTCTCGGAGAGGAGCTGGGTCAGGGCCTGCGTGACCATCGGGCCGCGCCACACCATGGGCTGCTCCGGATCCACCAGAAATCCAATGGACATCGCCGCGATACCGTGACTCTGCAGAGGCGTGAGCGTCTTGCCATCCGGCGAGCCCGGCCGCTGCCCCTCGAGCCCGAGCATGAGCGGCTGGCTCGGCCCGTAGATATCGGCGTCGAGCAGCCCGACGCGCGCGCCCTGCGCCGCCCAGGCGAGGGCGAGGTTCACGGCGACGGTGGATTTGCCGACTCCACCCTTTCCCGAAGCCACCGCCACGATATTCTTGATGCCGGTCAGGGGCTTCAGCTGCTTTTGCACCGAATGAGCGCGAATATCCGCCTCGAGCTCGATAGCGACCGGCGTCGCGATGCCCGCCGCGCGCAGATGCGCCGCGACGGCGTCCGTGAGCTCCTGCTCATATCCGCCCACCGGAAAGCCGAGAGCGATCTTCGCCACCACCCGATCGCCGCGGGCTTCCACGGCGCGCACGGCCTGCGCGCTGGCGAGCGTGTCGCCAAGATAAGGGTCGACAAAACGTTCGAGCGCTGCCTTGATGGCGGCGAGAGCGGAGTCCTCGGGCATCGGATACACCAGACGTGCGGCGGGCGCGAGATTGTAGTGCGTGATCGGCTTCCTTGCTTCCCCTTCAAAGCTTGGCACGGCGGCTGTGGCATAATGCGCCGCCGTCGGACCTGTTCTTGCTTCAGGACCGGCAGAACAAAGACCAACCCGAACCTGCTCGTGGTGCTGCGCCCGTGCCGACGCACGGATGGCCGGCGGACTTGCGTCCGCGCGGGGTCTTGTCCCAACGGAAAGGCCGGATGAGCTTTTTCACGAACTTGCGCGCTGATCGCCTGGTCACCGAGATCAGGTCGTCGACCAACCCTGCGAGCCCCGCCACGCAGAAGGCGATCGCCAAGCTCAAGGACCTGGGCGCGCCCGCCATCGAGTGTGGGTTCGCCGCGCTGCCCGAGGCGGACAAGACCGCGACCGTCGCATTCGTGGACGTGCTGGGCGCGCTCGTGTCGCCGAAGACGTTCCCGATCTTCGTGCGCGGGCTGGTGGAAGGCAGCGCGCGCGTCATTGCCGGCATCTCGTGGGCGCTCACCAGCAGCCGCAACTACCCGCCGTCGCTGCTGCTCGAGGCGCTGAACACGCCGGGCATCTCGAAGTCCGCGATCCTCGAGGTCATCAACGCCCAGAAGAGCCGCTTCAGCGTGCGCGACCTGCTCGCGGCGGCCTACCAGCAGGAGCCGAACGAGAAGGCGGCGCTCTTCCGGATCATCGGCGAGATCGTCGACGAGAGCTCGGTCGGCGAGCTGGTCGGGCGCATCCAGGGC
>DASZSS010000305.1:0-6553 GCA_035548535.1 Steroidobacteraceae bacterium
GCCGCCGCATTCAGATCCCGCGACGCCTAGGCGAACGTGAAACGAAGCCTCAGGTAGTTTTGCGCCCACCGTCACAGCTGCGTGTCGACGTGCGGAGAGCCCAAGTGCAACGCGTATGCCAGTGCGAAAACGCTGCGCGCGACGTGTCTGCGCGCGCACGAGCGCGGAAATCGGGGCGCGGTGTCACGCGGCTCGCCCGGCGCTCGGTACACCTGTCACGCGAATGGGGCGTTGCGCGGGCGCACGCGGCTCGGCCGCAGCCTCGGTCGGGGCCACGCCGCCTGCCGTTTTGGCACTGAAGTCGCGGCGCCAGCCCCGGTCCCGCGCCGCTCGTAGAGCCTTCTCTGGAATGTCCTCACAACAGGAGTTGCGCAGGAGCCTCGCCTGCGCTCAACATGACGCCCGTTGACTTTGAAGCTTTCATCCGGTCGGTTGGGTTGGTCCCGTGTACCCGGCTCGTCACAGTGTCACGCGGGGGCGTGGCACGGTTGGTGCAAACCGACAGCGCACTGGGAGCAGCACGCGTCCGACATCACCACCGCGTTTTCGTCGAACAACGCTCATTGGCTAGAGGCAGCCACGTAACGGCGATGGAGCGTCGTTGAGGGGACTCCAATGGCAAATGCACTAGGCACACGACATTCCGACGATGTCATGCGCATCGTCCACAGTCTTCCGCGGCCCGGGCGGGAACTGCCTGACCGAACCATCGCCCGCTCCTGGATACGCTGCGCGAACGACTACCGACTCGATCCGGCCCGGCCGGACGCGCCGACGATCATCGAGGCTCGCGCGCTGCAAGACCGACGCGAGCAGCTCGCCGATCTCATGCAGATCGGTGCGGCGGAGGTCGATCGGCTCTACGATCAGATCGCAGGCTCGGGCTATGCGCTGCTGCTCACCGATGCGGACGGCATCATCCTCTACGAGAAGGTCGATCCGACCTTGAAGGACATGTTCCGCGGCGCCGGCCTCGTGCCGGGCGCCGACTGGAGCGAGCGCAGCCGCGGCACGAACGGCATGGGCACGTGCATCGCCGAGCGCAAGCCCGTCACCGTCCATCGCAACGATCACTTCTATACGCACCACATCGGGCTCACGTGCTTCGGCGTGCCGATTCGCGGCCCGGTGGACGACGTCATCGCCGTGCTCGACGCCTCCTGCATCGGCTCGCACGACACGCGCGCCACGCAGATGCATACGATGGCGCTCGTCCGGCTGTCCGCGCACATCATCGAGAAGTGCTTGTTCCTACGGCATCACGAGCACAACGCGGTCCTGCGCTTCCACAGCCGCCCGGACCTCGTGAATCTGTTCCACGACGGCGCGCTCGCGCTCGCCGAGGACGGTACGGTCATCGGCGCGGACCACACCGCCGCGGAGCTGCTCGAGGCGAAGGATCGTTACGAGCTGGTCGGGCGTCCGATCAGCGAGATCTTCGACGTGGACGGCGCACGCGGCGCTTCGCTCGAGCTGCTGCGGAGCGCCTCGCTCTCACCGCTACGCGACCCGCGTCGCGGACAGGGCTACTATGCGAACCTCTACGCAGGCGCCAAGTACGGCCAGAGCATGAGCACGAGCATCGGTCACGGCGCGAAGTCGGGCACACGCTCGGATCCCGAGGTCGTGAAGCTTCCGGCGAAGCCCTCGCCGCCGGTGCTCACGCTCGAGGACCTGGCGGGTGAAGACCCGCAGATGCTGCGCAACGTACGCAGCGCGCGCCGCATCGTCGACTCCGGCGTATCGGTTCTGATCCAGGGGCCCACGGGCTCGGGCAAAGAAGCGTTTGCGCACGCCATGCACCACGCGAGCCGGCGCGCCGCGCTGCCCTTCGTCGCGGTGAACTGCGCCGCGATCCCTGAGACGCTGATCGAGAGCGAGCTGTTCGGCTACAAGCCGGGCGCGTTCACGGGCGCGCGGAAGGAGGGCATGAAGGGCAAGATCCTGCAGTCCTCGGGCGGCACCTTGTTCCTCGACGAGATTGGCGACATGCCGCTGTCGCTGCAGACGCGCCTGCTGCGCGTGCTCGAAGAGCAGGAGATCGTCCCGCTCGGCAGCGAGGTCCCCATCAAGGTGGAGCTGCACGTCATCGCCGCCTCGCATCGCAACCTGCGCGAGATGATCGCGCGTGGGGAGTTCCGCGAGGATCTCTACTATCGCCTGAACGGCATCACGCTCGAGCTGCCGCGACTTGCGGACCGCTCGGATCGCGAGCGCGTCATCCATCGCGCGCTGGCGGCCGAAACGCACAACGGCCGGCCCGCGGCGATCGAGGTGGATGCGCTGCAGCGGCTCGTCTCGTATCCCTGGCCGGGCAACATCCGCGAGCTGCGCAACGTCATCCGTACCGCGCTCGCCATCTGCGACGGTGGCGTCGTGCGAGTGCTCGACCTGCCTCGCGAGATTCGCGAGCCGCAGCCCGTGAGCACCGGTGCCGCCGCGCTCGGACCAACGGCGAGCGCCGCCGCGGCGCCTGCCGAGTCCGAGCCACTCGAGACGTGCGCGAATCCGTTGCAGGCGGCGGAGCGCGCGGCGCTCCTACGGGTGATCGAGAAGTGCCGCGGCAATATGACGCATGCGGCGGAGCATCTCGGAGTGAGCCGCAACACGCTCTATCGGAAGATGAAGACCCACGGTATCCCGACACGTAGCGGATCGTGACGCGCGACGTACAGTCGGTGTGACAACTGTTTCATTTGCGGGAGTTGGACGATCGCCACGAACGAACGCAATGTGCTGACAGGCGTCCCGGGCTTGGCCCGGACCTTGCAGAAATCTGGCGCACGCGCGGTTGCGCGCGATCAGATCCAGCCGCCGACGCGGACCGTTCCGCAGCCGGCGGAGCAAGGCATGGAACACAGAGCTGTGATGCGCCGGACTCAGAACCGGCTCGCACCGGGACGCCAGACCAGAGTGGAGTGGCGCGCCGCTCGGCCTGTGCTGGTGCAGCCGACCGGCGTCGTGCCGTTGAACGAGAGTGCGGCCGCCATCCTCGAGCTCTGCGACGGCACCCGCACGCAGGACGAAGTGATCGCCGAATTCCTGAGTCAACCCGGCCGGGCAGGGCTCGCCGACGACGTGCGCGACTTCATCGAAGCCGCGCTCCAGCGCGGCTGGATCGTCACGACCTGATCTTTCGAATTTCCGCGACACGGTCCACGTTCGCGGCGCTGTCGCCGTGATCGGGCAGATCGGAGCTGAGCTCCCTCCTGGCCGGGGTCCGCTCTCTCTTGCCCTTGCCGCGGGCTGCCACGTCAATTGTTCCCCGACGCTCCGCCGTCCATCTCGGGCGTGAGGATCGGTACCGGTGCCTCCGGCGCGAGCGGCACGCGGGTGAACAGCTCGTTGCGGCGTACGAAGGCGCGCAGAAACGGCTTCATGATCTCCATCTGCGAGCGATGCGCCGCGAGGGCCGCGAGCTTCGTGTCCTGCTCGGCGTCCGTCAGATCGAATTGCAGCCAGGGCAGATCACGCGCGCGCTCCGGCGGCAGCAATGCGTTCTGCCGGTGCAGCCCGCGGGGGCGAGGCCAGTCGAAGCCGCCGTGGATGATCCAGTAGTAGATGCGGTCGAGCTGATCGCGCTCTCCGAGGATGCGCATGACGAACTCGCCGGAGGCCTTGTGATCCGGATGCGCATCGAGCGGGCTCGCGACGAACACGTGCGTGGGCCGCGTGGTGTCGATGACCTTCCGCAGGTCCGCGTCGAGCGCGCGCCCTTCGTACGGTGCGTGCGGCGTGACGGCCCCCGCGTAGGCCACGCTCGTCTGTCCCGTGTAGCGCGAGCGGAAAGGCACGAAGAAGTGATCGAGCATCAAGCGCTGCAGGCCGCGATCGGGATAGCCGAGCACGAACCGATTCTCGGGCGGGATGCCCAGCCGCTCCGCGGCCGCCATCGCCTCGCGTACGCGCTGCTCGCCGAGCTTCCGCAGCCCGAGCAAGCCCGGTCGGAGCCGCTTTTCGACCAGACGTGCGTCGAGCTCGAACGCGTCACCGACGGTCACCCACACCACGCTGACACGCGCGCCCTGCGCCAGTGCGCGACTGATGAGCCCCGCGCAGCAGAGTGACTCGTCGTCCGGATGAGGCGAGACGACGAGGACGCTGTCGCTCCGCGAGAACGCGAAGTCGGCTTTCTGCAGGGGCACCGCGGGCCCTGCACCCAAAGAGAGGCCGGGCAAGAGCCCCATGCATCCGAGCAGAAGCGCGATGAGTCGCATGTGGTGATTGTATAGAAGGGTCATTGCCGGCCGAGGCCCCGCGTCCCTAGAATCCGCGCGGCCTCGGTCAGCTGCAACAATCGCCGGCGGCACTTTGCGCCAGCACGGCGCGATGGGGGTTTTTGGTTGAAGCTCAACGCAGCGGTTCTGCTCTGTGCATCGCTCGCCGCAGGCGCAGCGATGCCGGCGAGTGCCGCCGCCGCCGAACAGCGACTGCTCACCGTCGCGGACCTCGACGCATTTCGAGGTGTCTCCGAGGCCACGATTTCCCCTGACGGCAAGTGGGTCGCGTACTCCGTGCGCAGCACCGACGTCGCGCGCGACAAGCTGACGACGGACATCTGGATGGCGAGTTGGGACGGCGCGCACACGGTCCAGCTCACGAGCAGCTCGGACAGCGAGCACGCTCCCGGCTGGAGCCCGGACGGGCACTTTCTCGCCTTTCTGTCGGGACGCGGCTCGAAAGACGGTCCCGACGAGCTCTGGCTCTTGGACCGCCGCGGCGGCGATGCCCAGCAGGTGACGCATTTCAAAGGCGACGTTCTCGACTACGACTGGTCGCCCGACGGCAAGCGCCTCGTTCTCGTCGTCGAGGACGATCCCCTGCCCGGCAGCGGCAACGACGGTGACGAGAAGGCGCTGCCGCCCATCGTCATCGACCGCTACTACTTCAAGGAAGACGAGACCGGCTATCTCAGCACGCGGCAGACGCACCTCTATCTGCTCGATCTCGCGAGCCGCAAGGTCGAGGCGCTGACCTCGGGGCGCTTCTCCGAGGCCTATCCCTCCTGGTCGCCGAACGGCGCGCAGATCGCGTTCCTGAGCAAGCGCGGCGCGGACCCGGATCGCACCAACGGCTTCGGTCTGTACGTGATGCCCGCCGTGCCTGGTGCGCCGGCGCGGCAAGTCACCACGTTCGTCGGCGAGTCCGGCGATTCGGACTGGATGAGCGGCCCGGTGTGGAGCCCGAACGGTCGCGACATCGCATACATCGCTGCGAGCGACGAGAAGCTCATCTACTACGCCCAGCATCGCTTGATGGTCGTGCCGGCGAACGGTGGCGCCCCGCGCACGATCAGCAAGGACCTCGACCGCAACGTGCTCCTGCCGCAGTGGTCGCCCGATGGCCGCTGGCTCTATGCGCTGATCGAAGACGACCGGAATCAGCACCTCGCCCGGTTCGATGTACGCAGCGGACGGATGGAGAAGCTGGTGCAAGGCCGGCGCGAAATCTCGTCCTACGAGGTCGGCGCGCGAGGCGAGATCGCGCTCATCGATTCGACGCCGGATGTGCCCGACGAGGTCTACGCGTCCGAGCGCGGCAAGCTGCGCCGGCTCTCCCACGAGAACGACGCGCTCCTTGCGAACGTGCAGCTCGGCACGCTCGATGAGATCAGCGTCACGAGCCGGGACGGCACGCCCATCAACGGCTTCATCTTGAAGCCGCCGAGCTATATCCCCGGCACGCGCTATCCGACACTGCTCTGGATTCACGGCGGGCCGGTCTCGCAGTTCACGAACGCGTTCGATCGCACCTGGCAGATCTTGGCCGCACAAGGGTACGTCATCGTCGGCGTGAATCCGCGCGGCAGCTCGGGCCGCGGCGAAGCATTCTCAACCGCCATCTGGGCGGACTGGGGCGACAAGGACTCGCAGGACGTGCTGGCCGCCGTGGACTTCGCCGTCGAGCAGGGCATTGCCGATCCGCGGCGCCTGGGCGTCGGCGGCTGGAGCTACGGCGGAATCCTCACGGACAACGTCATCGCGCGCGACACGCGCTTCAAGGCCGCGGTGAGCGGTGCCTCAATCGGCAACACGCTGGCGGGGTACGGCACCGACATGTACATCCGCGAATACGAAGCGGAGCTCGGGGTGCCGTGGAAGAACCTCGACGTCTATCTGCGCAACTCGTATCCGTTCCTGCATGCGGACCGCATCGTCACGCCGACGCTGTTCATGTGCGGCGATCAGGACTTCAACGTGCCGCTGCTGAATTCCGAGCAGATGTATCAGGCGCTGCGCAGCCTCGGCGTGGAGACGGAGCTCGTGATCTACCCGGGGCAGTTCCACAGCTTCTCGCGGCCGAGTTACCTGCGCGATCGACTTGAGCGCTGGATCGCATGGTTCGGCAAGCATCTCGGCACGCCACCGCATCCAAATCCTTCGGCGCCGACGCTCCCGGCGTCAGTCCAGGTCCACAACACCCCTCCGGAGTCGTAATGGCGCGAGCGTGGTCATGCTGAGAGGGCTACTGTTCCTGATCATCGTCGGGGTCGCGGCGTACGTCGTCGTCACCCTGGTGCGCCGGACATCTCGCCGACGCGAGTCCGCGCACC
>DASZSS010000306.1:0-9112 GCA_035548535.1 Steroidobacteraceae bacterium
CGTCGAGCCGCTCACCGATCCGCAGCGCCGATTCGAGCATCGTGCCGAACGCGAGCAGCGCAAGCCCGCTGGCTCCTTCACGCCGCTGCTCGCCGCGTCCGAGAGGGAGTGCCTTCATCTCTTGCTCGACATGCGCGCCGCAGCCGGTGCCGCGCGGATAACGAACCGCGGCAGGGCCATCATGACTCAGGGCCGTGAACAGCATCTGCCGGCATTCGTTCTCATCGGCCGGCGCCATGACGACCATGTTCGGAATGCACCGCAAGTACGACAGATCGAAGGCGCCCTGGTGCGTGGCGCCATCGCCGCCGACGAGGCCGGCGCGATCGATCGCGAACACCACCGGCAAGCGCTGCAGAGCCACGTCGTGAATGAGCTGGTCGTACGCGCGCTGCAGGAAGGTCGAGTAGATCGCAACGACCGGGCGCAGCCCTTCCGCGGCGAGCCCCGCCGCGAACGTGACGGCGTGCTGCTCGGCGATGGCCGTGTCGAAGTAGCGCTCGGGAAAGCGCTTCGAGAACTCCACGAGCCCGGACCCCTCGCGCATCGCCGGCGTGATCCCGACGACTCGCGGATCGCGCTCGGCCACATCGCACAGCCAGCGGCCAAAAACCTGCGTGAAAGTCGGTCCCGCGCTGCGCTCCTTGTAGATGACGCCGCTCACGGGATCGAAAGGCCCCGGGCCGTGCCACTTGATCGGATCGGCCTCCGCCGGAGGGTAGCCCTTGCCCTTGCGCGTGACGACGTGCAGCAGTCGCGGTCCGCGCATCCGGCGCAGGTTGCGCAACGTGCCGACGAGCGCGCGGAGATCGTGCCCGTCGATCGGCCCGATGTAGTTGAAGCCGAGCTCCTCGAAGAGCGTGCCGGGCAGCACCATTCCTTTGGCGTGCTGTTCCGAGCGCCGCGCGAGCTCCCAGACCGCGGGCATCGGCCGCAGGATCTTCTTGCCACTCTCGCGCAGGTGCGTATAGAGCCGGCAGGAGAGGGCGCGCGCGAAGTAGCGCGACAGCGCGCCGACGTTTTCCGAGATGGACATGTCGTTGTCGTTCAGCACGACGAGCATGTCCGCCGGCAGCGAGCCCGCGTGATTGAGCGCCTCGAACGCCAAGCCCGCCGTGAGCGCCCCATCGCCGATGACTGCGACGACGTGGCAGGGGGAATCCGTGAGACGCGCGGCCATGGCGAAGGCGAGGGCGGCGCTGATGGAGGTGCTCGAGTGCCCCGCGCCGAAGCAGTCGTAAGCACTTTCCGCACGCTTGAGAAACGGCGCGAGGCCGCCGGCTTGCTTGATCGTGTGGAGCTGCTCGCGCCGACCGGTGAGCACTTTGTGCGGGTACGCCTGGTGCCCCACATCCCAGACGAGCTTGTCGTGTGGCGTGTCGAACACATAGTGCAGCGCTATTGCGAGCTCGACGGTGCCGAGGCCCGCCGCGAAATGGCCGCCGCGCATGCTGACCGTTCGGATGAGGAACTCGCGCAGCTCGCCGGCGAGCGCGGGCAGCTTGGCGGGCGCCAGACGCCGCAAATCCGCCGGCGTGTCGATGTGCCTTAACAAAGGATAGTCGTCAGTGCGTGCACTCATGATCGACTTGCGCTCCATTCCGCCAACTCGAGCTTGCCGTCGCGAAGCACCGGAACCCGCGCGGATGAGCCGGGTTAGTTGGCACGGTGAGTGAGGCTCACGGTGGTCCTCCGGATGTCGCGAGCTGTCAGCAATATCGAGTCCAGCATTTCGGATCTCGATTTTCAGGATCGAATCCTGCCCCACGTGTCGCGCACGTTCGCGCTGACGATTCCGCTATTGCCGGGCCGGCTGCGCTGCGCAGTCTCGAACGCCTATCTGTCGTGTCGGATCGCGGACACCATCGAGGACGAGCTGCCGCTCGCGTCCGAGGACACGCTCGTCTACCTGCACCAGTTCGCCGAAGCGCTCGCGGGGCGCCGCGATCCCGAACGGCTCGGCCGCGAGATCGCCGCGCGGCTTCCGGAGGGCACGCTCCAGGGCGAGCGTCAGCTCGTGCGCAACATGGCGCGCGTCGTTCGCGTGACCTGCGGGCTGGATGCGCGCGAGCGCGAGGCCATTTGCCATTGCGTCGAGGTGATGTGCGAGGGGATGCACCGTTTTCAGTGCCGCACGAGTGTGCGCGGGCTCGATCGCCTGAGCGATCTGGACGCGTACTGCTACTACGTCGCCGGCGTCGTGGGTGAGATGCTGACGGAGCTGTTCTGCGGATACTCGCCCGCAATCAACGTGCATCGGCCCGAGCTCAGCGCGCTCGCCCGCTCGTTCGGTCAGGGATTGCAGATGACCAACATTCTCAAGGACCAGTGGGAGGATCGGCAGCGCGGGGTCTGCTGGCTGCCGCGCGACGTTTTCGGCAGCCACGGCGTGGAGCTTGCGCGGCTGCGGCCCGGTCGCGCGGACACGCGCTTTTGCGCGGCGCTCGACGAGCTCATCGGCATCGCGCACGGCTACCTGCGCGATGCGCTCGCCTTCACGCTGCTCATTCCACCAGAGGAAAAGGGGATTCGCGGCTTCTGCTTGTGGGCGATCGGCCTGGCCGTGCTGACCCTGCGCCGAATTCACGAGAGCCCCTGGTTCGCCTCCGGGAACGACGTGAAGGTGTCGCACGGTGAGGTGTTCCTCGTGCGGGCGCTGACACGGATGGCCGTGCGCAACGACGCAGTGCTCGTGCGGCTCTTCGAGACGGCGGCGGAGGGATTGCCGCTGGTCCGGAGCGGCAGGTCCGGTTCGGCCACCCTGACCGGGGAAGACGGCGTGCTGCACCTGGATGAATGGCTGTGAACGTGGATTCGCACATTCAGGCGGCGGAGCGCGACGATGCGTTGCAGACCGCGATCCGCGCAGCGCGCGACGCGCTTCTCGGCTTGCAGGCTCCGCCAGGCTACTGGGCCTTTCCGCTCGAGGCGGACTGCACCATTCCAGCCGAGTACGTGATCATGATGCACTTCCTCGGCGAGATCGACGCGCCGCTACAGGCGCGTCTCGCCGCCTATCTGCGCGACCGGCAGTTGCCGCACGGCGGGTGGCCGCTCTACTTCGGCGGTGATCTCGATGTGAGCTGCAGTGTGAAGTCGTACTTCGCGTTGAAGCTCGTGGGCGACGATTGCGACGCCCCGCACATGATGAAAGCGCGGGCCGCCATTCTTCAGCACGGCGGCGCCGCGCGTTCGAACGTCTTCACACGAATCACGCTGGCGATGTTCGAGCAGGTGCCCTGGCGCGCAACGCCGTGCATGCCGGTAGAGCTGATGCTGCTGCCCGCGTGGTTTCCGTTTCATCTGCACAAGGTTTCGTACTGGTCGCGCACGGTGATGGTGCCGCTGCTGATTCTCTGCTCGCGGCGGGCGCGCGCGTGCAATCCGGGCAGAGTGAGTATCGCGGAGCTCTTCACGACGCCGCCCTCTGAGGAGCGCCACTATTTTCGGCGCGAAGGCCCGCATGCCACGTGGCTGGCGAGGCTGTGCTTCTGGGGCGATCGGCTCATCAGGCTCCTCGAGCCTGCGTTTCCGGCGCGATTGCGCGAGAAGGCGATGCGCCGCGCACACGACTGGATGTGCGAACGGTTGAACGGCGAGGCAGGGCTCGGCGCCATTTTCCCGGCAATGGTGAACGCGCTCGAAGCGCTGGCGGTGCTTGGATATCCGCCATCGCATCCGCGACGTGTAGCGGCGATGCGGGCACTCCAGCAACTGCTCATCGTGGATGAGAAGACCGCGTACTGTCAGCCGTGCAACTCCGCCATCTGGGATACGGCACTTTCTGCTCTAGCATTGCAAAAGACGGGAGGCGGAAGCGCGCTGGCCGGTGCGGCGCGCGCTCTGGCGTGGTTGGAGTCGCGCCAGCTCATCGATGCCGCCGGCGACTGGCAGGCGAAGCGCCCGCACCTGCGCGGCGGCGGTTGGCCATTTCAATTCGAGAACTCGTTCTATCCCGATCTCGACGACACCGCGGTCGTGGTGCTCGCCATGCATCATGCTCCGGAGCGTGCGCGCTACTCGCGAGCGATCGCGCGTGCGCTCGATTGGCTCGTCGGCATGCAGAGCCGCAACGGTGGGTTCGCGGCCTTCGACGTGGACAACACGTACGAATACCTCAACGCGATCCCGTTTGCCGATCACGGGGCGCTGCTCGATCCGCCGACGAGCGATGTGACGGCGCGCGTCGTCACGGCGCTTGCACGGGTCGGTCGCGAGCAGGACATCCCGGTGATCCGCCGAGCGATTCGCTTCCTGCGCGACGCTCAGGAGCGCGATGGCTCGTGGTTCGGTCGATGGGGCACCAACTACCTCTATGGCACGTGGTCGGTGCTCACCGCGTTCGCGCAAGCGGGCATCAGCCCGAGCGACCCCGCCGTGAGGCGCGCGGTCGCATGGCTCGAGTCACGTCAAAACCCCGATGGCGGTTGGGGCGAGAGCAACGACTCGTACCTCTCGAGCGAGCGGGGCGAAGGCGCGGCGAGCACGCCCTTCCAAACCGCTTGGGCCATGCTGGCACTGATTGCAGCGGGGCGCGGTACGTCCGCCGCCGTCGCACGCGGCGCCGCATTTCTCGTGCGGACACAGTTGCCGAGCGGGCTGTGGGCCGACCCGCATTTCACGGCGCCGGGCTTCCCGCGGGTGTTTTATCTGAAGTATCACGGGTACTGCGCCTACTTTCCGTTGTGGGCGCTGTCGGCGTATCGAAACGCGTGTGCAGGGGTGGCCGCTTGAGCGCAGTCGGATTCGTTTGTGCTCTAGAGCGGGAGGCGCGCCATCTTGGCGTGCGGCGCCCGCCCGAGCGATGGGTCAGGCTGCACGATGGCTCACTGCTCGCGTGCGCGGGCATGGGGAAGGAGCGCGCGGCAGGTGCCGCGCGCATGCTCGTGGATGCAGGCGCCACTTCGCTCGTGAGCTGGGGATTTGCAGGTGCGCTCGATCCAACCCTGGCCGCGGGCACCATTTTCCTTCCCGTCGAAGTCGTCGACGCGCGAGGCGGCGGCGTGCCGGTCAGCCTGACGTGGCACGCGACGCTGGCAAGACAACTGGCGCCGTATCGAGCGGCATGCATCGGAACGATTCTCACCGCGCCACGTGTGCTGCGGACGTCCGCCGAGAAGGCCGGCGCCTTTCGCGACACGGGTGCTCGCGCGGTGGACTTGGAGAGTGGCGCAGTCGCCGAGGTTGCGTCCGGTCTGGCCGTGCCGTTCATCGTCCTACGCGTCATCGTCGACACTGCGGCCGACTCGATTCCGCTTGCCGCGATCGCCGCGGCGGAGGGTGCGAGCAGAATCGATGTGCGCACGCTGCTCGCCTGCGCGGTGCGTGCTCACGAGCTGCCGGCGCTCCTCCGATTGGGCCTCAGATATCGCGCGGCGCGCGCAACGCTCGCATCGATGGCGCAGACGCCGGCAATCCGTGCGGAACTCGCGCCCCAACGGCCGGTGCCGGCGCGGCCGTGATCGCGCTGGTCACAGGAGGCACGGGCTTCGTCGGCTCGGCTGTCGTCCGGGCACTGCTGCGGCACGGGTGGCGGGTGCGCGTTCTTGCGCGCCCGCAGAGCGATCTCGCAAACCTGCATGGTCTGACCGTGGAGGTCATCACAGGCGACGTCACCGACGAACCCTCGCTCGATCGAGCGCTGGCCGGCTGCGATGCGCTGTTTCACACCGCCGCGGACTATCGCTTAGGGGTTCACGACTGCACGGAGCTGTATCGCGTGAACGTGCACGGAACCGCGAACGTCTTGCGCGCAGCACGCAAGGCGCGTGTGGCACGCTCCGTCGTGACGAGCAGTGTTGCGACTATCGGTGTCGACTCCGACGGCGGGCCAGGTCGGGAGTGCAACCCGCTTTGTCTGGAGAAGGTGATCGGCCACTACAAGCGTTCCAAGTGCCTCGCCGAAATGCTGGCGCAGGCCGCCGCCGCGGAAGGCGACGACGTCGTGATCGTGAATCCTTCGACGCCCATCGGTCCGCGCGATCGCCGGCCGACGCCGACCGGCCGCATGGTGCTCGATGCCGCGGCGGGCCGAATGCCGGCCTACGTGGACACCGGGCTCAACATCGTTCACGTCGACGATGTCGCCGAAGGCCATCTGCTCGCGTTCGAGCGCGGGCAACGCGGCGAGCGCTACATCCTCGGCGGCGAGAACGTGACGCTCGCGCAGCTCCTGACCGACATTGCGGCTGCCGCAAATGCGCGCACACCGCGCATCCGGCTACCGCATGCGGCAGTGTTGCCCGTCGCGCACGTGTGCGATCTCGCCGCGCGCATCGTCGGCCGCACGACGCAGATCTCCGTGGAGGCGGTGCGCATGGCGCGCAAACCGATGTACTTCTCGAGCGATCGCGCGGTGCAGGAGCTCGGATATCAGTGGCGCTCTCCCATCCTCGCGATCCGCGACGCGGTGGACTGGTTTCGCGAGGCGGGATTGCTGCGCCGCTGATCCAGCCGGCGCCGCTCGCGGGCGGGATCGAGAATTGCGGCTCCATTGTCTCGGCAAGGTACTCGGCGAGCGCGTTGATCATCGCATCGTGGGCGCTCGGGACCCCGGTTTGCTGAAGCGCTGAGGTCCCGCCTGCCGCATCAGTGGGAGCCACATGACCGTTGCGCGGCTCCGTTTGCCGAAGCGTTTCGCGCTGCGCCGCTCGCCGGCTCTCGTTGCGGCCCTGTCCTTTGCGCTGGGCGGCGTGGGCGCCGCCGTGGGCAACATCGCGCTCGCGCGCATGCTTTCGGCCGAGGAGTACGCCGCAGTCGCGCTTCTCCTCGCGCTCACTCAGCTCGGCATCACACTCGGACCGCTGGGCTGGCCGACACTGATCATCCGCTATGGATTCGTGGCGAGCGCCGGGTTGCTGGTGCGCAGCGTGCTTGGGGCCGCGCTCGTGAGCGTTGCGATCGCCGGCGCCGCCGCGGCGATCTATCGCCTGCGGACGGAGCTGGTGACGCTCCTCGCCGTGACCGTCGTGCTCGCCGCGACCAACCGAGTGGCCGCGACTTTTTTTCAAGCCAGGCAGGCGTTCAGCGCGTCGCTGCTGCTGACGCAAGTCCACAACTGGGTCTTGCTCACGAGCGCGCTGCTGCTGATCGTGATGGGGAGTCGAAGTGCGGCAAGCGTTGCGACCGTGCTCGCCGTCGGCTATGCGATCACCACGCTGATCGGGTGGCGTGTCGGCTGGGGGAACAGGCAGGCAGGTTCGAAGCCTGTGTTCACGTCCGCGTTGATGCGAGAAGGTCTCACCATCGTCATGGGCGCCTTGGCGCTCTCCATCATGTTCCAGCTCGATCGCCTGCTGATCCCCCGCGTGCTGTCGCTTCAGGACCTGGCGACGTACTCCGTCGCGGCCGCGGTCGTCGGCTCGCCCTTCCGCATGCTCCAGACCGGAGCGGGCTTCGCGTTGTTGCCGCGCATACGCGCCTGCGGCGATGCCGCCGGGGCGCGCAAGTTGATTCGACACGAGGGGACGCTCATGGCGGCAGTGAGCGCAGCTTGCGCGCTGGCCGTCGTGATCGCGATGCCGTTGATCGCGGCGCATGTGCTCGGCCGTCGCTACAACATCTCCGCTGCCCTGATCGCAGCCATCATCATGGCGGGCTTTACGCGGGTGTGGGATGGGCTGGCGACCGCTGCGGCCACCGCGCTCGGCTCACCCCGCGAGCTCACCTACCTCACCACGAGCGGATGGCTCGCGGTGGTGTGCGCCGTCGGCTGCGCGGTTGCGGCGCGCGGAGCGGGGCTCGTCGGCATCGTCTATGGTCTGGCAGCGGGGTGGCTCCTTCACGCGGCCGGCGCATCGGTGCTTGCGGCGAAAGCGATCCGCCGCCTCGACACATCGTCGGAGGTGCCCAACGCAGCGGCGCACGCAGCGGAGGCGGCGTCAATAGGACCTACAGCGCACTGACGCGGGCGCTCGCGACGGCTGACATTCGCCGTTTCGCGGCTGCTTGATCTGTATCAATTCACGCACGACCGCGGAAGCACACGTATGAAAGTTGCTGCCCCGTTCGGCCTCAAAAACTCCGAAGCAGGAGAGCTTGAGATGACGCCTAGTGTTCCGGCTGTAGTCGCAGGTCGCTCCAAGGTGGGGCTTGCGATCGTTCGTGCGCTCGCCGTGCGCGGCGTTGCGTGCAAGGGGAGCGCGGTGGCGTCGCTATCGGATCCAATGCCGGCGCTGAGCCCGTTGCAGGCGGGGCTCGGCGGTGCGCTGAAGCAGCGGCGCCCGGCGGCGCAGGGCGGGATCGCCCAGGCCTGAGCATGCGGACATTCACCCACTCGGGGGGCAGGACATGAGCGCGATATGGGGGTTCATGGGGCCATTCGAGCGCTGGGAAGCCCAGCAGGTTGGAATGCGTCTGGCGCATCGGGGAGCACACGAGGACATCTGGGCGCCGGCACCCCACGTGTGTTTCGGCTCGCGGCGCGAGTCGACTACCGCGCAGGACACGGCTCAGGTCCCCGTGACGTTTGCCGGCTCGCTGCTCGATCGCGAGGCCCTCGGGTCTCAGCTCGGGCTCGATGCGAGCGTCGTGGCGCAGCACTCGGACGCGGCGCTCGTGTGGAAGCTCTATCGGGCTGCGGGCGCGCAGGCGCTCGCGCTACTGAACGGTCAATTCGCGCTCGCGCTCCACGACGCCACGACCGGTTCGCTGCTGCTCGCGGTGGATCGCTGGTCGGTGCAACCGCTGTACTTCGCGCGCGTGCAGGATCGCTGGGTGTTCGCGTCAGAGTATCGAGCGCTGCTCGGGTTGCCCGATCTGAAAACCCAACTCGATTCGCAGAGCATCGATTACCTGCAACGTACGAAATATTTACCCGCCGGCCGTGCACTGCTGGCCAGTGTGCATCCGGTTGCGCCCGGGCAGATGGTGCGCATCAACGGCGAGTCGTATGAAGCGCATCGCTATTCGCCGCTCGAATTGGATGTGCGCCTGGACCAGCCGGACGATCAGCTCGCGGGCGAGCTGCGCGAGGCGTTGCTCGCGGCCGCGGCCAGCATGGTGGCCGGCCGCGATCGGATCGGCATCGCGCTGAGCGCCGGCCTCGACTCGACGGTCACGCTCGGCGCGGTGCGCGCCGTCGCGCCGCGCATTCCGATCCACACGTACATCG
>DASZSS010000307.1:0-2858 GCA_035548535.1 Steroidobacteraceae bacterium
CGTCTCGTGGATGCGCTCCCACTCGAGCGTCTTGATCGAGCTCGGCCGCTCGGAGACGGAAACGTCCGCGTTTCCGGCGGCCTTGCTGAACGCGCGCTCGATATCGTCCGTGTTGGAAGGCTTCGCGAGATAGTGACACGCGCCGAGCTTGATGGCCTCGACGGCCGTGGCGATGCTCGCAAACCCGGTGAGCACCACGATGAGCATCGCCTCGTTGTGCGCATGGAGTGTGGCCACGGCCTGCAGGCCCGACGCGCCTCCCGCCAGCTTGAGATCGACGACCGCGTAACCGGGGTTGTGCGTCTTCAACAGCTCCGTGAGCTCGTCGTGATTCGCAGCGGTGATGACCTGGTAGCCGCGCCGCTCGAAGGAGCGCTTGAGCGTGCGCGAGAAGCTCGCGTCGTCTTCCACGATGACGAGCAGCCGCTCAGCCTGCATGGCGCAACGTTCCGACGGTCAGGGCCCGAAGCGGCAGGCTCAACGTGACGGCCGCGCCCCGATCGGGAAGATTGCGCGCCGCTACCGAGCCGCCGAGCTTGCGAACGACGTTCACCACGAGAAACAGTCCCAGGCCACCGCCGCGGCCTTTGGTGGATTGGTACGGGGTGCCCAGGTGCTCCAGCATCTCCGGAGGAAAGCCCGCGCCGGCATCCCGCACTTCGAGCGAAAGCGTCTCGCCCTCGCGCGACGCTGTCAATTGAATCCACTGTGGCGAGGCTTCATACGCGTTGTCGAGCAGGTTGAACACGATCTGCTTCAAGGTGGAATCGGCGACGATGGACACGTCCTCGTCGAGCATGTTCCGGTAGCGCAGCCTCGCGCCCGTCATCGCGGTCTGCCATTCCTTCACGATGTCCGCGAGGAACGTATTCACCGTCGTGACGGACGGCGCGTCGCCGCGTGCCTCGCCCGCCGACTTCAAGATCCCGGTCACGATCGCCTTGCAGCGCTCGATCGCGGCCTGCATCTCGTCTATGTCCGCCGAGAGCTCGGGATTGCTGCGGACCTCGGGCATGCGGCGCCAGTCGCCGAGAATCACCGCAACGGAAGCGAGCGGCGTGCCCAGCTCGTGAGCCGCCCCCGAAGCGAGCAGGCCCATGCGCACGATGAGGTCTTCTTCGGCCGCCTGATGCTTCAACGCGGCCAGCCGCGCATCGCGGCTGCGCAGGTTGCCGGTGATCCGGATGAGAAAGAACACGAGGAGCACTGCGTCGAGCACGAAGCACACCAGGGTGCCGAAGATGTGCAGCGTGAAGAGGTCCGGCGCACCGGCGCGCGTGAGCACGAGCGGCACGTTGAACTGTGTCAGGAACAGGAAGCCGATCGCCGCGACGACGACGATGGTCCATGCGAACGCGACTTCCAGCAGAACGGCCGCGAGCGCCACTTGCAGCAGATACAGGCCGGTGAACGGGTTCGACGCGCCTCCGCTCAGATAGAGCTGCACCGTCAACGCGATCACATCGAGCATCAGCGCGAGGAGCAGCGCGCGATTGCTCACCTCGGTGCGGCCGCGCAGCCAGAGGTAGCTCACGCCGTTCAAGCAAATGAGCGCGGCGAGGACGAGCGCCATGTTCGCAAGCGGCAGCTCGATTCCGAGCGCCCCATGCACGACGGCGATCGTGACGATCTGTCCGACGACTGCGATCCAGCGGAGCTGGATCAGCAGCAGGGTGTTCTTGCGATTGGTGGTGTCCTGTGGCGCCGGCACGGGCACGGCGCCACCTCGGCTGAGTGCCGCCTCAGGCATGGCGCGTCTCGGGAGTACGCGCGATGCGCACGCCCAATACAGCCAGCATCAGCGCCAGCGCGAACCACGTGATGGCGTAGATCAGGTGGCTGTTGTGGAACGTGATGACGGTGAGTCCACCGATCGGCGGCGCGCTTTCGTTTGCGCGCGCATCCGCGTCGATGAAATACGGGGCGACGTGGGAGAGCCCTCGAGCCTGTGCAATGGCGACCACGTCGCGAGAATACCACCGGTTCTCGCGCGGGGCGTTGGAGTGGAGAAATCCGCCGTTGGGCTCGGTGATGCGCAGGAGGCCGGTGATAGTGACCCTGCCGTCTGTGGCTGCGGGTGATCGCACACGGCCGGTGGCGCCGAGCGAGGGCGACGCCGCGTCGGTCTGCTCCGCCGGCACGAAGCCTCGGTTCACCAGCACGACAAAGCCGTCGTCCGTCTGCAGCGGCGTCATCATCCAGTAACCGCCGCCGAGTGCGGTGACTGCGCGCACGAGCGTGTCGCGTCCTTCGAGGAATCGACCGGTCACGCTGACGTGCAGGTACTCCGCATTCTCCTTGTTCAGGCCGGCCCACGCATCCGGTCCAGGCGCGCGCACCGGTGCGGCGTGAACGCGCCGGTCCACGCGCTCGATCAGCGCGAGCTTCCAGTCCCGCCGCTCGAGCTGCCAAACCCCAAGCCCGACGAGCGCCAGCGTGCCGAGCCCGGCGAGAACGACGAGCGCGATCCGCTTCACGGCGCCTGCATCATCCCCGGCATCATGTTGGTGTTGAGGTGATGCATGATCCAGAGCGATCCGGCGAGCGCGATCACGACGATGATCAAGGTGAACACGAGCGCGACCATCGTCCAGCCCTCGTCGGACTTCGTATTCATGTGCAGGAAATAGACCATGTGCACGACGATCTGCACGACCGCGAATGCCACGATGATGAAGCTCGTCAGTTGCTTGCTCGCGAGCGGGCCGCTCATCACCAGCCAGAATGGAATCGCGGTCAGGACGACGGAGAGGCCGAACCCCGTCAGATACTCGCGCAACGTGCCGTGCGGGGCGTCGTGGGTGATGGTGCTCATCGCAAGGTGCTCAGCAGATAAACGAAGGTGAAGACGCCGATCC
>DASZSS010000308.1:0-6427 GCA_035548535.1 Steroidobacteraceae bacterium
CGCGCGGCTTCGTGCACGTCGAGCTCATCGATCCGCAGACCGGGAAGAACGTGCCGTGGGAGCACGAGGCGCGCGGCGAGCTCGTCTACACGGCGCTGCGCCGTGAGGCCATGCCGCTGCTGCGGTTTCGCAGCCGCGATCACGTGATCGTGAACATGAAGCCGAACCCGACCGGACGCACCGGCCCGCGCATCCGCTGCGTCGGGCGCACGGACGACATGCTGATCGTGCGCGGCGTGAACCTGTATCCCACCGCGATTCGCGGCGTGCTGGCGGACTTCCGCCCGCAAGTCGCGGAGATCTTCCGCATCCGGCCGCGCACGCGCGGGGTCGCCCAGCAGCCGCCGCTGCCGATCGTCGTCGAGCTCGGGCCGAACGTGAAGGTCGAGCCGGAGGGATTGCGGCAACGCCTGGCGGACGAAATCCGCGCGCGTCTGTTCGTGAATGCCGACGTACAGCTGGTACCCTACGGGTCCTTACCTCGCGACACTTACAAATCGCGGCTGGTGGAGTATCCGGCTGCGGGAGGCACAACGTGACCCTGTTCCCTTGCACTCTCGTCGGCAGCTATCCCCAGCCGAACTGGCTCATCGATCGCAAGGCGCTGTCGGGCCGATTCCCGCCGCGCACGCGGGCGCGCGAGCTATGGCGCGTGGCCGAGCCCTATCTCGAAGAGGCGCTGCAGGATGCCACCCGCCTCGCGGTGAACGATCAGATCGCGGCGGGCATCGACATCGTGATGGACGGGGAGATCCGCCGCGAGAGCTACTCGAACTTCTTCGCGACGGCGCTCGACGGCGTCGATTACGAGAATCCGGGCGAGGCACTGGATCGCAGCGGCGAGCCTGTGAAAGTGCCGCGCGTCGTCGGACCGCTGCGACGTTCGCGGCCCGTCTGCGTCGACGACGTGCGCTTCCTGCGTTCACTCACCGACAAGCCGATCAAGTACACGGTCCCTGGGCCGTTCACGATGGCGCAGCAGGCGAAGAACGAGTACTACGAGTCCGAAGCCGAATGCGCGCTCGCCTACGCCGCGGCGCTGAACGAAGAGATCAAGGACCTCTTCGCCGCCGGCGCCGACGTCGTGCAGCTCGACGAGCCGTACATGCAGGCGCGCGCGGCCAAGGCGGAGCAGTATGGGATCGAGGCGCTGAATCGCGCGCTAGAGGGCGTGCAGGGCAAGACGGCCGTGCACATCTGCTTCGGGTATGCGGCGTTGATCCATTCGCGGCCGTCGGCGTATTCCTTCCTGCCGCAGCTCGCGCGGTCCCGGGCGCAGCAGATTTCGATCGAGACGGCGCAGTCGAACCTCGATTGCTCGATCCTGCGGCAGTTGCCCGACAAGGAGATCCTGCTCGGCGTCATCGATCTGTCGACGCCGAATGTCGAGACGCCGGAGCTCGTGAAGCAGCGCGTCAAGCGCGCCCTGCCGTATATCGAGCCCGAGCGCGTGGTGCTCGCGCCCGACTGCGGCATGAAGTACCTGAGCCGCGAGGCGGCGTTCGGCAAGCTGAGGGCGATGTCGCAGGCTGCACGCGAGCTGCGCGCCGGGCACTGAACGAGCGCTCAGCGGCGCGCTCGCCCACCGTTGCGCCATTCACGCGGCGTGCAGCCGTACCGGCGCTTGAACGCGCGCGTGAAGTGCGCGGCATCTTCGAACCCGACGGCGAACGCGATCTGCGTCACCGTGCGATCGCTGAACCGCGAATCGCGCAAGTCGCTCGCCGCCTGCTCGAGCCGCCGCAGCCAGATCTGCGCGCTGAGCGAGGTGCCGGCCGTCGCGAGAATCTGATCGAGCCGGCGCCGGCTGAGCCCCTGCGACGCGGCGACCCGCTGCGCCGTGAGCGTCGGGTCCGCGAACTCGGCATCGATGAACGCCAACGTGGCCGCGATGCGCTCCGCATTCCGGCCCGCGAGCGAGTCACCGCCCGGCAGTCGCGGCACGCCCACCATCTGCACCATGCTCGCGAGCGCGGCCGTACGCTGCTCCGGCTCGAGAAACGGTGCGGCGTCGATGAGATGAGTCAGCGCGTTGCGCAGAAGAGCGGCGCCCGGCTCCTGGGCATCGAACACCTGTGCGGTCCGCCGCTCGAGTCCCTCACGGCGGCTCAGCACCGCGTGCCGCGGCATTTGCATGAACGCCATCCGCGAGGACGGGCCGGCGGCTTCGAGATCGAACGGTGCGAGCCCATCGAGCACGCAAAAATCGCCGGCCGTGAGCGCGCATTCGCGGCCGCACTGCGCCGCAGCCGTGACCCCGTCGAGCTGCAGCATCACCGAGAACATCGGCGGCGAATCGTGACGGGGCAGGTAACTCACGCGCACCGGCGGCGACAACACCGTCCACAGATGACCGGGACCGAGCGGGATGCCGCGGATGCGTCCGACGACGGGATTGACCGGCGGCTTGCACACCGAGAGACCGGGAAAGAGCTTGCCGGCCGAGCGCATCCAGACCGCCGCGCGCTCCGGCTCCTCGACGCTCGCGAGATCGAGCTCGGATGATTCGAACGATGCCGCCACAACCGCCTCGCCGTGACCCCCTGGGCGGTGGTAGTTTCTATCGGAGGCAAGGGTTCTCGCCACAGGAATCAAGCTCGCGCCGCGCGGCTTGTCTGATCATCGGACGGCGGACCATTTCGAGGGGGACGAACATGGGGGCATCCGGGGCTGCCAGCCTGGCCGAGGCAGTTTCTGCTGCCGCCACGCCCGGCGGGCGCGGCAAGGTGCGCGCGGGCGAGATCCTGTGGAAGCCGCACCCGGAGCAGGCCGCCAAGTCGAACCTCGCCGCGTTCATGCGCTGGCTCGAGTTGCGCCGGCACTTGCGCTTTCGCACCTACGATGAGCTCTGGCTCTGGTCCGTCACCGACCTCGACGGCTTCTGGGCCGCGATCTGGGATTACTTCCTCATCCAGTCTTCCGTCCCGTATTCGCGCGTGCTCGGCCGGCGCACGATGCCGGGCGCGCAATGGTTTCCCGGCGCGCGGCTGAACTATGCCGAGCACGCGTTACGTCACGAGCGGCCCGGCGTCGACGCCTTGCTGTTCCAGGGCGAGGCGATTCCGCTCTCGCGCCTGACCTGGGCCGAGCTCGGCGCGCAGGTGCGCATCCTGGCCACGCGCCTGCGCGCGCTCGGGGTGAAGCCGGGCGATCGGGTCGTCGCCTGCCTGCCGAACGTTCCCGAAGCCATCGTCGCGCTGCTCGCGACGGCGAGCATCGGCGCGATCTGGGCGAGCTGTGGGCCGGATTTCGGCAGCCGCGGGGTGCTCGATCGGTTCGCGCAGCTCGATCCGAAGGTGCTCTTCTGCGTGACGCGCTATCGCTACGGCGGAGCGATGTTCGATCGCGTCGAGCCGATGCGCGAGGTGATCGCGCAGCTCGGCTCGCTGCGCCATGTCGTGCATCTGCCGCAGCATGGCGAGACGCGCGCCGCCTGCGAGGAGCTGCGGGCACTGAGCTGGGTGGACCTCATGGACCATCCGCCGGTGCCGCCCGCGGCGTTCGCGTTCGAGCAGGTCTCGTTCGATCATCCGCTGTGGATTCTGTTCACCTCGGGCACCACCGGCCTGCCGAAGCCGATCGTGCACGGCCACGGCGGCATTCTGCTCGAGCAGGTGAAACACCTGAGCTTCAACTTCAACGTGCGGCCGCGCCAGCGCATCCTGTACTACACGACGACCGGCTGGATGATGTGGAATTTCCTCGCGAGCGCGCTGCTCTCGGATGTCGTGCCCGTGCTCTATGACGGCAGCGCCGTGTTCCCCGACATCGAGGTGCTCTGGAAGCTCGCGGACCAGTCCGGCGCCACGCTCTTCGGCGCGAGCCCGGCGTACATCAAGGCGCTGCAGCGCGCCGGGGTCGTTCCCCGCAGGAAATTCGCGCTCACGCAGTTGAAGTCCATCTCGCTCGCCGGCTCGCCCGTCAGCCCGGAATGCATGGCCTGGTGCTACGACAACGTGAAGTCCGACTTGTGGGTCGCGCCCGGCAGCGGCGGCACCGAAGTCTGCACCGGCTTCTTCGGCGGCGTGGTCGATCTTCCCGTGCGCGCGGGTGAGATGCAGGCGCGCACGCTCGGCTGCGCCGCCTATGTGTTCAACGAGCGTGGCGAGCGCGTCGTCAACGAAGTGGGCGAGCTCGTCATCACGGAGCCGATGCCGTCCATGCCGCTGTACTTCTGGCGGGACCCGGATCACAAGCGCTACCGCGAGTCCTACTTCGACATGTTTCCCGGTGTGTGGCGGCACGGCGATCTCTGCCGCATCAATCGTCGCGGCGGCAGCTACATTCCGGGGCGCTCGGACGCGGCGTTGCTGAAGCACGGCGTGCGCATCGGTACGTCCGAGATCTATCGCGCGCTGGCGGCGGTGCCGGAGGTGGAAGATGCGCTGGTCGTCTGTCTGGAGCTGCCGAGCGGCGACTTCTTCCTGCCGCTCTTCGTGCGCTTGCGCGCCGGCATCCTGCTCGACGGTCGCCTGACCGAAACCATTCGCACCACGCTGCGCCGGGACTGCTCGCCGCGCCATGTCCCGGACCGCGTCTATCAGATCGATCGCGTTCCCTACACGCGCATGGGGAAGAAGCTCGAGGTGCCCGTGAAGCGCATTCTCATGGGCGTCCCCTTGGCCAAAGCGGTCGATCTCGCGAGCGTCGCGGATCCCGCCGCGCTCGATTTCTTCGTCCGCTTCGCGAAGCGGCAGACTGACTACTCGCTGCGCGGCCTGGCCCGACGGACGGTGACGCAACATGAAGCGAAGTGACGAACGGATTCTGACCACGCACGTCGGCAGCATCGCCCGACCGCGCGCGATGCTGGACCTCGCGAATATGAAGATCGGGCCGCCGCGGGATCCGGTGCAGTACGCGCGCGTGGTGCGCGAATCCGTCGCGGATGTCGTGCAGAAGCAAGTCGCGGCCGGCATCGACATCGTGAACGACGGCGAGTACGGCAAGTCGAGCTGGGCGAACTACATCCTCGAGCGGATCAGCGGCTTCGAGCAGCGCACGGCCGAGGCCGCGCCCATGGACTGGCTCGGCCGCGACCGCGAGCGCTTCCCGGAAGTCATCGCGGAAGAATTCAAGGGCATGGGGCAGGTCAGCTCGAAGTACGTGTGCACGGCCCCGATCCGCTATGCGCCGGAGGCGGTCCGTCGTGATATCGACAACCTCAAAGCGGCGCTCGCGCCGACCCGCGCGGTCGAAGGGTTTCTCACCGCGGTCGCGCCGGCGAGCGGCGTGTTCAATGGCACGAACGAGTTCTATTCGAGCGAGCGCGACTACATCTTCGCGCTCGCCGAAGCGCTGCGCGAGGAGTACAGGGCGATCCACGAGTCGGGCCTCATCGTGCAAGTGGACGATGCCGTGCTCGCCAACATGTACGATTTCCTCTCGCAGAAGAGCCCGAAGCACTACCGGGACTGGGCCGAGCTGCGCGTCGCGGCGCTGAATCACGCCTTGCGCGACATTCCCGAGGACCGCATCCGCTATCACGTCTGTTTCGGGAGCTGGCACGTCCCGCACACCTCCGACGCGCCGCTCGAAGACATCGTCGATCTCATCCTCACGGTGCGCGCCGGTGCGTATTCGCTCGAAGCCGCCAATCCGCGGCACGAGCACGAATGGCGCGTGTGGCAGAAGGTGAAGCTGCCGCCCGGGAAGATCCTGATCCCCGGCGTCGTCACGCATCACATCATCACGGTCGAGCATCCGCGGGTGGTGGCCGATCGCATCGTGAAGTACGCGAACATCGTGGGACGCGAGAACGTCATCGCCGGCACGGATTGCGGCTTTGCGCAGACGGAGCTGATCTCGCGCGTGCATCCGTCGGTGATGTGGGCGAAGTTTCAATCGCTCGCCGAAGGCGCACGGCTCGCCACCGAGGAGCTGTGGGGCCGCAAGTCCTGAGGCGGGCCCGCCGGCTCACACGGGCATCGGCTTGCCCTGGATGAGCTCCACCATGCTCTGCGTGGTGCCGGCCGCGCCAGCCTTCTCCACCATGTTGCGGAACACCTGCACGTCCTGCTCGCGGCGGGCCGGGTCCTTCTCCGACAGCATCCGCTTGAAGTTCGACGCGAGCGGGGAGGTGACTTCGAGATACACGCGGCGCCGTTCCTGCGAATAGAAATCGAGCACGCTGTCGGGCGCGCGCCCGGCGATCACGGCGGAGAGCGTGTCGACCAGCGCCATCGCATCGATCACGCCCGTCGTAAGGCCCATGCCGCCGCACGGATTGCAGACGTGCGCGGCATCGCCTGCGAGCAGCGTCCGTCCGACGCGAAAGGTGGGCGCGCATCGCTCGTGCACGCGATAGGGCGAGGAGGCGACGATCTCGTACGGCTCGCTTGGATCGGGGAGGATCTTCGCGTAGTGCTCGGGAATGCGCCGGCGCGCTTCCTCTTCGGGCAGCGCTGCGTCCTCGCCGTACGTGACG
>DASZSS010000309.1:0-3006 GCA_035548535.1 Steroidobacteraceae bacterium
CAGTTCTACGACCAGATCTCCGCGCTCCACAAAGCCGTGCGCGGCACCGATCCGGACGCCGCGCTCTACTGGTTCTGCCGCATGCTCGATGGCGGCTGCGATCCGCTCTACATCGCGCGCCGTGTCGTGCGCATGGCAATCGAGGACATCGGTCTCGCCGATCCGCGCGCGTTCGCTCTGACACTGGACGCCTGGGAGGCGTACGACCGCCTCGGCAGTCCCGAGGGCGAGCTCGCGATCGCGAACGCCGTGGTCTACCTCGCGTGCGCGCCGAAGAGCAACGCGGTCTACGTCGCGATGGGCGAAGCGCAGGAGGATGTCGAGCGCTTCGGCACGCTCGACGTGCCGGCGCGCTTCCGGAACGCGCCCACGCGCCTCATGAAGCAGCTCGGCCACGGTGCCGGCTACCGTTACGCACACGACGAGCCGGACGCGTACGTCGCGGGCGAGCGCTATTTGCCCGACGAGATGCCGGATCGGCGATACTATCGGCCGGCTCCCCGGGGTCTCGAGATCAAGATCGGCGAAGCGCTGGCCCGCTTGCGGGCGAAGGCGCCGCCGTCCGACGCCGCGCCCGCCGGGACGCCGCCCGACAAGCAACCCACTGAACGGCGATGATCGACGTCAAGCTGCTTCGTACCGACCCTGAGGCCGTCGCGCGCAATCTCGCGCGACGCGGTTTCGTGCTGGATGTCTCCGCGCTGCGCGCGCTCGATGAGCGGCGCAAGCAAGCGCAGATCGAGAACGATCGGCTGCGCGCCGAGCGCAACGCGCACGCGAAGGCCGTCGGCATGGCGAAGGGACGCGGCGAGGACATCACGCCGCTGCTCGCGAAAGGCGAGCAGCTCACCCAGGATCTGGCGCGCGTCGATCAGCAGCTCGCGGACCTGCAGGTCGAGCTGGATCGCTGGCTCGCGGGGCTGCCGAACCTGCTGCACGAGTCGGTGCCGGACGGTCGCGATGAGACCGGTAATGTCGAGGTGCGCCGCTGGGGCGAGCCCCGCAAGTTCGACTTCGAAGCGAAGGATCACGTCGTGCTCGGCGAGAAGCTCGGTGGGCTGGACTTCGAGGCGGCGAGCCGCATCTCGGGCGCGCGCTTCGTGGTGATGCGCTCCGCGATCGCGCGACTGCATCGGGCGCTCGGGCAATTCATGCTCGACCTGCACACGCGCGAGCACGGCTACACGGAGGTGTACGTGCCGTATCTCGTGCAGTCGCCGGCGCTGTTCGGCACGGGCCAGCTGCCGAAGTTCAAGCAGGACCTCTTTGCCGTCGAAGGCGAGGGCGACTTCTATCTGATTCCCACCGCCGAAGTGCCGGTGACGAATCTCGTGCGCGATCAGATTTTGAGCGCGGACAGCCTGCCGCTGAAGTTCGTCGCACACACGCCGTGCTTCCGCTCGGAAGCGGGTGCGGCCGGCAAGGACACGCGCGGCATGATCCGCCAGCATCAGTTCGACAAGGTCGAGATCGTGCACATCGTGCGCCCCGCCGATTCGTATGCCGCGCTCGAGCAGCTCACCGGCCACGCGGAAGAGGTGCTGAAGCGACTCGAGCTGCCCTATCGTGTGGTTGCGCTCTGCGCAGGGGATATCGGCAACGGCAGCGCGAAGACCTATGACCTTGAAGCCTGGCTTCCGGGACAGAACCGCTACCGCGAAATCTCTTCGTGCAGCAACTTCGAGGCGTATCAGGCGCGGCGGATGCAGGCGCGCTGGCGCAATCCCGACACCGGCAAACCCGAGCCGGTGCACACGCTGAATGGATCGGCGCTCGCGGTCGGCCGCACGCTCGTCGCGGTGCTCGAGAACTATCAGAACGCGGACGGCTCGATCGCGGTGCCGGCGGCGCTGAAGCCGTACATGGGCGGCATCGAAAGGATCGGCACGTCATGAGCGCGCCTCTTTGGGCGTGCATCAATCCGGCTCTGCCGCAGTTGGAGAAGCAACCGCCGCCGGCGGCGTAATGGACTTTCAAGGGGGGTTCCAATGAAAACGATCGCATCGCTCGTGCTCGCGTGCGCGCTGGCCGGGTCTTTTGCCGCGCACGCTGCGTCCAATTCCAATGAGGGTTTCGCAGTCACGCAGCCGGAGTCCGTCGGCTTCTCGAGCGAGCGGCTGCAGCGATTGAGGCATGCGACGCATCAGATCGCCGACGCGGGCGAGCTCTCGGGCATGGTCACGCTGATCGCGCGTCACGGGCGGCTCGTGTATTCGGACGCCTACGGTCTGCAGGACATCGCGTCGAAGAAGCCGATGGCGCCGGACACGATCTTTCGCATCTATTCGATGACGAAGCCGATCACCGGCGTCGCGATGATGATTCTCTACGAAGAAGGCAAGTGGCTGCCGGACGATCCGCTGTCGCGCCACATTCCCGAATTCGCGAATCTCAAGGTGTTCGCCGGGCTCGATGCGAAGGGCCAGCCGATTCTCGAAACCCCCGCGCATCCGCCGACGGTCGGCGAGCTCATGACGCACTCCGCCGGCTTCACGTACGGCATCTTCGGCGACACGCCGGTCGACAAGATGGTGCGCGAGGCGAATCCGCTCGGTGCCGGCTCGCTGCAGGAAATGATCGAGCGGCTGTCGAAGTTGCCGCTCGCCTATCAGCCCGGTACGAAGTGGATGTACAGCCTGTCGGTGGACATCCAGGGCTACCTCGTCGAGAAGCTGTCAGGCAAGCCGCTGCCGCAGTTCATGCGCGAGCGCATCTTTACGCCGCTCGGCATGCAAGACACGGCGTTCAACGTGCCGGCGGAAAAGCTGCCGCGCTTGGCAACCGTGTACGCCGGGGCGCTGAAGAACGGGCGACTCGATCCCGTACCGCATGCTCCGGACGTGACGAAGGTTCCTGGCTTGCCGTCCGGCGGCGGCGGCTTGTATTCGACGGCAGGCGATTATCTGCGCTTCGCGCAGATGCTGGCGAACGGTGGCGCGCTCGGCGATGTGCGCATCCTCGCGCCCGCGACGGTGGAGGTCATGCGCTCGAATCATCTCGCGCCGA
>DASZSS010000310.1:0-4029 GCA_035548535.1 Steroidobacteraceae bacterium
CCGGCGCGCGGAGGCTCGTGAGATCGGCACGCAACTGGCGAGCTCGGGGTCCGCGGCGATCAGCGAGGCGGCGCGCAAGCTCGTCGCCGAGCTGGATCGGGGTTGAATTCCGCTTTGACGCAAGAACGAGAGCCGAGTCGATGATGAAGAGCGACCACACTTTCCGCCTGGTATCCGTATTGATGTCCGCGTTGCTGCTCCTCACGGCGTGCGCCGGCGGGTCCGGAGTGCGCCCGGTCAAGGGACCGCCGCAGCCGGCCGCGGATACCGCCCCGCAGGAGTATCGAATCGGTCCCGGGGACTCGCTGAACGTGTTCGTCTTCAATCAGCCCGAGCTGAGCGTGACCGTGCCGGTGCGCCCGGACGGGCTCATCTCGACCCCGTTGGTCGAGAACATGCAGGCGGCAGGCAAAACCCCGAGCGAGCTCGGGCGGGATATCGAGAAGGTGCTGTCGGAATATGTCCGCACCCCGAAGGTGAACATCATCGTTCAGAACTTCGTTGGGACATATGGCGACCAGATTCGTGTCGTCGGACAGGCCGCGCATCCACAATCACTACCGTATCGCAAAGGGATGACCCTTCTGGATGTGATGATTGCCGTCGGCGGGCTCGGCGAGTTCGCCGCCGGCAACCGCGCCCGGCTGGTGCGCCAGCAAGATGGCAAATCGGTCGAGATGCGCGTGCGGCTACAGGATCTTCTGAACGGCGGCGACATCGGTGCGAACCTGCCGATGCAGCCAGGGGATGTGCTGATCATCCCGCAATCTCGGTTTTGAGGCGGCGCGGACATGAAGGAACTATTCGGCCAGATTCTGATCCACGTGCGCGGCGCGTGGCGCTTTCGCTGGTACGCGCTCGCGGCGTGCTGGGGCGTCGCGCTGGTCGGCTGGCTGCTGGTGCTGTCCCTGCCGGACGTCTATGAGTCCCGCGCGCGCGTGTACGTCGATACCGATTCGGTGCTCAAGCCGCTGCTGAACGGCCTTGCGGTGAACACGGACGTGTCGAACCGCGTGAACATGATGTCGCGCGTGCTGATGGGCCGCCCGAATCTCGAGCGCGTAGCGAAGGAAACCGATCTATATCTGCGCGCGCCCGACCAGGAGGCGTTCGAGCGTCTCGTGGGCCGGCTCGCGCTCGACATCAAGCTCGAAGGCGGCGGCGCGGACAACACCTACTCGCTGCGCTACTCCGATTCCGATCCGGCGATGGCGCAGCGCGTGGTGCGCAAGCTGCTCGACACGTTCGTCGAGGACACGCTCGGCATCAAGCGGCAGGATTCGGATCAGGCGCAGAAATTCCTGATCGCGCAGATCAAGGAATACGAGCAGCGGCTGCGCGATGCCGAAGACCGCCTCGCCGAGTTCAAGAAGCGCAATGTCGGCAACATGCCCGGCCAGGCGGGCGACTACTACACGCAGATGCAGACCGCCTCCACGCAGCTCGAGGATCTGCGCTCGAAGTACCGGCTCGCCACCGAGCGCAGCCGCGAGCTGCAAAAGCAGCTCGAGGGCGAGGAGCCGACGTTCGGGCTCTTCACCGATGAAGATGGCGCCGAGGGCGCAAACGACGGGCAGATCGCGGAGTACCGCAAGCAGCTCGATCAGCTGCTGCTGCAGTACACGGATAAGCACCCGCGCGTCGTCGCGCTGAAGGAGACCATCGCGCAGCTCGAAGCGCAGCGCGCCGCGCGCAACCCGAAAGCCCGCGGCGGCACTCCGGTCGTGCGCGACAAGCGCGACGCCGCGGCGCTCGCGCTCGACATCAATCCCGTCTATCAGAACCTGAAGATCGAATTGAGCCGCGTGCAGGTGGAGCTCGCGGAGCTGCGCCAGCAGATCGCCGAGAAGGAGGCGCAGTACGCGAATTTGAAGTCGCGCGTGAACACCGTGCCGGAAACCGAGGCGGAGCTCACGCGGTTGAACCGTGATTACGAGGTGAACAAGGCGCAGCACCAGGCGCTCCTGCAGCGTCTCGAGTCGGCGCGTCTCTCCGAGTCGGCCGAGACGAGCACGGAGCAGGTGCGCTTCCGCATCATCGAGCCGCCGACCGAGCCGCTCATCCCGATCGGCCCCAAGCGCGGGCTGTTCATGACGGCGGTGCTGTTCGCGGCGCTCGGCGCAGGCATCGTGCTCGCGTTCTTCTTCAATCAGCTGAAGCCGGTGTTCCTCTCGCGCGGCATGCTCGCGAACATCACGGGCCTGCCGGTGCTCGGGTCGATCAGCTACGTGGCCCCGAAGGGCCGGCGGCCTCTCTTCCGGCGCGATCCGGTCCTGATCGGGTTCGCGGGCGGGGCGCTGCTCGTGCTGTACGTGCTCGGGATCGGCGTATCCGACCAGGCGAGCAAATTGCTTCGGACGATCACGGGTTGACAGGGAATAACGGCGAACGAACCACAGGTTGAGCCCAGATGAGCATCATCGAACGAGCGCTGGAGAAGCTTCAGCACGGAACGGACGGGGCAGGGCGCGCGGCGGTCCGCGGCGTGCGACGCGACTCGGGCGCCGATACTGTCTCGCGCGCGGCGGCGCGGCCGCCGGAGCTGCGGCAGCCGGTGGAGACCGTGCATGTGAGCGTCGAGCAGCTACGCGCGGGAGGCGCGCTGCCGCCCGAGGAGCACGCCGGTGCGCTCACGGATCAGTTCCGGCGCATCAAGTGGCCGATTCTCGAGTCGGTGGCCCAGCGCCGCGAGGATGGCTCGCCGGCCAATCGCGTGATGGTGACGAGCTCCATCGCGGGCGAAGGCAAGACGTTCACCTCGTTCAACCTCGCGCATAGCATCTCGCGCGAGCGGGACGTGTCCGTGGTGCTCGTCGATGCGGACGTGGCCAAGCGCCACGCGACCGAGCTCTTCGGCCTGCAGGACCGCCAGGGGCTGACGGACAGCGTCGCGGACCCGGCGCTCGATCCCGAATCGCTCGTGCTTGGCACGAATATCCAAGGACTTTCGGTGCTCCCGGCCGGGCGCCGCACGAGCACGGCGCCGGAGCTGTTCGCGAGCCATCGGATGGCGGAGATCATCGACCAGCTCGGCCGCAACGACCCGCATCGGGTCGTGCTCTTCGACAGCTCGCCCCTTCTCGCGACCAATGAGTCGCAGGTGCTCGCCCGGATCGTCGACCAGATCGTGATGGTGGTGAGAGCGGAGTTCACCACGCAGCCCATGGTGCTGGAGGCGATCGGCTTGCTCGATAAGACCAAACAGATTCGCTGCGTCCTGAACCAGGCGCGCGCGAGCAGAATGACCGAGTACTACTATGGATACGGCTACTACCCGCATGACAGTCGACAAGAATGAGAACAACCGCCGCCGCTCCGCCGTTGCACTGACCGGAGCCTGCGCCGCCCTGGCATTGGGTACGGCCCACGCGGCCACTTATTTCGAGCCGCGCATCGGCTTCAACGTCACGTACACCGACAACGTCGAGCTGGCTCCCAAGGGGAGTGAGCGCGACGAGCTGATCGGTCAGTTGCGCCCCGGAATCACGTTCAGTCACGAGAGCCGCAGTCTCGCCGCGTTTCTCGACTATTCGGCGCAGGCCATCTATTTCCAGGACGCGGCCGACAGTCAGGTGTTCCACCAGGGCGAGCTCGGCGTGCAGTACGAGGCTGTGCCCGAGTGGCTCTATTTCGATCTCGGCGCGAGTCGCACGCAGACCGTCATCGATCCGCGGCAGCCGATCAATGCGGGCAACATGTTCCAGAGCGGCAATCTCGCGGATTCGACGTCGGGACAGATCTCGCCGATCCTGCAACACAAGTTCCGCTTCGTGGAGCTGGAGGCGAGCTACACGCGCGGCTTCCTGAACTACTCGCGAGCCGACACGGTCGACGACCAGACCCCGATCACCGACCTCAGCTTCGACGACAGCAACAATTCGAGCGCGTACTTCGCGCTGCGCTCGGCCGACCGGGAGGCGCGGGTCACGTGGGAGACGAGCTATCACCACGACCGCGTCGACTATGACATCGCCTTGCCGTTCGAATACGACCAGGCGTTCGCCGAGCTCGGCTATCTCATCGGGCGGG
>DASZSS010000311.1:0-8911 GCA_035548535.1 Steroidobacteraceae bacterium
CAATGATCAGGCATGCCGCTGCTTTTTGGGGCCGACCGTCGGCGTATCCAAGCCCACGGCCAGCTCGGGGGCATCGACGACCCGGCCCTCGGCCGTCCGCGTGATGAGGCGCGAGCCGCGGCGGAAGAAGACGTACGCGTAGATCCAGGACACGAGCACGGAGATTCGATTGCGGAAGCCGATGAGCACCGTGATGTGCAGCGCGAGCCACGCCAGCCACGCGAGCAGCCCGGAGATATGGAACGGCCCGATCTCGGCCACCGCGCGCGATTTGCCGACGGTCGCCATCGAGCCGAGATCCCTGTAGTGGAACCCCCGGGCGCGCGTGTCGTGCTTGCCGGCCAGTTCCTCGCGGATGATCCGGGCGACATACCGGCCCATCTGCATCGCGCCCTGCGACACCCCGGGCACCTGGCGTCCCGTCTTGGAGTCCACGAGGTACGCCGCATCCCCGATGACGAAGACATTCGGGTGTCCCGGGACCGAGCAGTCCGGCTGCACCTTCACGCGGCCGCCGGGACCGAGCTCCACGCCCAAGGTCTGGACCAGCGGATGCGCGCGCACGCCGGCCGCCCAGATCACGTTGTAACTGCGCAGCCGCTCGCCGGCGACCTCGACGCCGTCTTCGAAGACCTGGGTGACCGGACAGCCGAGGCGAACCTCCACGCCGAGCGTTTCGAGCTGGCGCAGCGCCTTCTGCGACAGGGCCGGGTCGAACGCCGGCAGAAGTCGCGGACCGGCTTCGATCAGGATGACGCGCGCCCGGCGCGTGTCGGCGACGCGAAAGTCGTGCGGGATCACGTCGACCGCCAGCTCCTTGATCGCGCCCGCCAGCTCGACGCCCGTCGGGCCGCCGCCGACGATGACGAACGAGAGCAGCGCCGCGCGCTCCGCCATGTCCCTTTCGAGCTCGGCGCGCTCGAAGGACAGCAGCAGGCGCGAACGGATGCGCGTGGCGTCCTCGACCTCCTTCATGCCCGGCGCAAAGCGCGCCCAATCCGGGTGCCCAAAGTAGTTGTCCACGGCGCCGGGCGCGAGCACGAGATAGTCGTACGACACGGGGGTGCCGCCGACGAAGATGCGCCTTTCCTCGAGCGCCACCCGATCGACCTCGCCCAGCATGACGAGCGCGTTCTGCTGGCCGCGCAGGATCGTGCGGATGGGCTGGGCGATGTCCGCCGGCCCGAGCGCGGCGCTCGCCACCTGATACAGCAGCGGCTGAAACAGGTGATAGTTGTTGCGATCCACGACGATCAGCTCGACCCGCGCGTGCTTGAGCGCCCGCGCGCAGAACAGGCCGCCGAATCCGCAGCCGACGATGACGACGCGCGGAACCGACGACGATTGGACGGCGATGGGCAACGGAGGCGATGGCGTGCTCACGCCGGGATTATCGCCGATTCGCGCAGGCTCGGGCCCGCGGGTACGGCTCTGCCGAGGGCCACGGCCGCCCGCGAAAGAAGGCGCGACCTGCGCCGCACGCGGCGCTCAGGTCATTCGGTTATTTCTGGGCGTTGGCGCGGCGGGCGCGAGCGCGGACCTCGTCGGCGGCGCGCCGGCTCGTCGAGTTGCCGTGCCGGCTGCCGAGGTCGCACCTCTACGGCTCGCGTTGAGCCATCGCACAGACGCCCAGAAATAGCCGAATGACCCGACTTGCGAGCCCCGCGCCGCGGGGCTGCAGACAGCGACATAGAACGGTGTGCGTGGGCTCGAGTTCCCCGCCGTGAGCGCTTCAGCTCTTGGCTTTCTCGTACAGCGGCATGACCTTCGGAACGAGCGCCTGCAGGTCCGCGATGCGCGTCTGCGGCGAGGGGTGCGTGCTCAGGAACTGCGGAGTGCCGCCCTGATTGGCGGCGATCATCTTCTTCCACACGCTGACCGCGGCATTCGGGTCGTAACCGGCGCGCGCCATCAGCTCGAGGCCGATCGTGTCCGCCTCCGATTCCTGCTCACGACTGTGCGGGAGCTGAAACGTCACCGACGCCACCTGATTGGCGAGCCCCATCGCGCCCTCGCCCGCGCCGGTCACGACCGCCACACCGGCCAGCGCGATCTGTTGCGCATAGAGCCGCGAGATGCGCTCGCGCGAGTGCTCGCGCAACGCATGGGCCATTTCGTGCCCGATCACCGCGGCGAGCTCCGCGTCGGAAAGTTTGAGCTGATCCACCAGGCCCGAATAGACCATGATCTTGCCGCCGGGCATGCAGTACGCGTTCAGCTCCTTGGTCGTGAGGGTGTTCACTTCCCAATTCCAGTTCGGGGCATCCGAGCGAAACACGCCGGTGCCGGGAATCAGCCGCTGCGAGACGTTGCGCACCCGCGAAGTGAGCTCACTGCTGGCGTTCAGCTTGCCTTCCTGCTTCGCCTTTTGCTTCTCCTGTGCGTACGCCGTCTCGGCGCCCTTCTCCACTTCCTCTTCGGATACGAGCATCCGCTGCTTGCGATTCACGCCGACCACGCCGGATTGGGTGGTCTGAACCGTTTCACACGCCGTGATGCTGGTGAGCAGCACGGCCAGGAGCACAAGGGAAAGTCGCCGGACGAGCATCATGAGAACCCTCGCATCGAGCATGGACTGAGCAAGTTCCATTCCGGAACGATTCTAATCAAGGCGATGCTGCGGGTCAGCGATGCGGCGTGAGCCTGCCGCTCACGTTGTGCAGGGCGCAAGACATGCGTCGGTTCCGGCCGCAGGGCCAGGGCTCGCGTGCGTGCCGGGGCCGCGGCGATCCGCATCGTTCGAGCCGGAAGGCTCACTTAAGTTTAGTGCGCTACGGAATGGCGGCTGAGTGCGCTACGGAGGCAAGGAAGTGTAAACGCCCGCCGCAGGCCGAAGGCCTGCAGCGGGCGTTTCACCACAGTCACCTTCTCGACCCTGACAAGGAGCCGACCGTGGCTACTGTTGATATCCATGGAAGTTCCCTATGCGTAACTAAACGGACGATAGAAGGAATTCCGTTACGCGTTTTGCGCGAGTAATATCCCTGGCGCACTTCAGGAAGGTGCCGCTGACCGGAGTTGGTCAGACGCATGACAAGGAGGGGAGGAACGAGTCAGCGGGGTCTCGCGTGGCAAAAATCGAGGATCGCTTTCTCCTCCACGCTCTCGATTTCGAAAGTGTTCTCCGCGCGTGCCTGTATCGGTATACGCGCAACACCTCCGATGTCGACGAGCTGCTGCAGGAGACGTACGCCCGGCTCCTGGTTGCGGGCGCAACCACGCAGCCGAACGTGCGTTCGATGCGCGCTTTCTGTCTCACCGTTGCACGCAACGTAGCGCTGGACTGGCTGCGACACCGGCAGATCGTGCCGATCGAGCTGGTCGCCGACATGGAAGCACTGGATGTGCTCGACGAGGGGGCGCAGATCGAGGAAATCGTGAACGCGCACCAGGAGCTGTCGCTTCTGGCGAGCGCGGTGGAGCAACTGCCGACACGATGTCGGCAGGTTTTCACGCTGCGCAAGGTCTATGGATACAGTCAAAAGGAGATTGCCGAACGGTTGCGGATCTCGGAGAACACCGTTGAGCAACACTTGACCAAAGCTGCGCGTCGTTGCGCGGCTGTGCTGTTCGAATCACCGCGAACGGCACACGAGGACAACGGAATGTTCGCGAGATTGCGCCGTCGCATGAAGATCTATGACGAGAGCGCATGATTCGAAATCGAAACTGGACTCGATCGCCAAGAACGCCGACGACATCGAGCGCGAAGCCAGCGAGTGGCTCGTGCGAGTGGATCGAGACGGGGGCCCCGAAACTTCGCGCGAGCTCGCGGCGTGGCTCGCCGCGAATCCGCGCCATCGGGCCGCGTTTCTGCGGATCTCCACGGCATGGCGGCGGGCTGATGCACTGCGTCGTCTCGCGCCACCGGGCGCGGAGCCGGACATGGACCTGCTCGCACCGGATCGGCCGCCTGTGATCGAGTCGATCACCGAGCCGGCCGCCGTCGCCGCACGCGCGCCCACGATGCGGCTTCATCCGCGCACTGCGAGTCGAGGCCTGAGCGTTCGGGTCAGCTTGGCTGCGGCGCTCATCCTGGCAGTGGGGATCGGCGCGTGGATGTATGAGCGCCCGCAGATCGCGATGTACAGCACGGGCATCGGTGAGTTCCATCGCATCGCGCTGCCGGACGGCAGTTCCGTCTCGCTGAACACTGATACGGAAATCCGCGTCGTGTACAGCAACGTGCAGCGCACGGTCGAGTTGGTCCGTGGCGAAGCGCAGTTCGAAGTTGCGCGCGATGCGCGACGCCCGTTCAGCGTCGCGACCAACGGCTCGCACGTGAGCGTCGTGGGCACGACGTTTGTCGTCAGAAAGCGAAACGACGTGAGCGCGGATGTCCTCGTGTCGGAAGGCCGCGTCGCGATCGATTCGCTGCCGCAGACACTGGTTTCCGCGGGGCAAATGGCGCTCATCCGCAACGGCCATGTCACGATGCAGAGTGTCGACGACATAAGCCGTCGCACTGCGTGGACGGCGGGGATGCTCGTCTTCAACGGTGAGACCCTGTCCGAAGCCGTCGCCGAGTTCAATCGTTACAATCGCCGGCAACTCGTGATCGAGGACCCGAGCATTGCCGGCAAGACGATCGGCGGCGCGTTCAAAGCGACCCACCCGGATCGCTTCGCCACGGCCCTAGAGAAGAGTTTCCACATCGAGGCGCGCGTTGAGGGAGACACGGCGCGCAGCGAAATCCGCCTCTCCGCCGAGCAGTGACGGAGTGACGATGCCCGACGAAAGGTAACCAGGATTGGCGAACACAGGGATGTTTACCGACAACAACAAGGGACCGCGATGCTGAGCATCCGGTCTGCCGCGGCCTTCGAGGCAACCGCAACCGCCCTGGCGCTGTGGCTCCTGCTCGCGCTCGTACCATGCCGCACTGCGAGCGCCGCCAACGTGGTCAACTTCCGCGTGCCCGCCGGCCCCGCCGCGGACACGCTGCGCATGTACACCACCCAGACCGGCCTGCAAGTCCTCTTCGGCTACGACGACGTACGCGGCATCGAGACGCACCCGGTGCACGGCTTGCTCGACGTGCGCACCGCCCTCGAGCAGATGACGAAGGGCACGAGACTGCGGTTCGAGTTCATGGATGAGGATACGGTGACGCTGACGGTGGTGCCGGAAGCGTCGAAGGGAGCAGCGCGCGCAAACTCGCGCGCGAAGATCGATCGGGTGCAAACGGCGCATGACCGGCGCTCACTATTCTCCGAAATCGAAACAGTCACCGTACGTACGAAGCCCGATCGACTGACGGTGCAGCAGGACGCCTCTCCGCTGGTGGTCCTGACGCAAGCGGACATCCGCGCCTTCCGGTTTTCCACGGTTCACGACGTGCTCGCCACGTTGCCCCAGGTCTTCGGCGGTGGGCCCACCGAAGACACGCGCCAGATCGGCTTCGAGGCGCGCACGAATGCCGCGAGCGGCGCAGGGATCAACTTACGCGGACTCGGCGCCGGCTCGACGCTGGTGCTGGTCAACGGCCGGCGCCTGGCGGGCGGCGGTACCGAAGGCATTTTCACGGACGTCTCGAGCTTGCCCCTCTCGCTCATCGATCGCATCGAGATCCTGCCGGACTCCTCCTCAACCGTTTACGGCGCCGACGCGGTGGGCGGTGTGGTCAATTTCGTGCTCATCGATACGATCCCTGGCGCGCAAACGGAAGCGAGCTACGGTGCAGCTACCCGCGGGCAGCTCTCCGACAATCGTGTCTCGCAACTCGTCGGCTTCCATTCCCGGCCATTCGATGGGCTCATCGGGTTGGACTTCTACGCGCGGGACGACCTGCCGAGTGCGGACCGCGAGCAGGCGCGCAGCGATCTCACGAGTTTCGGCGGCGACAACTTCGATGCGATCCAAAGCAATCCGGCCACAATTGTCCTCGGGAACGAGCTGTGGGGTGTGCCGCACGATCAGGACGGCAAAAATCTCACGACAGCCGATCTCATCCCCAATCAGCCGAATCGAACGAACCGCTACGCCAACACGGACCTCTTGCCTACCCAGCAACGCTGGACCGCATATTTCAGCGGCAAGAAGCGCTGGTCCGACGCGATCCAATTGTTCGGCGATGCACTCTATAGCGAACGAGACGTCCGCAACTGGACCGGCGGACTGCGCACGACTTTCGTCGTTCCATCGAGCAATCCTTTCAGCCCCTTCAGCGGCGTGACCCCCGTAGAAGTCGCTTATGATTTCACGGACGATCTCGGCGCTTTCAAGAACGTCGCCAACGTCCGCACGCTCAGTCTCGTTGGCGGCAGCGAGATCGAGCTGGCGCACGACTGGCACCTGACCGCCACCGCAGACTTCGGCTCGGAACGCTTACGCACGGAATCGAGCACCGTCGACGCGCTCGCACTGAGCCGGGCTTTAGCGGACCCCGACCCGGCCACGGCGCTCAATGTGTTCGGCGACGGCTCGCACACCAATCCAGCGACTCTCGCGGGCTTGCGCAGCAGCTCACTGTTCATCGGGGACTCGCAAGTGTTCACGGCGAACCTGACGGCGCGTCGTGAGCTGCCCGGGCTCTGGAATGGCGTCGGCAAGCTGGTCGCTGGAATGGACTACCGCGAACAGAGCTTCAATGCCAAGACCCGCACCAGCAACCCGCAAGAAGATCAGCGCCACGATCTCAATCGTCGCGTCGGCGCGGGGTTCGTCGCGCTGTCGCTACCGATTCTCGGCCCAGGGGCTGATACCCCGGCCCGCAATCGTTTGGAAGCCTCACTGGCGGCGCGCTACGAGCACTACAGTGACTTCGGGCACATCATCACACCACGGCTCGGCCTGACTTGGTCGCCGAGCGATCTGATGAAGCTGCGGGCGAATTGGTCTCGCTCGTTCCGGCCGCCGAATCTGCTCGACCTCGATGAGAGCAGCAATTTCGTCACGCTCATTGCATTGCCGAATTCGGCTGCCCCGAATGGTCAGTCGCTCGTCCTCCTCGAATCGGGCAAGAACGCGCACTTGCGCGAAGAGCGTGCGCGCAGCTTTTCGGCGGGCGTCGACTTGGACGTGCCCTTTGTACCCGGTCTATCCACCGCCCTGACCTACTTCCATACGCACTTCACGGATCGGATGAACCAACCTGCCGCGAGCGCGACTCTCCTCTCCGATCCCTTTTACGCCGCCATCGTTACACATAGCCCGAGCTCCGCGGAGCGCGCGGCGTTTTGCCAGAGAGCACCGCTCATCAATATCGATGCCGCCACGTGTCTCGACGTGCCCGTTGACGCGCTAGTGGATCTGCGGGTGCGCAACAGTGAGTTGATGCGCACGACCGGCATCGATCTTCTCGGCGAGTACCAGCGCGACTTCGCGGCCGGCTCACTCACGTGGCGGCTCGACGGCACGTACATCTTCTCCTTCGCGGAGGCGACGGCGCCCGGCGCACCACTGATCGAGAAAGTGAGCACGCAGAACAACCCCATCGACCTGCGTCTGCGCAGTGCGGCGACTTGGCGACGCGGGTCCTGGAGCACGAGTGCGCTCGTCACGTACTACGACGACTACCGCGACATCGCGAGCGAACCCGCTCGACACGTCGATTCTTGGACGACCTTCGATTTCAACATCGCCTACACGACCGGCCGCACGCGAGCTGCGCCGCTTTCGGGAATCACGATCGCCTTCAACGCCGAGAACGCCTTCGACCGCCACCCTCCCTTCCTCAACAATCAGGTTGGCTTGGGTTACGACCAAGAAAACGGAGATCTCCTCGGGCGCGTTCTCAGCCTCAGCATCCGCAAGGATTGGTGAGCGTCGTCCAGCGCCGGAGCCAGACTTCCGTGCATAGGTGCTGCCGAAGCACTTCGTTGTACTCGAAGCCGAGCGGAGTCGAGCCTGCACCCAGAAATTCCTCGAGCCGCTTGCGATCCAGCAATCCGTGACGCACGAGCAGACCATCGAGCAGCATTTCGCGCAGGAAGGCCCGGTTCTTGTGCATCAGTCGTAGATTGTGCCGATCGATCGCGCCCTTCTGCGTGCGCCGGGTGATGAGAGCGGGAAGATCCTGTGCAAACGCCGCGCGCGCCACCGACCGGTCGCATCCGCCGGATATCCACACATAGCTGGGAATCCGCAGACAGAGCTCGATCAGAGGCTGCGAGAACAGCACAGCCGTCCGCTCGAGCGGTCCGTCTGAAAACGAGCTATAGAACGTCGGCGGTATCGAGACGCACATGATGTGCCAGCGCAGTCCCGGTGGAATGTCGCGCACACCCGCGAGCCATGGGTGAATCAGCGAGTCATCGTCGCGTGCGGCCGCGAATACCTCGCGTGGCACCAGCGTGCGAACGGTATCCAGCTCGCTGAGGCTGCTCGATATCGGCCGTCTGAAATGTCTGGCCATGCCTTGACGCAGGACCTGCCACACCGATGTACGCGTGATGCGCGCGGCATCCAAGGCAATGCGCAGCAGATGCGGCCGCCACCTGTGAATACGCAGGTAGTCTGCGATCGCAAGCTCGGCGCGCGCCTGCATGAAGAGCCCGTCACCACTCGCGCCCGAAAATATGCTGGTCGCGCCGCGGCTCGCCGCGACCTGCGCTTCGAGCGGCCCTTGCTCGAGGTCGTATATGTAGAACCAAGGTCGCGGCGTATAGCGGATGCGTAGCAGCTTCCGCAGGTCGAGCGCGGCTGCATCGAGGGGACACTCGACTAGTTCGGCTCGAAAATGGCTCGCAGCGAGGCGCGCGTACTTGCGCTCGTCCTCACTGCTGGCGGGCGCAAAATAGTGAAGACACGTAATCTGCGGGCGACTGGTCGCATTCACGAGGCACGACAAGACGATCGATGAATCCAAGCCGCCGGACAGATTGTGAATGACCGCGCGATGCAGTGACGCCCACGCGTGCACGCAGCTTCGCACCGCCTCGCGTACCATGGCGGCCGCCGCCGACGGATC
>DASZSS010000312.1:0-5411 GCA_035548535.1 Steroidobacteraceae bacterium
CCCCACGCCGGGTTCGTCGCCCAGTACGCCGGCGTCGGCATCGCGCCCATCGCGGCCATCTGCGTGCGCGTCGCCTCCTGCGCAACGATCTCGATATCCGGCGGAAACTGCGTCAGCCCGACGATGTGATCGGGATGCGAGTGCGTGATCACGACACGATCGAACGGCTTGCCGAAGGGCTTCGCGGCGGCGATGAAGTTGCGCGCGTGCTGCGGCCCTCCTCCGGCATCGATGGCGAGCAGGCTGCGCGGCCCCACGACGATGCCGAAATTGGACACGGAATAGTTGCTCTGCCCCGGCGCTTCGCGCTGTAAGAACGCGTAGGTCGTCGCGGAAAGCTGTTTCAGCTCGCTGTGAATGATCGTCGCCGGTGACGCGCCGAACGGGCCGCCGCGCGGCGGCGCGGGCCCGGCGCTTTGCGCCAAGGCGTGACCGGCCGCGAGCGACGCCGCGCCGGAGGCGAGCTGCAGCACGCGCCGGCGCGACCATCGCGGTCGCTCGTGAAGCTCGTGTGACATCACTTGCCCTCGAGATAGACGCCCATCGAGTCTTCCCACTTGCTATCGGTGAGCTGACGCACGTTCGTTCCGTCACGGTTCATCAGGAACACCTGCGCGTAGGGCTGCGGCGAAGTGTCGTAGAGCGCGGCTTCGTCCTTGAAGCCGGTGCGCGAGCTCTCGAACCAGATCTCCTTGCCGGTCTCCGACCAGGTCGCATGCGCGTCCGCGCCGCGCGTCGTCGTGAGTCGCGTCACGTCGGTGCCATCGGGCTTCATCGTGAAGACCTCGAAGTCGGCGTCCGGCATGCGCCGCGTGAACACGATGCGGTCGCCGCTCGGCGAGTAGAACGGGAAGTTGTCCCATTCCGTCGTCAACACCTTCACCGAGTGATCCACCAGCTTGAGCGCACGCAGGCCGCGCGCTTCCTTGCTGTGCTCATCGCCCCACACGCGATACACGATGGTCTTGCCATCGGGGCTCCACGTGGGGAACCCGACGTTGAACTTGCCGCTCAGCACTTCCTTGTCCTCCGAGCCATCGACCTTGACCATGTGGATGTGCGCCGGGCCGAAGCCGCGGCCGCCGAAGAACGTGCCGAAGCCGAACGCGATCCATTGGCAATCGGGCGACCACGTCGGCACGAGCGAGGCGCCGTCCTGCCGCTGGAACAGCTTCTTGCGCTCGGTGCCGTCGGGGTTCATGACGCTCACGGAGGCCGTCGGATTGCCGAACGGAAAGTCGAGGTCGGTAAGTGCGAGCTTGCCGGACTTCGGGCAGATCGCCGGAAACACATCCGTGTAGCGGTACTCCCGCTTCGGGTCCCAGCTATAGAGCGGCGTGTACTGCGCCCGATTCGTGAGATCGAGCTTATAGTAGACGACCATGCGGCCGTCCGGGGACCACGACGGATTGCGCACGACGCCGCGCGGTCCCGCGCCGCCGCCGGTGTACGCAATGCCCGCGCTCGGCGCGTCTTGCGACGACGCCTTGTACAGAAAGCCAACGCGGCCGTCGGGCAGATACTGCGGATTTGTCTTCAGTCCCGGGCCGCTCGTCAACGCCTGCGCCGCGCCCGTCGCCACGTCGATTTCCATGATCTGCGAGGTCGTCGCGAAGCGCACGCCGGGGAAGCCGTCCATGCGCGCGGCGAACGTGTCGCGCGTCGGCATCTGGTAGACGACGATCTTCTTCCCATCGGCCGACCACTTCGGCGAGCCGACGGTGTCGGCCGGCGCAACGGTGGTGAGCCGCCGCAGGCCGCTGCCGTCCGCGCGCATGACGTAGAGGCTCGTGGGCTGCCAGTGCCCCGCTCCGGCGCCGCCCTCGGCACCCGACCATTTCTCGCCGCGATCCGAGGTGAAGGCGATCCATTGCCCATCGGGAGACCACGAGGGACGGAAATTGCCGTTCATCGTGAGCGGCGGAGCCGACTTGCCGTCGCCCGTCAGGTTCTTCGCGCGATGTGTCCCGAGATCCATCACCCAGATATTCGCGGTACGGGCGCCGCCCTTCGTCGACACATACGCGAGCTTCTTGCCGTCTGGGGAAAGCGCCCCCGCATCTTCCATGGATGTATCGTTCGTGAGCCGCTCGAGGCCGGTGCCATCAGGATGCACGCGCCAGATATCGGCTTGCCCGGAGCCCGCGCCGTCGCGCTCCGACGTGAACACGATCCACTGGCCGTCCGGGGAGAAGCTCGGGTCGTAGTCGAGCGCGTTCGAATCCGGCAGCAGACGGCGCTCACCCGAGCCGTCCGCATTCGCGATGTACAGCTCCATCTTCGATGGCCCGATGCGATTCATGAGCATGATGTCTTTGCCCAGAGCCGGCATCGCCGCCGCAGCCCCCGCTGCCAGCATCCCCAGCACAGCCCCTTTCATGCGCTCGCCCTTGCTCGACATGAGTAACTTCTCCGGAAAAAAACTTGCCGTCAGCTCAAGAGAGCCGGCAGGAACTGCTCGACATTGCCCCGGTACACGCCGTTGAGCTCGCTGCGGCTGAACACGCCGCTTTCCTGCAATGCCGTGACGTGCTCGAGAGGCGTTCGGAACGGGTAGTCCGTGCCGAACACGATGTGATTCACGGGGACGACGCTGCGCAGCGCGGTCGTCGCGACGGAATTCGATGCCTGCGCGATGTCATAGAAGAACCGCCCGGCCGCCGCGCGAAAGCCCTCGGGAGCCGCGCGCTTCGCGGCTTCGGATCGATCCTCACCGTCGAAGCGCTCGATGAGAAACGGCATCGTCCCGCCCGAGTGGCTCCAGATCATGCGCACGTTGGGGAAGCGGCGCGCCGCGCCTCGATAGATGTAGCTCGCGATCGCGCGCGTCGTATCGGTGCCGTACTCGATCAGCGTGTCGAACAAGCCGGGGAGCAGGCGGCTGCAGCAGGCGGGTCCGGTCGGATGCACATAGACGATCGCCTTGCGCCGCTCGAGCTCGGCGAACACCGGATCGAAGTACGGATCGCCGAGCCAGCGATTGCCGTAGCTCGTGAAGAGCCCGACGCCCTGCGCCTTCAGCACGTCCAAGCCGTACTCGAGCTCCTGTAGCGCCACATCGAGATCCTCGAGCTGGACATACGTGAAGAATCCCAGCTTGCCGCGCTGCTCGGCGCAGGTCTTCGCCGCGTACTCGTTCGACTCTCGCGTGAGCTTCCGGCCCTCGTCCCCTTTCGCCACGATTCCGGGCGTGGTCAACGAAAACAGCGAGCGCGTGACGCCGGCAGCGTCCATCTCCTCCATGTGCCGTTGCAGGCTCCATGCGTTCATCGGGCCGGGCAGGCCCAACGCCTTCAGCACCGGCGGATAGTAGTGTGCATGCACGTCGACGATGCGCCCCGGCGAGCGTGCCCCGCTCGATGCGCCCGACGCGGGCAATGACCAGGCCGCTGCCGTCGCGGCGAGGCTCGCGAGGAGGTGTCGTCTATTCATCCGTCGATCCCTTGTGCAGCGGCCGGGCGTAGCTCGTCCAGCGGCTTCGCGCGCGTTTCCGGAAGAAGCAGCACGGTCGCGACGATGCCGATCAGTGTGAAAGCCAGCGGATACGCCAGACCCGAGTAGATGTTTCCGGTCGCCGCGACGATCGCGAACGAACTGACGGGCAGAAGCCCTCCCACCCAGCCGGTGCCGATGTTGTAAGGCACGGAGAGCGCCGTGTAGCGAATGCGCGCGGGAAAGAGCTCGACGAGCGCCGCGGCCTGCGGCCCGTATAGCGCCGTCGATGCCAGCATGAGCAGAACGAGGATCAGGAGAACAGCGACGGTGTCGACGCCCGCTGCCGCCGCTGCGCGCGGATAGCCGGCAGAGACGAGCGCGTCCTGCAATTCGCTGCGGATGCGCGTGCGCTCCGCCGACGCGCCGGCCGGATTGGCTCCGGTGAGGGTGGCACTGGCCACGGTGACTGCGCCGACGGTCACTCTCGCGAGCGTGCCCTGCTCCGTCGCGACGCTTCGGTACGGAATCCCTGCATCTGAAAGGAGACGCCGCACGACATCGCACGAGCTGTCGAATGTGCGACGGCCGATGACATCGAACTGCAGATGACAATCCGCGGGATCCGCGTAGACCGTGACCGGCGCGCGACTCGCCGCCGCTTCGAGAGCCGGATTGGCATGCGCGGTCAGCGCCTGGAAGGCCGGCACGTATGCGACGGCAGACAGCACCATCCCGGCCAGCATCACGGGCTTGCGGCCCACGCGGTCCGAGAGCCATCCAAAGAGCACGTACCCGCCGGCCGAGAGCACCACGCCCGCGACCAGCAATCCGTTCACGGTGCGACCTTCGACCTTGAGCACGCGCTCGAGAAAGAACTGCGCGTAGAAATGCGCCGTGTACCAGACTGCGCCCTGCGCCAGCAGGATGCAGACCAGCGCAGTGAGAACCCGGCGCAGATTCTGGCCGCGAAACGCCTCGGATGCGGGTGCGCGCGCCACGTCGCGCGCCCGCTTCATCTGTTCGAAGACTGGGCTCTCCGCCAGCTCGAGGCGAATCCACAGGGAGACGCCGAGCAAGACTGCGGAGAGCAGGAACGGCACGCGCCAACCCCATTGCTGAAACGCTTCTTCACCGGTCAGCAGACGCGTTGCGAGCACGACCGCCAAAGCCAGCACGAGACCGAGCGCCGCGGTCGCCTGAATCCATCCGGTCAGAAAGCCGCGGTTGCGCGGCTCGGCATGCTCGGCGACGTAGACCGCCGCACCACCGTATTCGCCGCCCATCGCGAACCCCTGAAGCACGCGGGTCAGCACGAGCAGCACCGGCGCCAGCAGCCCCACCTGCTGCGCCGTGGGCAGCAGACCCATTGCGACGGTGGCTGCACCCATGATCGAGATCGTCAGCAGAAAGGCCCGCTTGCGGCCGGCGCGATCGCCGATGTGACCGAAGAAGAGCGCGCCGAACGGCCGCACGAAGAAGCCGGCCGCAAACGCACCGAGCGCGAACAGAAAGCCGGCGCTCTCGCTGCCCGCGGTGAAGTTGTGCGCGATCGTCGAGGCCAGCGTGCCGAAGACGAAGAAGTCGTACCACTCGAACACGGTACCCATCGACGACGCCGCCACGACGAGCGCCTGACTTGCGCCGCGCTCACGTTGCTCACCGGTCATGTTCTTGCGGATGGAGCGTCAGCTTCTGAACGCGCCAGTTGTTCATGTCCGCAATGAAGATCGTGTTCTCCGTCGGACACGCGATCGCATGCGGCCAGTTGAACTGCCCGAGGCGCCTGCCCGATTCGCCCAGCACGCCGAGGATCTTGCCGTCGAGCGTCATCTTGTAGAGCCGCCCCGGCTCGGCATCGACGGCGAACAGGTACTGCGGTGTGGTCGGCGAGATGCACAGCGCCCACGGTGCCGTCTGATCGGGCCGCGTCCGCGGATCGGCGGGCAGGTTGCCGAGCACGGGATGGCGCGTCTTGT
>DASZSS010000313.1:0-7807 GCA_035548535.1 Steroidobacteraceae bacterium
GGCCCAGTCGCGCGAGGAGCCGGTGCCGTACTCGCGGCCCGCGATGATGACGAGCGGCTGACCTTCCTGCTTGTACTTCATGGCCGCGTCGTAGATCGACATCTGCTCGCCATCGGGCAGATGCACGGTGACGCCGCCTTCCACGCCGGGCACCATGAGATTGCGCAGGCGGATGTTCGCGAACGTCCCGCGCATCATCACCTCGTGATTGCCGCGGCGGGCGCCGTACGAGTTGAAGTCCTTCGGATCGACGCCCTGCGCGACGAGGTACTTCGCGGCCGGGCTCGTCTTCGCGATGTTGCCCGCCGGCGAGATGTGGTCCGTCGTCACCGAATCGCCGAGCAGCGCGAGCACGCGGGCGCCCTTGATGTCGCTGATTGCCGCGGGCGTCATCGTCATGCCCTCGAAGTAGGGCGGATGCTTCACGTACGTCGACTTCGCATCCCAGGCGTAGCGCTTGCCGGCGGGAACGTCGATGCCCGCCCAGTTCGCATCGCCCGCGAACACGCTCGCATAGCTCTGGCGGAACATGTTCGAGTCGATCGAGCGCAGGATCGCGTCCTGCACCTCCCGATCGCTCGGCCAGATGTCGGCGAGCATCACCGGCTTGCCGCTCTTGTCGGTGCCGAGGGGCTCCTTCGTGAGATCGACGTCGAGCGAGCCCGCGAGCGCGTACGCCACGACGAGCGGCGGCGACGCGAGGAAGTTCATGCGCACTTCCGGATGGACGCGACCTTCGAAGTTGCGGTTGCCGGAGAGCACCGAGCAGGCGATGAGATCGCCGGCTTTCACGCCCGCGGAAATTTCCGGCTTCAGCGGCCCCGAGTTGCCGATGCAAGTGGTGCAGCCGTAGCCGACGAGGTAGAAGCCGACCGCCGCGAGATCGTCGAGCAGCCCGGCCTTCTTGTAGTAATCCGTGACGACGCGCGAGCCGGGGGCGAGGCTCGTCTTCACCCACGGCTTCGCACGCAGCCCGCGCTCCTTGGCTTTGCGCGCGAGGAGTCCCGCCGCGAGCATGACCGAAGGGTTCGACGTATTCGTGCAGCTCGTGATGGCCGCGATCAGCACCGCGCCGTCTTTCAGCTCGAACGTCTGGCCGTCGAGAGTGACCTGCGCGGAGCCCTTCGCCGTCGGATTCTTCGCGGCCCGTTCGGTCGCGGTCTTCGCGGCGCTCGTCTCGTACACGCTCTTGGCGGTGCGCAGCGGCACGCGATCCTGCGGACGCCGCGGACCCGCGAGGCTCGGCTCGACCTTTCCGAGATCCAGCTCGAGCACATCGGTGTACTGCGCGGCCGGCGCGCCCTGCGTGCGCCACATGCCCTGCGCCTGCGCGTAGGCCCGCACGAGGTCGATGCGCTCGCGCGGACGGCCGGACAGCTCGAGGTAGCGGATCGTCTCTTCGTCGATCGGGAAGATGCCGCACGTGCTGCCGTATTCCGGCGCCATGTTCGCGATGGTCGCGCGATCGGCGAGCGGCAGGTTGGCGAGGCCGTCACCGAAGAACTCGACGAACTTGTCGACGACGCCCTTCTTGCGAAGCATCTCCGTCACGGTGAGCACGAGGTCCGTCGCGGTGGCGCCCGGCTGCAAGGTGCCGGTGAGCTTGAAGCCGATGACCTGCGGAATGAGCATCGTGACCGGCTGGCCGAGCATCGCCGCCTCGGCTTCGATGCCGCCCACGCCCCAGCCGAGCACGCCCAGGCCGTTGATCATGGTCGTGTGCGAGTCCGTGCCGACGAGCGTGTCGGGATACGCGCGGCGCGTGCCGTTCTCTTCGGCGTCGAACACCACGCGGCCGAGATATTCGAGGTTAACCTGGTGCACGATGCCCGTGTTCGGCGGCACGACGCTGAAGTTGCGGAACGCCTTTTGCCCCCAGCGCAGGAACGCGTAGCGCTCGCGGTTGCGCGCGAACTCGATGGTGTTGTTCGCGCTGAGCGCCGCGGGCGTGCCGTACTCATCGACCTGCACCGAGTGGTCGATGACGAGCTCCGCGGGCGCGAGCGGGTTCACTTTCTCCGGATCGCCGCCGAGGCGCACGATGGCATCGCGCATCGCCGCGAGGTCCACCACGCACGGCACGCCGGTGAAGTCCTGCAGGATGACGCGCGACGGCGTGAACGCAATCTCATACGAGGGCACCGCCTGCGGGTCCCAGTTGAGCAGCGCCTCGATGTCGGCCTTGGTGACGTTCACGCCGTCTTCGGAGCGCAGCAGGTTCTCGAGAAGGATCTTGAGCGAGTAGGGAAGCCGGGCGACTTTCTCCTGCGGCAGGGCGTCGAGACGCCAGATTTCGTACGACCGATCACCCACCTTGAGCGCTGAACGCGCTTTGAAGCTATCCGCCATGCTGCCCACTCCAACTCGAAAGAAGCGAATTATACGGAGCCGTCACGCTGCCACCCGGTTTGGCGGCGCTTGCGCGACGGATTCGATGACGGCGCCACCGAGGCAGCGCTCGTCGTCGTAGATCACTGCGAACTGACCCGGCGTCACGGCACGCTGCGGGTCGTCGAAAACGATGCGACACGTTCCATCCGCGCGCGGCTCGAGCACGGCGCGCTGGTCCGGTTGCCGGTAGCGAACCTTCACGGTGCAAGGGAACGCGCTCGGCGGTGCTGCCTTCAGCCAGTGCACCGGGCCCGTCACCAACGCACGGCTCGTGAGGAGCGGATGGTCGTGACCCTGTACCACGATGAGCGCATTGCGCGCGTGGTCTTTGATGGCGACATACCACGGCGCCTCGTCGCGCCCGCGGCGTCCGCCGATCTGCAGCCCCTCGCGCTGGCCGAGCGTGTAGAACGCGAGCCCGCGATGGGTGCCGAGCCGTTCGCCGTCCGGCGTTTCGATCGGCCCAGGCTCATCGCGCAGGAACTTGCCGAGAAAGTCCCGAAACGGGCGCTCACCGATGAAGCAGATCCCGGTGCTGTCCGGCTTGTCGAAGACGGGCAGGCCGGCGCGGCGAGCGCGCTCGCGCACATCGTGCTTCTGCAGCTCGCCGATGGGCATGAGCGCGCGCTCGAAGTCGCGCCGCGCGACGGCGTGCAGGAAGTACGTCTGGTCCTTCGAGCGATCCAGCGCCTTCAGCAGCTCCGGACCTTCCGGTCCGCGGCGCAGCCGCGCGTAGTGTCCGGTCGCAAAGAGATCGGCGCCGAGACGCATCGCGTAGCGCAGGGCCACGCCGAACTTGATCTCGCGGTTGCAGAGGACATCGGGGTTCGGCGTGCGGCCGGCGCGCTGCTCGGCGAGGAAATACTCAAAGACCCGCGCGCGGTAGTCGGCGGCGAAGCTCACGCGATGGAGCGGAATGCCGAGCTCGTTCGCCACCGCGCGCGCGTCCTGGAAGTCCGCGGCGGAGGTGCAGTAGACGTCGTCGTCCGCCTCGTCCCAGTTGCTCATGAAGAGCCCCTGAACCTCGTGGCCCTGCTCTTTGAGCAGCAGCGCAGCGACGGCGGAATCGACTCCGCCCGAGAGGCCGACGATCACACGGGACATGGCGCGAATTGTACGCGTCCGGGCCGCCGTAGGGCGACTTACCGCAGCGCTGTCATCCCGCCGGATGACAGCGCTCGCTACAGGTTTACCGCGCGCACCGAGCTGGCGGTGTGCAAATCGAGATAGGCCACCGAATCGAGAGGCAGACGCTTGCCGCCGAGGTAGTCGTCCACGCAGCGCAGGACGAGAGGGCTGCGCAGCCGCGGTTCGCGCTCTTGCAGCTCCGCTCGCGAGAGCCAGTGCGTCGTCACGATGCCCTTGTCAAGGGGCTGGGAGGGGCGATGGTCGGAGACGGTGCCCGTGAAGGCGAAGCGCAGCGTTGATCTCCCGTTCGAGGGATTGCGCCAGAGATACGCGCCGAGCATGTGCGCCGGCTCGAACAGCCAGGCGGTTTCTTCGCGCACCTCGCGGATCACCGCTTCGAGCAGCGTCTCGCCCGGCTCGACGTGTCCAGCCGGCTGATTGAACACGAGGCGCTGATTGATGCGCTCTTCGACGACGAGAAAGCGGCCGTCCTGTTCGCTCACGGCCGCCACAGTGACATCGGGCTTCAGCGGCATGCGCGTGAGTATAGCGGGCGCGCGTGCAGCTTCCTCGCTCATGCCGTGGGCTCAACCGCGCCGCGCCGCGCGCAGGCCGTGCTCCGGCGCGCTCGCGTTCCAGACGGTATCGAACTCGGTGAGGTAGAGCTTGGCGACCGGCGGATTGTTGAAATCCGCGATGCCATCCCAGGTGTCCGCGCGCATGCGGAACACGATCGCGCGATCGTCCGCGATGAGATACGCCGAGGCACGCTGGGGCGCGTCGCCGTTGACGTAGCGGATGTCGATGCAGCTCGAGAGCCGCCGGCCCATCGCGACGAACCGGTTGCTGTCGCGCATGACGCGCGCGGGCTCGACGAGCAGCACGCGCACCTTCGAAAAGCTCCGCGCGAGCACGAAATGCTTGATGATCTCGAGGAAGGGCGTCTGGTCATAGAGCTCGGGCTCGAGATCGGGCGTGTAGATCGAGATCAGACGCTGGGCGGAAGCGGCGGCCTTGTTCGCGGCGGCGCGCGCTTCGGCGAGCGTCGTGAGGACCATCAGGGACTCGGCGGACTTGGCCGGTGAAGGGCTCGGGCTCGCGGACTCGGGCGCATACCGGGCGCTGGCGAGCTGGGCCAGCGCGCTGTTCGCATCCGATTCCCCGGTTGTAGTCACTTATCGGCGCCTGATGTCATAACCTGCGCGTGGCAGGCTTGGCGATCTTAGAAAACCAAGCGCCGAGGCTTTGTCGACCGGGTCACGTTTTGCACGCTCGCCGCGCGCGCAGATGCCTGAAATCGCGGCGTAATTCGCATTTCGGACGGGCGCGTCGCAGGTGACCGACACAGCGCGCGGCATGATCCGCATCACGCCCATCGCTCGAATTCAGATGTCTTTCGCGAGTCGCGCGGCAAGACCGGTGTAATCGGCCGGTCGCAGCGCCTTCAGGCGCGTCTTCTCCGCCGGCGGGAGCGGCAGCGTATCAATAAAGGTTCCGAGCGCCTCGGCCGTGATCGCCTGGCCGCGCGTGAATTCCTTCAGCTTCTCGTAGCCGTTCGGCACGCCCGCGGCGCGCAGCACGGTCTGCACGGCTTCGCCGAGCACCTCCCACGCTTCGCCGATGTCCGCGGCGAGCCGCGCCGGGTTCGCCTCGATCTTGGTCAGCCCGCGATCGAGCGCGCGCCAGCCGATGAGCGCATGCGCGAGCGCCACGCCGACGTTGCGCAGGACGGTGGAATCGGTGAGGTCACGCTGCCAGCGCGAGATCGGGAGCTTGTCCGCGAAGTGACGCAGCAGCGCGTTCGCGACGCCGAGATTGCCCTCGGCGTTCTCGAAATCGATCGGGTTCACCTTGTGCGGCATCGTCGAGGAGCCGACCTCGTTCGCGTTCGGCCGCTGCCGGAAGTAGCCGAGCGAGATGTAGCCCCAGAAGTCGCGGCACAGGTCGATGAGGATCGTGTCGATCGCGGCGACGGCATCGCAGTACTCCGCGATCCAGTCGTGTGGCTCGATCTGCGTCGTGTACGGGTTGTACTGCAGGCCGATCGATTCGACGAAGCGCTGATTCACGTGCGGCCAATCGACTTGCGGTGCGGCCGAGACGTGCGCGTTGAAGTTGCCCACCGCGCCGTTCCACTTGCCGAGAATCGCCACGCTCTGCCAGCGCTGCATGGCGCGACGCAGACGGGCGACGAAGTTGGCGACTTCCTTGCCGAGCGTAGTCGGACTCGCGGGCTGTCCGTGCGTCCGCGCGAGCATCGGCAATTCGGCGTACTGGTGCGCGAGTCCGGTGAGCGCCACCGCGACTTTCTCGAGATTTCGCATCAGGACGACGCGCGCCTGCGCGAGGAGCCGGGCGTAGCTGACGTTGTTGACGTCTTCGGACGTCAGCGCGAAGTGCACGAGTTCGAGCGTGGCCTCCGATGCGCCGGCGGCGCTCAGCTCGCCTCGCACGTAGTACTCGACCGCCTTCACGTCGTGGTTGATCTTCGCCTCGATGGCCTTCACCGCCGCGGCCGCGTCCGCCGGGGGCTCGTGAGCGAGCTCGGCCGCGCGGGCACGCACGCTGTCGGGCAGCTTCGCGCCCGCGAACTGCGGCACCGAGCCCGCAAGATGCACGAGCCAGAGCGCCTCGACGCGGATGCGCTCGCGGATCAGCCCGGCCTCGGTGAGCAGGCCGCGCAGCGGCTCGGTCGCCGCGCGATAGCGACCGTCGACTGGGGAAAGCGCGTCGAGAGAAGGCGAGGACATGAGTTGCGGCGGCATGCGAATGTTAAGATTCACGATCTTAGCGTATCCCGACACCGATTTAGCTTCGGAGCTTTGCATGACGACTTCCTTTCGTACCGAGCGCGACAGCATGGGCGAGCTCAGGGTGCCGAGCGATGCCCTGTGGGGCGCGCAGACGCAGCGCGCGGTGCAGAATTTCCCGATCAGCGGGCTCACGATGCCGCGGGCGTTCATCGGTGCGCTCGGATTCGTGAAGCAGGCGGCGGCGCGCGCGAATACGAAGCTCGGCCTGCTGCCGGCGGAGGTGGCGGCGGCCATCGACATGGCGGCGGCCGAAGTGGCGGCCGGCAAGCACGACGCGCATTTCCCGATCGACGTCTTCCAGACCGGCTCCGGCACCAGCACCAACATGAATGCGAACGAGGTGATCGCGCGCCTCGCGAGCACCCGGCTCGGGCGCCCCGTGCACCCGAACGACCATGTGAACATGGGTCAGAGCAGCAACGACGTGATCCCGACGACGATTCACGTCAGCGCGGCGCTCTCGGTGAAGAACGATCTCGTGCCCGCGCTCGAGAGCGCGCGCGAGGTGCTGCGTACGAAGGAGCGCGAGGTGGGCGGCATCGTGAAGACGGGCCGCACGCACTTGATGGACGCCATGCCGGTGACGCTCGGGCAGGAGCTGTCGGGCTGGCGCCAGCAGATCGAAAACGGCATCGCGCGCCTGAAGAGCGTCGAGCCGCGCTTGCTGAAGCTCGCGCAGGGCGGCACGGCGGTGGGCACGGGCATCAACGCACACCCGGACTTCGGCAAGACCTTCGCGGCGGAGCTGGCGCAGCTCACCGGCATCGACTTCGCGCCGAGCCCGAACTACTTCGAGTCGCTCTCAACGCAGGATGCCGCGGTGGAGCTTTCGGGGCAGCTGAAGACCATCGCCGTGGGCCTCATGAAGATCGCCAACGACTTGCGCTGGATGAACAGCGGTCCGCTCGCCGGTCTCGGGGAGATCGCACTCCCGGCGCTGCAGCCGGGCAGCAGCATCATGCCGGGCAAGGTGAATCCGGTCATTCCGGAAGCGGCGGCGATGGTCGCGGCGCAGGTGATCGGCAACGACACGACGGTCACGATTGCCGGGCAGTCCGGCAACTTCCAGCTGAACGTGATGCTGCCGGTAATCGCGCACAACGTGCTGGAGAGTATCCGCTTGCTCGCCGCCGCCTTCCGCGCGCTCGCGAAGGATGCGATCGCGGGCTTCAAGGTCAACGAAGCGCGGCTCGCCGAGGCGCTCGATCGCAATCCAATTCTCGTCACGGCGCTGAATTCGGTGATCGGCTACGACAAGGGAGCGGCGATCGCGAAGCAGGCCTACAAGGAGGGCAAGCCGATTCGCGAGGTGGCCGCGCAGATGACGGATCTCCCGCGGGAGGAGCTGGCGCGTCTGCTCGACCCGACCGAGCTCACGCGCGGCGGCATCAAGGGCGGAACGAGTGGCGGGGGCTAGCGGCGAGCGCATCGACTGGCGCTCGCGCGTTCTCGAGCGCCTCACCGGGACCGCACCG